>NZ_MWQN01000003.1:300000-600000 GCF_002024165.1 Embleya scabrispora
CCGGCCGCCTCGAAGGAGAAGAACCCGCCCGTGCGACCGCAGCCCATCTGGATGTCGTCGACGATGAGCAGTATGTCGTACCGCCGACACAGGTCCCGGAGCGCGCGCAGCCACTCGGCGCGGGCCACGTTGACGCCGCCCTCGCCCTGCACGGTCTCCACGATCACCGCCGCCGGCACGTCCAGCCCCGATCCGCGGTCCTCCAGAAGGCGCTCGAACCACAGGAAGTCGGGAATCGTGTCGTCGAAGTAGTGGTCGAACGGCATCGGCGCACCGTGCACCAGCGGGATACCGGCCCCGGCGCGTTTGAACGCGTTGCCGGTCACGGCGAGTGCTCCGAGCGACATGCCGTGGAAGGAGTTGGTGAAGGAGACGACACACTCGCGTCCCTTGACCTTGCGGGCGAGCTTCAGCGCCGCCTCGACGGCGTTGGTGCCGGTCGGGCCGGGGAACATCACCTTGTACGGGAGGTCGCGGGGCCGCAGGACCACGTCTTCGAAGGTCTCCAGGAAGGCGCGTTTGGCGGTGGTGGCCATGTCCAGGCCGTGCGTGATGCCGTCGCGCTCGATGTACTCGATCAGCGCGCGTTTGAGCACCGGGTTGTTGTGGCCGTAGTTGAGAGAACCGGCACCGGCGAAGAAGTCGAGGTACGACCGACCGTTCTCGTCCGTGAGCCGAGCGCCCTGTGCGCAATCGAATACGGCGGGCCAGGTGCGGCAATAACTCCGCACGTTCGACTCCAGCCTCTCGAAAACGCTCATGATGGGCCACCTTTCGTCTACCCACACCGGGCGGAGCCGGGGGTCCGTCCGCCGGCCGGCCGGAACGAACCGGCGAAAGGCCGCGGCGGCGATCAACACGCAGGGGCACCTCCCAGACTGGTACCAACCGGTTGCCCCCGCTCGCCGCACTACCCCATTCGAGTGAGGCCCCTGACCGCCCAAGGGCTGCGGGTGAGCGAGCCTGCCCGTAAACCGCGCGGGCCGGCGTGCCGAAGCCCCGCCAGGGCCGTACCGGCGAACGAGATTCCCACCCCGGTCCGGGGAGCGGCCGACGACGAGGACGAAACGCCGCCCCAACTCCCCGCAGCCGAGGGCCCGTTGCCCGCCGGCTGGGTCGGCCGCCGTCCGGTGGCGTGGGAGACCACGCTCTTGCGATCGGGGTCGAGCACGGCGTTGACGTCGGCGAGGTGGGCGACGCGGCGAGTACCGACCCGGCCGAGCGGTCCGCGCCGGTCGACGTGCTGCGCGGCTTCGAGACGACCACCCGTGAACGCTGCGAGGTGTTGTGCGTTCAACGCGAGTACGCCCACGACTTCGCCGCCACGCTGCGCGAGCACACCGCCGCCCTGACCCGCACGGCGTCACGGCGTCACGGCGTCACGGCGTCACGGCGTCAGCACGATCTTGCCGCGGGTGTGGCCCGAACGGCTGGCGTCCCAGGCCGTGCCGACCTCCTCCAAGGGGTACGTGGCAGCGATCTCCACGGTCAATCTCCCCCGGTCGACCAGCCCCCCAGTTCGGCGAGCTTCGCGCCGTCCGGGCGCACCCAGATCCAGTGGCCGCCGTGCTCGTCCACGCTGTTGTCGGCGGTGGACGCATGCCGCCCGCCGGGCGCCAGCACCGCCAACGTCGTGTGCAACTGCCCGCCGACGAAGTCGGCGACGGCCGTGACGCCCTCCGGCGCCAATTCCCGGACCCTCTCGGCCAAGCCGTCCCCGTACACGACGGGTTCGCCCCCCAGCCCACGCACGAAGTCGTGGTTGCGCTCGGACGCCGTCCCGATGACTCGCGCTCCGCGCTCGCGCGCGATCTGAACCGCGAGACTCCCGACCCCTCCTGCCGCCGCGTGGATCAGCAGCGTCTGTCCGCCGCCGATGTCGAGTCGCTCCAGTGTGCGCAGCGCGGTCAGACCGGCCAGCGGCAAGCCTGCCGCCCCCGCCCAGTCCAGTGCCGCCGACTTGCGCGCCACGGAGCCGGCCGGCACGGCCACGAGTTCGGCGTACGTGCCGCCGTGCACCATGTCCTTGCGGGCATACGCCATGACCTCGTCGCCGATCTCGAACTCCGGCGTGTCGGGCCCGCGCGCCACGACGACCCCGGCGACGTCCCATCCCGGGATCACCGGGAACACGGCGTCGAGCATGCCGTCGAGCCCGCCGGTCATCAGTTTCCAGTCCACCGGATTGACCCCGGCCGCCCGCACCGCGATCAGGACTTGCCCCGGCCCGCACTTCGGATCGGACACCTCCCGCACCGACAAGCCGGAGTTGTCGGTGCCATAGGCGTCGTACGCCACCGCTCGCATGCGAAGGGCCCTCCCTGTCGGACGTCGCGGGGGCGCCGCCGGTCGTGACGGTGGACACCACCCGCTCGAATCGCCCGCGCTTACCCGGGTCCTCGCCCACCCAATCGCCCCACGCTTGCTCGCGTGGCGGATTCACTCGGTCGGCGAGCCCGCCGAGCCGGTCGATCGGGTGTGAGGTTCATGATCCGCGCGTGAGGCGGATCGACCCGGGCGGTGGGAAAGACCGCCCGGAGCCCGTGCCCGTCGGGTCGTTCGACGGGACTCCGGACTCCGGGCGACGTACCGCGTCACCGAGGCGACGACGTACCCGACGGCGCCGGCCGAGCTAGCTGCACGTCTTGCCGATGGCGCGCGGCGGACAGTCGGCGTAGTCGAGCAGGTGCAGCACCGCGTTCTTGTTCCGAGTGGTCTCGCGCGGGATCACCTCGTCGGGCGGATAGAAACCGCCACCGCCGGAACGGGGGTACATCTCGAAGGTGTAGGCGTAGATTCGCTGGTCGCCCCAGAGCCAGTCGTCGATCGTGCCGTCCGTGATGTAGAGGTCGGACGACTGCTCGGGGGTGTAGCCGTTGGTCGCGGCCATCGCCCGGCCGATCGTGGCGAACGTGTTGTACTCGTCGAGCGTCATGCCCGGTACGACGTTGGTGTAGGTCCAGCCGAACGGCCACAGCACCAGTTCGCTGTAGGTGTGGAAGTCGATCGCGGCCGTGATCTGCTGCTTGCCGCCGATCCTGCGTCCGCGCACCCAGTCGGCCATCGCCTTGACCTCGGGCGACGACTCGGCTCGCGGACCTCGATAGGTCTCACTCGACGGGACGGGCGAGGAACCGTTGCAGCAGCCGAACTTGTAGTTCCAGTTCCGGTTCAGGTCGGTGCCGACGTTGCTCGAACCGGCGTTGGGCTGACGGTTCTTGCGCCAACTGCGGTACGCGCCGGTGGCGATGTCGAACTCGCCGCCGTCGGGGTTGACGTCGGGCATGATCCAGATCTCGCGGCTGTCCACGAGCGACTTGATCCGGGCGTCGTTCGCGTAGCCGTCGCCGAGCAGCTTGATCAGGTAGAGCGCCATCTCGACGGTCAGGTGCTCACGGGCGTGCTGGTGGGCGGTGAACAGCACTTCCGGCTCGTTCTCGTCCACGGTGGGATTGTCGGAGATCTTCAGCAGATACAGGTCGCGCCCCTGATAGGTGCGGCCGATCACCTGTTTGGTGATGATGTCCGGATGGTTCGCGACGGCCTTGTCCAGCTCGGTGACCATCTCGGCGTAGTTGTGGTAATTCGAATCGGACGGCGGGAAGTCGAACGCGTGCGCGTCCGTCTCCGGCGTGCGCGCCGACGACGCGTCGACGCGGAATCCGAGTGCCCTGATCCGACGGACCTCGGACGGCGTCGCGGTGATCACGAGTCGACTGTCGTCGACGCCGTCGATCGAGGCGCCGGTGCCGGCGACGGCGGTGCGCTGCTCTGCCGTGCGCACCCCGGCAACCTGGTATTCGGCCCCGGACTCGACCTTGTCCGTGCTCGAACTACCCTGTCCTACAGCCGAGTTGGATGTGGCGGTCAACAGCACGACCGCGCCGGCGAGCGCGCCGGCCACTGCCGACATACGCCTTCTCCCGCCGACCGATGTCCGTGTTCGTGTTCTCTTCACGCATGCCTCCTGATGAGGGCGGCGTCGGCATTCCCCGACGCCGGAGGGGGTTTCCTCGCGTGCGGACGACCGCCTCCGCGGTGAGGGCCGGGCGGCAGTCGAGATTGCGTCTCCGAACAACGGTGGGGCGTCACGGCCCGAGGGCACAGCCGAATCGACGTGGGGACGAGGACCCGGTGACATCGGTTGCCGGCGGCACGGCCGGAAGCCGAACACGAACGCGCGACCGAAGGTCGGAGGGGACGAACGCGCGCTGTACGGGAAACCACTTCCCGCTCCCGGCCCCGGTCCCTCACGAAAGCGTTTCGCGGGTCGCGGACCCGGTCGACGCGGGAAGCCGTCGTTGCCGGGGTGGAGTTCCGGACTCGTCGTCCGACGCGGGCGGCGGAAGCCGGAGGAAAAGAGGGTGCTGTGAGATCGACCGTCGGACGGTCACGTCGCATTGTGTCCGATACGCGACACGTGGACAGCCATAAATCGAGCCGAACCCACGGCCGGAATCACCGGCGGCCGGACCGACCGCCCCGCTTACCCTGCGGCGGCGAAACGGGTGCGGACCGGCCACCGGAATCCACCCGGCGCACCGTGCCCTGCGGTGATGCCGGCGTCGACACCGACCGACGTCACACACCGCCACCTCCACACCGCACGCGCACTCTCGCGCCACACCCCCGCGCGGCGAAACCACGTGTCCGTTTCCCACCGGCCGAACGCGAATCCCGTCCTCCGGCGCGGCGTTGCCCTCCCGCGGGAGTCGCGATCGGCCGGCTTGCCCGAGTCGGCCAAGTACAGCACGCTGGGCCTCGGGCACGTGGGCCGACTGCGAGCCCGGATCGCGCATCGATGAGTTTCCCGCGTCGCGCCGGTCCATACCCCGGACACCCCCGGACGGAAGGCCGCGCCATGCGGAAACTGATCTATGGCATGAACTCGACCCTGGACGGCTACATCGCCGCGGCCGGCGACGACATCGGCTGGGGCGGGCCGCGGAACGACGAGTTGTTCCAGTGGTGGCTCGACCACGAACAGGCGAGTGGCTTGTCGCTGTACGGGCGCAAACTGTGGGAGACGATGAGTTCCTACTGGCCGACCGGCGACCAACAGCCCAACGCCACCCCGGCGGAGATCGAGTTCGCGCGGAACTGGCGCGACACGCCGAAAGTGGTGTTCTCCTCGACGATCGAACACGTCGACTGGAACACCCGCCTGGTCACCGGCGACGCGATCACGGAGATCACCGGGCTCAAGGCAGAGGACGGTGGCCCGATGACCATCGGCGGCGCAACGCTCGCCGGGACGGCCATGCGCGCCGGGCTGATCGACGAGTACGTGATCGCCACCCATCCGGTTCTGGTGGGCGGCGGCACGCCGCTGTTCACCGCGCTGGACAACTGGGTGAACCTGAAGCTGGTGGAGACGAGGACGGTTCCCGGCGGCGTGGTTCTGACCAGGTACGAGACGAGGCGCTGAGCACCACCGCCGACGCGCCGGCCCTGCGGTAAGCCGGCGCGGACCGGTTCGCGGCGATCGTTCGCCCGTGTCCGGATGTACCGCCGTCGCAACGAACACGGGGGGGTTGGGCACCACCGGACTCAGGGCGTCTCCTCCAGGCGGCGGCGTTCCTCGGCGGTCCACTTACGGGTGTCCCTCGGGCGGACATACGGTTCCCGGCCCTCGGGAAGCCCACCGGCGATCGCGCGTCGCCGGGCGAGCTCGGCGTCGAACTCCAGCCCGAGCAGGACCGCGAGATTGGTGATCCACAACCACACCAAAAAGATGATCACGCCCGCGAGCGTTCCGTACGTCTTGTTGTAGGAGGCGAAGTTCGCGACGTAGAAGGCGAACCCGGCGGAGGCGAGCATCCAGATCACCAGGGCCACGAGGCTGCCCGGGGTCACCCACGCGAAGCCGCGACCGGCGGCGTTCGGCGCCGCCCAGTACAGGATCGCGATCATCATCGTCACGACCACGACCAGGATCGGCCACTTCACGATCGACCACACCGTCAGCGCGCCGTCGGCGACACCCAGCGCGGTACCCACGTGCCGAGCCAGAGCACCGGTGAAGACCACGATCAGCGCGCTCGCGCACGCCAACAGCATCAGGACGACGGTCAGACCGAGCCGCAGCGGAAGGATCTTCCACACCGGCCGGCCCTCGGGCATGTCGTAGACGGCGTTGGAGGCCCGGATGAACGCGGCGACATAGCCGGACGCGGACCACACGGCGACCGCCAGACCCACGACCGCCAGCACCGAGCCCAGACTGCCGTCGTTGCGCAACTGCCGCACCGCGTCGCTGATCACGTCACGGACCGAACTCGGCGCCCAGGTGTGCAGATTGTCCAGCACCTGCTCGGTGGCGGACTCACCGGCGACACCCAGGAGGGAGACCAGCACCAGCAGACCCGGGAACAGCGCCATGACGCTGTAGTAGGTCAGGGCCGCAGCCCGGTCCGAGAGTTCGTCGTCCCTGAATTCCTTGACCGTACCGCGCAGCACCGCCCACCAGGCGCGTTTGGACAACTGGGTGGGCTCGGCGGGCTCTCGTTCCTCGACCTGCTCGGAGGGCCCCACCTCGATCGCATGATCGGCGTCGTCCCCTTGGCGTCCGTGTCGCGGTGCGCGTGTCATATCCGACGGATTTCCGCTCCGGCCCGCCTCATGCCGGGTTCGACGGCCCATCCTGTACGCCCCGGCGACCCGACGTGTTTCCCCGCTCGCGTCCTCGGGGGCAATGTCGCCTCCCGGAGACGGTGATGCCCCGCGGCAGCCGGACTCGCCGACACGTCGCGCGCGGTAAATCCGCCCAGGTCGTGTGGGCCCGTTCATGCATGATGACGGGATGAACCACAGCGACCAGCGCTTCCACGTCATCGTGTTGTCGAACTTCGCGAAGGGCTTCGACAAGTACGCCTTCACCTACGGCAAGGCGGGGATTCCGGAGAGTACCCATCCCGACCGGTTCCACCTGCTGACCCGTGCGGAGTTGGGGATCGGCATCGGCAAGGCTCGACGCCTGTTGGACCGTCTGGCCATTCCGGGCGATCGGCTGTTGGTGCTGGAAACCACGGTGGACCCCGACGCGTTGATACCCAACGTGTCGACCGGTCTGGGCATGGAACTGCACGAGGCTCGTATCCGGTTGTCGGCGGTCCACGAACTCCGCCAAGCGGGCGGCGAGTTCACCCTGAGCCCGACGACCGTCGAGGACGCGATGGCGGCCTCCCTGCACCTGCACGAATCGGCACTGCACGGCTACGCCGAAACGCGACCGCGCTCGGTTTCGCTTCTGCCGGTCGCCTCCGCCTGCCAGGCCCGGTGTTCGTTCTGCTTCTCCTCGGCTTCGATCTCCAGCGATCAGGCGCCGGCACGGGTCCCGTGGGACGCGGTCGGGCACTGGCTGGAGCGCGCCCGTGCGGCGGGTGCCGAGCGTGCGGTGATCACCGGCGGCGGCGAGCCCACGCTCATACCGTTCGAACAGCAGCTGCGACTGGTGTCCGCCTGCTCGGCGGCTTTCCCGAAGGTGGTCCTGATCACCAACGCACACACCCTGGCGAAGGGCACACACGCCGACCGGGCCGGCCGTCTCGAGGCGCTGAGCGCGGCGGGCCTGAGCGTGCTGGCGGTCTCCCGGCACCACCAGGACGACGCCGTCAACGAGCGGCTGATGATGCTGCGTACGCCGGTGGGCGCCGTGATCGACACGTGGCGCACCGGACGTGACCGCCTGCCGGGCCTGCGGATGAGACTGATCTGCGTACTCCAGCACGGCGGCGTCGCCGACGCGGCCGACGTCGCCGCCTACTTGTCGTGGGCCGCGGCTTCCGGTGTCGACGAAGTCTGCTTCAAGGAGCTCTACGTATCCACCAGCACCGAGTCGCTCTACTTCGACCGCGCCGCCAACATCTGGAGCCGAGAGCACCAGGTTTCGCTGTCCGTCGTCACCCGGTTCGCCGAGCGGCACGGCCTCGAACCGGCGAGCCGCCTGCCCTGGGGCGCGCCGGTCTACCACGGCAGCTGGGACGGCCGGCCGATGCGGATCGCCGCGTACACCGAACCCAGCCTGCTGTGGGAACGCACCAACGGCATCGCACGCAGTTGGAACGTCATGGCCGACGGACGCTGCTACGCCTCCCTCGAGGACCGGGCCAGCGAGATCGTGGCGGAAGGCGCAGCGGCATGAGGTTCGACGGGTTCCAGGAATTCCGGCAGCGGCAACTGCGGGCTTCGTCCTCGCTGTTGGACGCCGCCGAGACCAACGTGTACCGGGCGCTCGCCCCGCTGCGACCGGAGCCGCCAACCGACCCGCGTACGGTGCACCGGTGCGATCTCGCCCGTGCCTGGCTGCGGCGCTTCGAGCTGCCGGAGGAGTGGTCCCGCCGGGCCATGGTCTGTCGAGGGGTCCGTCATGGGCTCGGCGTGGTGTTCCACCAGTTGCGTGCCGCGCAGGCGCGGTTGTGGCTGCCCGGCGACGTGTATCCGGTCTACTTCGAGCTGGCTCGCGCCGCGGGGCTGGCGCCCGAGTCCTATCCGACGCTGCCGGCTCCGGTTCTGCCGAGGTCGCCGGCGGACGACCGGCCGGAATACCTGCTGCTGGCCAACCCCAGCAAGCCGCTCGGCCGATACCTGTCCGACGCCGAGTGCGCCGCGGTGATCTCGTGGTTGCGGGTATCACCACGCCGCCACCTGCTGATCGACAGCGTCTACGACCTGGGAGGCCCGTTCGCCGCCGGCACCCGGCGTTTGCTGGACACCGGTCGTGCGGTGCTGCTGCATTCGGTCACCAAGGGGTGGTTGTGGCCGCGGACGTTCGGCGTGGTCCTGCTGGATCCGACGCACGCCGCCTTGGCCGAGGCGTTCCGGGCGGATCCGCCGACGTCGGCACAGCTGAGGCTCGCCGACCGGCTGCTGACCGAGCACGGCGACGTGCCCCGGCAGGTCGTCGACGAACTGGCCGCACGCGCCGAGCGATTGTTCGAACGGCTGCCGGACGACGTGCTCGCGGCGATTCCCACGGCGAGCCGGAGCTGTCCCGGGAACTACTTCTTCCCGGTCGAGATGCCGGCGGAGACGCTTCGGCGCGAGTGCGGCGTGCTCGCCGTGCCGGTCGGCGTGTTCGGGGAGAGCGGTTGGTCCGGCTCCGTCCTGACCAGCCTCGCGGACGCTTTCGGCCCGACTCCGGCGGTGACACGATGAAACCGTTGGAGGACCTGGCCGTATACGAGGATGCGGATTTCTACGACCGGGAGTTCGCCGCGCGGATCCACGACATCCCCTTCTTCGTCGACGAGGCGGTCCGGGCGGGCGGTCCGGTCCTGGAGGTGGCCTGCGGTACCGGGCGCATCACCCTGCCGATCGCGCGGGCGGGTGTCGAGGTCACCGGCCTCGACGTCATGCCGTCGATGCTTGCCCGTGCCCGTCGGCGTGCCGAGGACGAGCGACTGCCGGTCGAGTGGCTGGAACAGGACTGCCGAGACATCCGCTCCGACCGGCGCTTCGCCCTGGTGTTCTCGGCGACCAACGCGATGCAGCACCTGCACGACCTGGATTCCGTGGTCGCGTTCCTCACCTCGGCACGGAACGTGCTGCGGCCGGGCGGGATGCTGATCCTGGACGTGTTCAACCCCGACATGGCCAAGCTGTGCCGGCTCCCCGATTCGCCCTACCACCACAAGTCGGTCGTGGACCGGGACGGGGCAAGGCTCGACGTGCGGGCGACTACCGGCTACGACGCCGCTGCGCAAGTGCTGCGCTTCACGCTGGACTACCTGCGCGACGGTGTGTGCGTGCGCACCAAGCGAGTCGGCATGCGCTGCTTCTTTCCCGAGGAACTCGCGGCGCTCTGCCGACTGACCGGTCTGGACGTGGTGCGGCGGTACGGAGACTACGACCAATCCCCGTTCACGGGCACCTCGCCGAAGCAACTCCTGTTCTGCCGCGCCGGGGCGCTACCGGTCACGCATCCGAGCTGAGCCGGACCTGCGCGGGGCGGTGGTACGGCTGCGGCTACCCTGCGGGAATGCCGTACGAACTCAGCGCCGTCGTCGGGAGTTTCGACCTGCTCAGGAGCCGGACCATCGGGGTCGGGGAAGCAGTTGTCGCTCCGCTCCGACGGCGACTGGGGCTGGTGCCGGTCACCGAACGGCTCTTCGAGGAGCCGGCCGGGCCCACCGGTCGGGACGACGCCGGAACCGGTCGACCACGCACGGTGATGTCCACGGCTCTCGAGCGGACCTTGGGCCACTGGTCGCTGGGCGGGCCGATCGCCTGCGTGGAGGCGGACTTCCATGGAGGAGAGGGTTACCAGGTAGCCGCGGTGTGGCGGAACGGCGCGATGGTGTGGGGACCGGTCCATACCCGAGACTTCGATGGTCCACGGGAGGACTGGCCGATCAACGCCGCGCTCGCCCTGCTCGATGTCGCTCCGGGCGGCACCGAGGGCGCGGAGCACCGTGACCTGTTCCTGGACGTGGGGCTCGGTCGGGAGCAGGACATGCACGGTTGGCGGTCGGCCGGACGGGCCGCGCGATGGGCGGCGACCTACGACCAGTGGTGTCGGGAGCAGTCGGCGGAGCACGAGAGAAAGGCGCGTGCCGCAGCGGAGTTCGAGAAATACCGGAGGCTTCCGAACGTTCCGGCGGCTCTGGACGGCACGGCGATCATGCGGCTTCTCGGCGCACCTCCGGGCCCACTGATCGGCGCGGCCACTCGCCATCTCCAGGATCTGCATCTCGAACACGGCCCGCTGTCACGGGAAGAGGCCGCGACCCGGCTGCGATCCTGGGCCGCGCAACAGGACACGCGACCGCGCGGCCGGTGATCCGCCGCGGCACAGACCGTTCACCGACGAGCCGGGCGTCGCATCCGGAGGGCTGACCGGCGGCGAGGATCGCAGCGACACGACATCGCCCCCGATTGGGTCAATGTCACGATTCATAGGGTTTTGTCTGATGTGATCGTGGTGCGAGATTCGAGCACGAACCAAGGGAGAGATCATGCGTATTCGTACTGTCGTCGCGGCCGTCGTCCTCACCGGGATCACCGCGATCGTCGGGGCCGGCACCGCCCAGGCCGACGCCTTCGGCGGCCAAGAGTCCGCGAGCGTCGTCGCGTTCGGGGACAGCGATCACGGTCACGGCGAGTTCTTCCTGGTCGGCGACGCCGACCGCGCCTTCGGCTTCGCGGGCTAGCCGAGCAACACTCCCGGGACGCCTCGGTCGCGGGCGGAGCAGGTCGGCAGGACACCGACACCGCCCGCGACCGGCGGAAGGCGGCTCGCCGCCGGGCCGGCGCATCCGTCGGCCGTCGGCGGGTGCGGTGGCCTCAACGCCATTCGATCAGGTAGCGGTTGGGCGATCCGGGCGGCAGGTCGACGACCTTGCGAGGGGTCGCTCCCGCAGCGAGGTCTTGTGTGTACAGCGATTGCCGATCGCCCTGTGTCGCGAGGAACGCGATGGAGGCGCCGTCGCGCGAGACCACCGGGTGATCGGGGCGGCGGTCGTTCGCCGGAAGCAGGTCACGCGTGGACGCGACGGCGGAGTAGTCGTCGGCGAAGGTCACCAGGGCCAGGTTGTCGGCGGTGCGACAGATCAACCGATGGTCGTCGAGCCACAGTTGCGGCCCGCACATCGGGGCGGGCTTGTCCCCGGGCAGATACGTCGTCCCCGGAACATTGCTCCGGTCGAAGGCACGCCAGGACGACTCGGGGGCCTGCGCGGGTTGCAGAAGGGTCTCGTTGAAGGTCGTGAACGCACCGTACGTCCCCGAAGGGTTGGCCGCAAAGCCGGACGAGCCGACGAGGGACGGCATCCAGTGGGTGTCCTTGGTCAGGACCAGACCGGAGCCCCGGTCCGGCCCGTGATCCGTGATGGGCGCCGCAGCCGTCAGCGGCCGCGACATCACCTTGTGGGCGACCGCGTCGGTGTACCAGAGGTCCCCGGTCCGGGGATGGATGACCGCATCGCCCTCCTTCGGCGTGCGGCCGAAGCCCTCTTCGGCGGGTGTGGGGCCGACCACCGCGCCGGTGATCAGGTTCACCGCGGTGGCACGCGCGCCGGCGTCATCGCCCACGGGCAGTGCGACGGCGACGGTCGTCAGATCGCGATCGAACATCTGCCGCACCGACGAGGCGGTCCCGCCCGACCCGCACCCCCACGCCAGATCCGCCCTGTCGGGCAGAGGCACCTGGACTGCGGCCACTCGGCGACCGTCTCGTACGGACCACGCCGACAGTTTGAATCCGGTTCTCGAAGCCGGCTCACCGAGACCGCACTCGAACACGATCAACGCATCGGCGGTGGCCAGTTTCGTGCCGTCCACGCCGCCGTCCTCGGGCGTCCCGCCCGGTGGGGGGCCCGTCCGTTCGCCGGGGATCGCCGGCTTCCCACCCGAGTCCGAGTCGTCGCTGCAACCTCCGACCGACACCGCCATGCCCAACACGGCCACGGCCAAAGACATCCTCGCGCACGATAACCACGTCTTCATGCCGGAGAGCGTAGGGAAACGAACACCTCCCCCGTACGCAAACCCTAACGTTGCCGATCACCGCACGACCGCGGCCACGGCTCGTCCCCTAGGCAACGGGCCAGGGAGTCGGACGAGGGCTCCGACGCGCCCGGGTGAACGGGCGAGGGGCGGGCGCGACCGCCCGAAGTCCCGGACCTCGACCGTGTCCAGCGCGGGGGCGATGACCGCGAAGGCGCGCGCGGTCGGTTCGCCGGGATCGGCGGTGCCGTCGCCGCTGTTCCAGCGGTACAGCACGGTGTCGAACGCGGTGAACGCCGCACCCGCGGCAAGCCGGGGATACAACGCGGTGTCGGCGTCCAGGCCCCGCCTGCGGGCCGGTTCGGCGGCCAGGCCGTGTGCGCCGCATGCCTTCGGAAGCACCACGTCGGCGGTGGACCGCCGACCTCATCCCCGACCAAACCGGCCGCGTCGGAAATCATGCCCCCAGCGAACAGGCATGTCTCGCGCCCGTCCAAGACCCATCCGTTCTCGTTCGATGCCTCGGAGGAATGGATCGATCGGTAGTCTCCCGGCATGGCCGAACTGGAGACCCGCGAGTTGGAGTACTTCGTCGCCGTCGCCGAGGAACTGCACTTCGGTCGCGCCGCGACCCGCCTGGCGATCGCGCAGCTGGAGCGCACCAGCGGGCACGTCGCCCTCACCCCCGCCGGCGAAGCACTTTTGCACCATGGCCGGCACGCCCTCCACGCTGTCGGCGCGGCGGCCGATAGGGCCCGCCGAGCCGGCGATCGGCAAGCCCACCTGCGCCTGGTGATCAAACCCGGCGGTGACGCGAACCTCCTGTCCGGCATCCTGGCCGCCTACGCCCGCCGGCCCGACGCCCGCCGGGTGGACATCCTCTTCGGCGGAGCCACCGATCGCGCCGATTGGGACACACCATCGCGATCCTGCCCCGCTCGTCGGCCCAGCCCATGCACCCCGACCTGGTCTACCGGTTGGTGACCGATGCGCCCGACAGCGAACTCGTCCTCGGCTGGTCGCAGGACGACCGCCGCCCCCTGGTCGCCTCCTTCGTCGCCGCCGCCCTGGACGCTGCGGGTTGACGTAAGGACTCGGCACGATGACCAACCACAACGAGGCGGCGACTGTGCGACCGTCGACCCTGGCCTGGGTGAGCCGGCACCTGGACGCCGGTGAACACGTCGTCGCAACCGAGGTGCTGCACGGCGGCCTGTCCGCCGAGATGCGCAAGCTGACCATCGGCACACGCGGCGGAGGCACCCGCGACCTGGTGCTGCGCACCTACGTCGATGTGGACCACGCCGAGGACTGGTTGGGCCGGGAGGCCGGTGCCCTGTCCCTGCTCCCGGGAACCGGTGTGCCGGCTCCCGGGTTGGTCGCGGTCGATCCGACCGCCGCGCACTGCGAGTATCCGTCGCTGCTCATGACACACCTGGCGGGCCGCACGGTCCTCGACGACGAGGGCTTGGAGAGGCGCGTCCCCCTGCTGGCCCGTCAACTCGTGGCGATTCACGCGTTGCGACCCGCCGAGCGGCCCCGGGAGTACGTGGCGTTGACGACCCCGGACACTGTCGTGATCCCGAAGGGTGCCGACGCGGCGGCCTGGCGCGCCGCTGTCGATGTCATCCGCAAGCCACCGCCGGCCCGTGAAGGGCGGTTCCTGCAACGGGACTTCCAGCCGGGCAACGTACTGTTCGACGTGCCGCCGGCAAGACCGGCAGACGCCCGGATCACCGGAGTCGTCGACTGGGCGGCGACCTCCTGGGGCCCGACGGATCTCGATGTGGCGCACTGCTCCGTCAATCTCGCGCTGCTGCACGGCCCGGCGTGGGGTCTACGGTTTCCCGCGGCGTACGAGCGGGCCGGCGGGGTGCGAGCCGCGGACGCGAGCGAGCGGCTGTACTGGCTGATCCGGGACGGACTGGCGTCCTCGGAAGAGGTGCGGTCGGTGGCGCGGACATGGCGAGCCGCAGGGAGGCCGGATCTGACCACGCGAGCCGTGGAGAAGCGGCTGGATGCCTACGTCACCGCGCTGATGGGCGCTCCGGGCTGAGCCGAGGCGGGCCCAAGCGGGTCCTGCGTCGCGGCGGTTGGCGGTTTGTGGGGCTACAAGTGGTCCGGTGGCCAAGGGTGGCAGAACCGCTGGGCCGCAGCCCGCGAACCTCCCCAGTCCTTGGCGATGGCACCGTGGATCAGGGGAAGTCCGCAGCGGTGCTGCCGGCGGGATGGCCGGGTACAGGACCTCGCCCGGCTCCAGGCTCGCGGCCGTCAGCCGCTCCAGGGTGGCGGCCGGTGTGTCGATCCGGATCGCGAGGTGGTCGAAACCGGTGCCCACGTCGACGAGTCCGCCGTCGAGGTGGTGGACCGGTTCGAGCGAGGCCGCGGGGCGGAAGCGGCGGGGACCTGACGGGCCGGTTCGGGCGGCCCGTCAGGGGCTTGTGCTCAGCCGGTCGGTAGCGGGTGGCCGACTCGGGTGTCGACGACGTCGGCCGGTACGCCCGGCGGGCGCCGCGTGCCCGACAGGATCGGGTCGAACCCGGTCTCGCCGTGGAGGTAGCGGCGGAAGAACGCCGAGGCGTACGCGGACGTGAGGGTGCGTTGAGTGGGCTCGGTCAGCGACACCTGGTCGAGGTGGCTGTCGTCCTGGGAGAGGCAGGTACCGGGCTTGCTGCCCGGCACCGCGTCGTCTTGCGCGCTGACCTGCCCGCTGCTCGGTGACCACTGGGTGTTGAAGAAGGCGTGATTGGCGCCGTGTACGGTGAATTTGTGGATCGGAACGGTATTCCGTCCGGCGTTCCACTCGAAGTAGTTGCCGCCGCGCACCGCGTCGCACGTGCCCCACATCACCGCGAACGGAACGCGGGTGACCGGCTCGTTGTCCCAGTTGCTGGTCGGCGCCAGGGCGAACACCCCCTTCACCGTCACACCCGCCGGCCAGTCGCCCCGGCGCAGGTCGGCGGCCTGCTGCATGGCCCCGCCGCCGCCCATCGAGTGGCCCACCGTTCCGACGTTCGTCATGTCCACGCGTCCGCGGAAGTCGACCCGTCGAGGCCTGCCATCACGCGGATCGGTGAAGTGGTGCGCGAGTTCGCCGCCGCCGGTCGCGGACAACCGCTGCCACATGGCCAGATGCCGATTGAACAGGGCGGCTCGGGCGTGGTAGACCGTGGGCGCCTGCCCGAACGACGTCGCGTTGATGCCGTTGGTACCGATCGACACCACCACGAAGCCCTGGGCGGCCAAGTCCCGGGCGAGGTAGTCGTATCCGTTCTTGCTGGAGATTTGTTCGGTCCCGGGCGCACACGGCCAACCGCGCAGCTTCTCGCCGGCGACGTCGGCCAACTTCTGCTGCCGCTCGGCCTCGACGGTGTCGCCGGCCGCCATGGCCGCGTCCCTGGCCTCGAGCGCCGCCGCGAGATCGACGGAGGCCGGGCGATCGGCGCAGGTGTCCCACAGGCCGTGCTGGATCACCACCAGCGGGAAGCGCCCGCGCGCCAGGTCGGCCGGGTAATGGACCACCCCGGCAAGCTCGTTCGCCCCCTGGTACTGGCCCGCCTCGACCGGCGGCGGCACGAAGGCCCGGTCGCCGAGGTCGTACCGCACCGACGCGACCCGGTGCGACCCGGCTTGGACCGCGCCCGACGCCTCCGCCGCCCCGGCCGGCGCCGGCACCACGAGCAGCGCCGCAACGGCCGCTGCGGCCAGGCATGTTCGGGCCCAACCCCTTTCGATCGTTGCCCGCCGCAAGCCCCGAATCCTCATGTATGCCTCCATGTCTTCGCGCACCGGGCGTCTCGACGACGCCGGTGATCTCAAAGGCATACGTGGATGGGCACCGAAGGGTTGCAGCGGGCGACGCCCGGGATCCGATTCCGCCTCCGGGTCGGCGCGGACGCAGCGGCGTGTGTCAGCAGCGGCGCGTGGAGCTCACCTGGTCCCGCTGCGGCGACTGGAGGTTGATGGTCTGGCCGTCGAGGATGTTGAGGATCTTGTTCCTGTGTCCGGCGTCGCGGAACAGGCACCAGTCGTCCCTGGTGTTGTTCCGGACCGACCACACGTGGTCGTTGAGCCCGCCGGCCAGAACGCTCAGGTCGGAGGCGCCGTCCTCGAGTTCGTAGTGCGCGCCGGTTCCGTTCGCGCCGTGGTAGATGCAGAACTTCCCGTCACCGCACGGCCACGCCATGCTCGGCGTCGCCGTCGCCGGGGAGGCGGCGATCGTGACGGCTCCGACCAGCAATGCGGCGGCCGTTGCGACGGCGCGCGTCCTGGAGGTCATGGTGCCACTTCCTTTCGGTCCCGATCGCCCACCCGCGACATCGGTGACCCGGGGCGGCCGACGTGAGGATCGTACGCATCCGCGTCCCCTTCCGAGCGAGGCCGAGCCCACGATCACCCGAAAGGATGCTCGCCGACGCGACGGGTACGCCCTCGCACGTCCGAGTGCGATGTGTGACGGGTGCGATGTGTCGTCAGAGGCGGGCGATGACCTCGGCCGAGGTCATGGGCAGCGAGAACATGGGGTAGTCGTAGGTGATCGCGTTCTCGTGCTCCTCCTGGGACGTGGCGGCGACGCAGTCCGTCAGGGTGATGACGCGGAAGCCGTTCTCGTACCCGGTGCGCATCGTCGACTCGACACAGCAGTTGGTGAGGAAGCCGCCGAGGATGATCGTCTCGATCCCCTTGCCGCGCAGGATGAAGTCGAGGTTCGTGCTCGCGAAGGTGTCGAGGCCGCGTTTGCCCTCGATCACGATGTCGCCGTCGGCCGGCGCGAGTTCGTCCGCGATCGCGGCCCCCCACGTGTTCTTGACGAAGGCCGAGCCGTCCACGACGCCCTTGAGGATGCCGTACGGGTGTCGGGAGAGTTCGCCGTAGCCGGCGGCGAAGGTGATCGGCGCGTGCATGACGGTGACGCCCGCGGCACGGGCGGCCTCGACCAGGGCCACGGTGTTCGCGAGCATGCCGGTCTTGGCCATCACCGCGGCGACGGCACCGTTGAGGGCCCCGCCCTCGCTGGTGAAGTCGTTCTGGTACTCGATCAGGACGAGCGCGGTCTTCGCCGGATCGAGGCGGAGGGTCTCGGACATGGCGGCTCCTTGGTGGCCTGGACCGTCAACGGCACCGGCCAGTCTGCCGGACGCGGACGCGGGACACCGGCACAACGACAACCTCGGGCCGTGGGCCGGCCGGGTGGTGTTCGAACGACTCGCCGATCGCGATGTCGGCCGGTTCGGCGGTCCGCGGATGTCGAGAACGTGTCACCGGCTCCGTCCCGGGAACATCAGCAGCCGACATCGGCCGCACGAGGAAGAAGGAGGAATCGGCATGGCGATTCAGCGGATGGACAATGTCGGCATCGTCGTCGAGAACATGGACGCCGCCATCGCGTTCTTCGTGGAACTCGGTATGGAACTGGAGGGCAGGGCCGAGATCGAGGGCCCGGTCGCCGACCGGTGCACCGGACTCGACGGCGTCCGCTGTGACATCGCGATGGTCCGGACCCCGGACGGGCACAGCCGGCTCGAACTGGCCAAGTACCGCAGCCCCGCGCCGATCAGCGCCGGGCCGCGCAACCGGCCGCACAACATCCTGGGTACGCACCGCGTCATGTTCGCCGTCGACGACCTCGAGGACACCGTTGCCCGCCTGCGCCCCCACGGCGCCGAACTCGTCGGCGAGATGGCCCGGTTCGAGGACAGCTATCTGCTCTGTTACGTCCGCGGCCCGGAGGGCATCATCGTCGGTCTGGCCGAGCAACTGCGCTGAGCACGAATCCCGGTGCGTTCGATCCTGGATGCCGTGCCGCGATCGCGCCGCGCAGGACCCTGTCCGCCGACATGTCGTCGCACCGGGCCGCACGCCCCGCCGCGGGGGCTCCTGCGGAAACCGCGTCCATGGGCCGTCACCGCGAGGAGAGGGAACTGCCTCTGTCGGACGGCGTACGGACGTGGCTATGTTCCGTTCGCAGGGTGCGTGACAGCCGTTCACCAGGGGGTCGGCATGTCTTTCGCGACGTTGAGTCGGTGGGATCTGCAATATCCGGTCCTGCACCTCGCCGTCACCGGCTTCGTATGGGTCCTGGCGCTCGTGTGGCGTCGTCTGGCCCGCGGTCGGGCCGACCGCGACACCGACCCGCACTCGATCGGCGACCACGACATGGCGTTCCTGGCGGGAGGCGCGGCCCGGGTGGCGGACACGGCGCTCGCGGCGCTGCTCGAACGGGGCCGGATCAAGGTCGGGTCCGACGGGCACGTCACGGTCCTGCACCGCCCGGACGTCGATGGGAACGACGTGCACGACAACGATCCCGTCGTGCACTGCGTGCTCGACGCACTACGGCGCGGCAATACGCGGAGCAGCGCCGTCGAGGCACTGCGCCGGCCCGACGCACCGCTCGTCGCGATGGAGGGGAGTCTGGTCGAGCGTGGTCTCGTCGTCCCACCCGGGCGTCGGCGGCGGGCTCGAATCCCGGCCCATGTGATGCTCGCCGTCGCGATCGGCGGGATCGTTTCGGTCTGGCTGCCCTCGATGTTCGGGGACGATCTCGAAGGGGCGTCCGCGTTCCTGCTCGGGTTGTCCGCCTTGGGCGCGTGCGCCATCGCGGTCACGCTGGGGGACACACCGGTTCGGGCGAGTGCCACGGGGCGCCGGGTCGTGAAGGCGATGCGCGCCGAGGTGGAGGCACTTCGGGCCACCCGCCCGGTCGGCGGTGGAACGGCCTCGCAGGCGGCGTCGGCCATGGCGGTCGCCTGTCTCGGTCTCGCCGCTCTGGAGCCCTCCGAGGCGCGTACGGCACTGCTGAAGTCGGCTCGAGGGGCGGGCGGTCACGACGCCGAGTTCGCCTACGACGTATGGAATTCCGGCGGCGGCTGTGCCACCGATGGCTGCGGCGATTGCGACGGTTGCGGGGGTTGCGGGTGCGGATGCGATTGAGTGGACAGGGCCGCCCGTGTCGGGCGAGGACGGCCGGGCCGGTCGGCGGCGCGGCCGATGCGATACCGCACCGGGTCAGCGCCGTTGCGCCGGGCCGACACCGGTTGACCCGGGCAGCGGGCCGAGGATCGCAACCGGCAGCCCGGGCCCGTCCCCTCGACGCCCGAGCCCGGACGTCGCCGGCGGCCCACCCTTTCGCGGGCGACCGCCCGGACAGCACCCGGGCGGCCTCGACGGCGCACGGTCAGCGGCGGCCGGTGGTCAGGACGAGCAGGAACTGGCCGCCTCCCGCCTCGACGTCGGCGGTCACCGGCAGGCCCGGCACCAGTCGGGAGAACCGGTCCACCAGCCAATCCGCCGCCTCCCGGGCGTCCCGCGCGGTCGGACAGCGGCCCACGATCTCACGGCCACCTTTGCGCTCCAGCCTCGCGGCAACGGCGATCAACGGCGCGGGTTCGACCACGTACAGCCGCTCCGGCCAGGCGATGGCCACCTTGACCGCGCCCTTGCGGCTGTTGCACCCGCGGTGCGCGAGCCGCTCGGCGACCTTGGCCTTCCGGTCGGCGGTCCGACTGTCGACGCTGGGCCCCTGGGGGTCGTTCACCGATTTGTCGAGGTCGACCGGTTCGTCGCAGACCCAGCATCGCCGGCCGTCGCGTTCGGCCACGTCGTCAAGAAGACTCATTCGAGCAAAACTAGCCTGCCCAGCGACCCTCCCGGCACACCAGGACCTCGGTAGAGCCTCGGCAGCGGGCTGGGTCGTCCGCCCGTGCGTGCCGCGCGCCACGCGCCGGCCCGGCCGTCGGCCGGCCGCGGCGCCCATCGGCGCCGATGTCGGTCATTGCTTCGGCCCGGTTTCGGGCGCGACGTCCTCCGGCAGCAGCGGCCGCATGAATGTGCGCTCGTAGCGCACGACACAACCGCTCTCGTCGCGAATGCGGTCCGCCGCCACGAAGTCGGCGTCCACGCCGAACAGTTCGCGATAACGCTCGTAGGCGGCCAGGCCGGGGAAGCTGAACAGGGCCAAGGCCAGGTCGCTCGCCCCCTCGGCGGGCAGGAAGTAGCCGTGATGGGTCCCGCCGTGACGACCCACCAGTTCCATCCAACAACGCCCGAATCGTTCGAACGCCTCGATCTTGCCGGGATCGATCGTGTAGTGGACGACGCAAGTGATCATCTGCGTACTCTTCCCCGCCGTGCGGTTTCCAGCACGGCTTTGCCGGATCATTCCGGACCCGATGCGTCGCAGGCCGGGCGGCCGCCGTCAGCACATGGCGCCGGCCGCCCGCACCTCGGCGAGTGTTCGTCGTGCGAGTTCGCCGAACGTGTCGTCGTTGGCCGTGTCCGTCCAGCGCTCGTAGGCGATCTTCCAGGCGAGTGCGCCCAGTTCGGCGGCCACGCGCGAGGTCGGGTCGGGCACGCCGCGACGCTCGAGTGCGTCGATCATCGATGCGGTGAGGCCGAGTCCCTTCAACGCTTCGCGTTCCCGCAGTTCCGGGTTGGCGGCGATCACTGCCGACCTCCGGGCGCCGAACTCGCGACGATCGCACGTGAAGACCTCCGCGCCGATCATGTCCAGCGCATGCGCCACCGCTTCGAGCGGACCGGCCCCGGTCGGCGCCGCGTCGATCCCGTCGACGAGCAGTCCGGTCATCGCGCCCCCGCCGAAGAGCACCTCGCGCTTGTCCGGAAAGTGCCGGAAGAACGTGCTCTTCGTGAGCCCGGCACGCTCCGCGATCTCGATCACCGTCGTGTTCTCGTAGCCCCGTTCCTCGAACAGTTCGAGGGCGGCGACGACGAGTCGCTCGGATGCGTTGGGTTGCCATCGGGCCATGAGGACATCGTACGGGACTTGGTCCCGTCATCGGTGTACGGTGATGAGACCAAGTCCCGTCACGTTTCCCTGGAGATACGCATGAGCCGAGCCGTTCGCTATGAGACGTTCGGAGGCCCCGAGGTGCTGGAGGTACGAGAGGTCGCGGAACCGCATGCCGGACCGGGCGAGATCCGTGTTCGTGTCACGGCGGCCGGTCTGAATCCCATGGACTGGGGTATCGCCGCGCAGCCCGAGGTGGCGGCCCGGTTCGGCATCACCGCCCCGGCCGGCTTCGGGTTCGACTTCGCCGGGGTCGTCGACGAGGTCGACGCCGGCGCCACGGGTTTCGCCGTGGGCGACCGTGTCCACGGCGGCGCGCCGGGCCGGGCCGTTGCCGATTTCGTGGTGGTCACGACGCCCACCGGGGCGACCGAGCCGCTGTGGCATACGCCGGAGGGAATCAGCAGCGAGGTGGCGGCCACGCTCCCGGTCGCCGGCATGACCGCCGCCGCCGCGTTGGCGGTGATGGAACCGCGTTCCGGCGACACCGTCCTGGTCGGCGGCGCCGCGGGCGGCGTGGGTGTGTTCGCCGTACAGCTCGCGAAGCTCACCGGTGCCAGGGTGATCGGGACCGCCGCGGAGGGCACATTCGAGTTCCTGCGCCGGTTCGGTGTCGAGCCCGTGGCCTACGGCTCCGGACTGGCGGAGCGGGTACGGGCCCTGGCCCCGGAGGGCGTGACCGCGGCGACCGATCTGTTCGGCGTCGAAACGGCCGAGACCGCGCTCGCGCTCGGTGTACCGCCCGAGCGGATCTCCACGATCGCCGCAGGGCCCAATCCCCCCGGCGGCGTCCGCGCGACCGGCGGTTACGACGCGGACCCGAACGCGATGAAGCGGATCACCGACGCAATCCTCGACGGCGGGATCACCGTGCCGATCGCCGCGACGTTCCCGATCGAGCGGATCCGCGACGCGGTGACCCTGCAGGCCGGACGCCACGTCCACGGCAAGGTCGTGATCACGCTGGAGCCTCGTCTCCGTTGAACGACGCACGACGCTCCGTTCGTCGCGTCGCCGGGCTCGGATCCAACCCTCCGGGGCGGCAAACGGGGCCGGTTGGAGGCGGGTGGCGGAGCCGGCGACCGGCGCGACCCCGGGACCTTTATTCCAGTACTAGAATAAAGACATGGACCGAGGCATGACCGCCGCCGAGCTCACGTTGCTCGGCCTGCTGGTGGAGCAACCCAGGCACGGCTACGAACTGGAGGAGGTGATCTCCGAGCGCGGCATGCGCGAATGGACGGAGATCGGCTTCAGCTCCATCTACTACCTGCTGACCCGACTTCGAGAACGGGGCCTGATCACCCCGACCGATCCGACCCGATCCGCGGGCGGCAAGACGCGCAAGGTCTACACCGCGACCCCCGAAGGGCACCGGGCATGCGCCGCCGCGGCCGAGGAGGCCATCGCGGAACTGCATCCGGTGTTCCCACGCATTCTGGTGGGCCTGGCCAACGCCCCGGCCATCGACCGGGAGCGCTTGCTCGCCGCCCTCGATCGGCGTTCCCGCGCACTCGCCGAACGCATCGAACAGGTCGGCCGAACCGCCGGCGCGGACCGGCAGGCCCCGGATTTCGTCCGCGCCATCTTCGACCACGCCCTCGGCCAGTTGTCGGCCGAGGCCGAGTGGCTGTCCGACTACCGAGCCTCGCTCGACACACCACCCCACGACCGGAAAGGTGCGGCACCCGTGACTCCGTACGACGTGAAGCGTGAGCACAAGGATCTGTACGCACCCAAGAACACCACCTGGGCCATCGTCGACGTCCCCGAGCAGCGGTTCATCGCCATCGACGGCACCGGGGATCCGAACACCTCATCCGCATACGCCGACGCGGTCGCGGCCCTGTACTCGGTCGCCTACACCCTGAAGTTCGCCGCCAAGCGGACGGACGCCGGCGACTTCGTCGTCGCTCCGCTGGAGGGGCTGTGGTGGGCGGACCGGCCGGAAGTCTTCACCACCCGCGCCAAGGACAGCTGGAACTGGACGATGCTCATCGCCATGCCCCCCTGGATCACGAAGAAGATGATCGAGGAGGCCAAGGACACGGCGCTCGCCAAGAAGAAGCTGCCCGCGATCTCCGAGATACGCCACCTGACGCTCCACGAAGGGCCCAGCGCCCAAGTACTGCACATCGGCCCCTACGACGACGAGGCGCCGGTCCTGCACGAGCTCCACCACACCTACTTCGAGGCCAACTCCCTACGGCACGGGGGCCTGCACCACGAGATCTACCTCAGCGACCCCCGCAAGACCGCCCCCGAGAAGATGAAGACCGTCCTGCGCCAGCCGGTCCAGCCCGTCGACCGGTAACGGATGCCGTTGCCGGTACTTCGAAAAGCCACGGCGACCTTCGCCGAGCCGAGCGGCACGCGGAACCGAAGGACGTCGCCGGCGCGGATGCGCTCGAACGTGTTCCACCCCCGGCGTCGAGACCGGGGGCGGAACGCGTTCGACGCATGTCCGAAGCGGACGGCATGTCGGGCCCGCCGCGGTTCAGGGCCGCGACGACCGGTGACCCGTTTGCGGATCACGGCCGAACGCCCGGCGCTGCGGATCAGATCAGGCGCAGGTACAGGGCGACGCTGTTGCCGGGCGCGTTCCAGGCGAACGTCTTCTTGTTGTTCTTGGGGCAGGCGTTGGCGCTGTTGACCGCCACCGAGCCGACGCTGCCGTAGACCTCGGCGCACTTTCCGTCGGCCTTGGTGTCCTTCACGTAGCCGTCGACGTAGACCCGGCCGCCCGAACACCAAACGGTCCAGTGCGCCTCGCCGCCGTTGACGTGGACGTCCTTCGTCTCCGGGCATCGCCCCAGCACACTCACCTGCCCGGACGGCGCGGCGGGCGCCGCCGAGGCAACGGCCGTCCCGGAGCATGCCGCGAAGGCTGCCGCCGCGACGAGCCCCATGGTCATGCGTCGTTTCATGGTCCTGTCTCCCGTCTGTCACCGGTTGTGCAATGGCAGGACGACGCTATCCACGGGGCCGGCCGGACACGTCAAACGTGGGGTGGATCCATCCCCACCACGGTCGTTCTACACGCGAGCGTCGGCATACCACCGTCGTGCCGGCCGACGAGAACGGGACCACGGGCGCCGAAACCGGATCCCAAGCACCCGGCCCACTCGGTAAGGCTCCCCGGAGGACCCGACCCCACCACCATCCCGCTCCCCCGTTGCCGGCCGGTTCTCGCCTACCGACGCGCGCCGATGTCACAGGACGTGCGGCGGTTCCCACCGATCCGGATTGGGTGAATCCGCGGCGTATCGCGGATGTATCGAAAAACGCATACGCCACCACGACAGGTCTCCGAGTTTCGTGGAGACGGCACGGCGCACAGCACATCCAAAGCAGGTGGATCGATCGGGAAGGACCGTGATCATGGATCCGGATTCCGTACGTGGCGTCGACCGACGGCGGCTCCTCGGATGGGGCGGGGTGGCGGCGGCCGGCGCGGCGGCGATCGGTGTGCCGCTCGTGGGCGCCGCACCCGGCCACGCCGACCCCGCCCCGGCCGGTGCCGACATCCCGCCGGACACCCGACCCGGCGGAGCCTACGACCGGTACGTGGCGAACCTGGCCGCCGACGACAAGTTCTCCGGCGTCGTGATGTTGTCGCACCGGGGCCGGACGGTGCTCTCGCGCAGCTACGGCATGGCCGACCGGGAGAAGCGGATCCGCAACCACGAGGGCACCGCGTTCAACCTCAGCTCGGCCGGCAAGCCGTTCGGCGCGGTGGCCATCCTGCAACTGGCGCAGCGGGGCAAGGTGAACTTGTGGGACACGGTTGGCACCTACCTGAAGGGCTTCGCCCCGGAGATCGCCGGGCAGGTGACCATCCACCATCTGCTCTCCGGTACGTCCGGGTTGAACTCCCCCGATGAGGACCTGGAGCGCGTCTTCCAAAGCCGGGAGGAGATGCACGAATACTGCGAGCGGTGGGCCCGGCAGGCGAAGCTGGTGTCGGCCCCCGGCACTCCCACCGAGCACGCCGGTGCAGAGGTCGCCATCCCCGCGATGATCGTGGAGGCCGTGACCGGCACGACGTACTGGGACTACGTCGAGGAACACCTCTTCGGGCGCTGCGGCATGACCGGCACGGCCTTCTACACCAGGCCGCAGTGGCTCACCGACGAGCACATCGCACACTCGTACATGCGCCAGAGCGACGGCAGCCGGGTGGACGCCGTCCGCAACCTCGACAAGGGCAGCCCCGACCCGTACCAGCTCGGCAAGAACCCGGCCCGCGGCTTCATCGATCCGCCCGGGGACGGGGGCTTCGCCACCGCGCCGGACCTGATCCGGTTCGCGCACGCACTGGGCGACGGCACGGTGCTGGACCGGCCCTACGCCGAGCTGTTCACCGGTGCCAAGATCCCCCATGGCCCCCAGGTGAACGGGCGGGGCAGCCGGGCAACGCCCGCCGACGCGTCATTCGGGGCGTACACGTTGCCGGTCAGCCTCATCAACGGTCAGTGGGTGATCGGGCGCGCCGGAGTCAATCCCGGCAGCGTCGCCAGTTGGAACATCTACCCCTACACCGGCTGGGTCGGCGTCATCCTCGGCAATCACGACGACGTGCCTTTCCAGGAGATCATCGAACGGGAGATCCAGGCCGTCACCGGCAGACGGTGACACACGCCCCCACCGACGGCACGGCGACACCGCGAAACGTTCCACTCACGACATCGACTCCCGCGTCCGCTCGTATCCGTCTGCGAGAGTTGGCTACCTGCGGACGGCGCCCGCCGGGATTCCGCACTCATGCGCGCGAGGGAGTCGACGTGATACCGACCGAGGCGGATCTCACCGAAGCCGTGTACCGGGCCGCCGGTGCCGCCGTCTCGGACCTGTTCCGGGAATTCCCGGAACACGACTTCTACTACTGCGCGTTGGTCACGCCGGGCGAGGCCTTCGGCCCGTCGCTGTCGGCCTGGTCGAGCCAGGCCCTGGCCACCGCGGCGGGCGGATCCGCGACCGAGGCCGACATGTTGCGGTGGTCCTACGCGGACTCGCCCTTCTGCACCTACGGGGAGCGTCACCTCGCCCCGATCAGAAGCCTCTTCGACGCCCGACCGCAAGTCTTCGAACTCCCCGACGACGAGGCGGAGGCCGAGTTCGAACTCCGGCTGCGCGCGATGGTCGCGGCAATGGCCCGCCTCGACGCGGAAGGGCTCTTCGGCCACGGCGAGCAACGCCTGTCCATCGTCGCCGTCGTCGAGGTCCCCGGTGACGATGCCGAGAACGCCGCCCGCGCCTCCGCCCTGAATCCTCCGACAGCCGCCGCGACATACGTGGCCGCGAACTCGCCCACAACCCCACTCCGAAACCCCCGGTAGCCCGAGGTCGCCCGTGTGGCCCCTGCCCGTAGGGCCGTTCGGCCCTTCACCCCACATGTGGTGAAGCGCGAGCGTGGGCATGAGCGGAACCACGGCGACGGACGAGAGGACGAGCGATGACGATGGCCACGACTCCCGCGGCACCGGATCTGGCGATGGTCGATGCCTGGTGGCGGGCGGCGAACTATCTCGCGGTGGGGCAGATCTACCTCCGGGAGAATCCGCTGCTCGCCGAGCCGTTGCGGCCCGGGCACATCAAGCCGCGACTGCTCGGGCACTGGGGTACCTCCCCCGGCCTGAACCTGATCTACGCCCACCTGAACCGGGTGATCCGCGAACGCGGCACCCACGCCCTGCACGTGACCGGTCCCGGACACGGCGGCCCCTCCGCGCTCGCCGCGTCGTGGCTGGACGGCACCTACAGCGAGCGCCACCCGAACGTCCCCCGGGACGCGGCCGGCATGGCCACCCTGTTCCGGCAGTTCTCCCAGCCCGGCGGCGTACCCAGCCACATCGCCCCGGGCGTGCCCGGCTCGATCCACGAGGGCGGCGAACTCGGCTACAGCCTCTCGCACGCCTTCGGCGCCGCCTTCGACAACCCGAACCTGGTCGTCGCGTGCGTGATCGGCGACGGAGAGGCCGAGACCGGGCCACTGGCCGCGTCGTGGCACGGGAACAAGTTCCTCAGCCCCCGCACCGACGGCGCCGTCCTGCCGATCCTGCACCTCAACGGCTGGAAGATCGCCAACCCCACCCTGCTCGCCCGCATGCCGCGCGAGGAGCTGGACGCGCTGCTGACCGGGTACGGCTGGCGCCCCATCCACATCGAGGGCGACGAACCCGCCCGCGTACACGCCGACTTCGCCGCCGCGCTGGACGAGGCGCTGGACGAGATCGCCGCGTACAAGGCCACCGCCCAGCGCCGCCCCCGGTGGCCGATGCTCGTGCTGCGCGCCCCCAAGGGCTGGACCGGCCCGCGCACCGTCGACGGCACCCCCGTCGAGGGCACCTGGCGCTCCCACCAGGTCCCCCTCGCCGGCGTGCGCGAAAACCCGGAGCACCTGGCCCTGCTCGACGCGTGGATGCGCTCCTACCGCCCCGACGAACTCTTCGACGCCGACGGGCACCCCACCCCGATCGTGCTCGCCAACGTCCCCGCCGGCGACACCCGACTCGGCGCGGTCCCCGAGGCCAACGGCGGCGCCCTGGTGCGGGAGTTGCCGCTGCCGGACCTGCACGACTTCGCGGTCGAGGTCACCGAACCCGGCGCGTCCTCCTCCGAACCCACCCGCGCGCTCGGCGAATACCTGCGCGAGGTCTTCGCCCGCACCGCGAACCGCCGCGACTTCCGCCTGTTCGGCCCGGACGAGACCGAGTCCAACCGCCTCGGCGCCGTCTACCGCGCCACCGCCAAGGCCTGGCAGGAACCCGTCACCGACCTCGACGCCCACCTGGCCCCCGACGGTCGCGTGGTGGAGATCCTGTCCGAACACACCTGCCAGGGCATGCTGGAGGGCTACCTCCTCACCGGCCGACACGGCGTGTTCTCCTGCTACGAGGCGTTCACCCACATCGTGTCCTCGATGTTCAACCAGCACGCCAAGTGGCTGCACGCCTGCCGCGAGATCGACTGGCGCCCACCGATCGCCTCGCTCAACTACCTGCTCACCTCCCACGTCTGGCGCCAGGACCAGAACGGCTTCTCCCACCAGGACCCCGGCTTCGTCGACAACGTCATCAACAAGCGCCCCGAAGTCGTCCGCGTCTACCTCCCCCCGGACACCAACACCCTCCTGTCGGTGGGCGACCACACCCTGCGCAGCCGCGGCCTGGTCAACGTCATCGTCGCCGGCAAGACCCCCACTCCCGACTGGCTCACCATGGACGAGGCGGTCCTGCACTGCACCCGCGGCGCCGGCATCTGGGAGTGGGCCTCCAACGACGACGGCGACCCGCAGGTCGTCCTGGCCTGCGCCGGCGACGTACCCACCCTGGAGACCCTCGCCGCCGCCGACCTGATCCGCTGCCGGCTCCCCGAACTGCGCGTACGCGTGGTCAACGTCGTCGACCTGATGCGACTGGTTCCCGAGACCGAACACCCGCACGGCATGCCCGATCGGGAATACGACGCCCTCTTCGGCACCGACGTCCCGGTGATCTTCGCCTACCACGGCTACCCGTGGCTGATCCACCGCCTCGCCTACCGCCGCCACAATCACGCCCACCTGCACGTACGCGGCTACAAGGAGTACGGCACCACGACGACCCCGTTCGACATGGTCGTCCTCAACGACATGGACCGCTACCAACGCGTCATCGACGTCATCGACCGCGTCCCCGGCCTGGCCACCCACGCCGCGACGGTACGCCAAACCATGGTCGACGCCCGCACCCGACACCGCGCCTGGATCCTCGAACACGGCGAGGACATGCCGGAAGTACGCGACTGGACCTGGTCGACGGACATCCGCGAGCCGCAACCCTGAGCCGAACCGGGACCTCCGGCCGGGCCGGGCGGGCGATCACCCTCGGCGAGGCCGACGGCCGAGGGGCGGGGTCACATGCGGCCGGAGGTGACGAGTGAACGCGTCTCGTGGGCGATCTCGATGTCCTCGCGGGCGGTGACGACGACCGTGCGGACCGGGTCGTCGCCGGCGCTCACGTCGGCGTCGCCGCACGCCTCGGCGTTGGCGCGCGGGTCCAGGCGCACGCCCAGGAAGGCGAGTTCGCGCACGGCGTCGGCCCGGACGGCGTCGTCGTGTTCGCCGACTCCGCCGGTGAAGGCGAGTACGTCCAGGCCGCCCATCGCGGCGGCCATGGCGGCGATCCTCGTCCGGAGTCGGTAGGCGTAGATCCGGCGGGCGATCGCGGCGCGCCGATCGCCCGCCTCGGCCGCGGCGCGGATGGCCCGCATGTCCCCGCCGTGGCCGGCCAGCGCCGCCATGCCTGCGCCGTGCTCCAGCGCCTGTTCGAGGTCGTCGACGGTGACGCCGCGGCGCTGGAGCCACAGGATCAGACCCGGATCGACATCGCCCGCCCGGGTCGCCATGACCAGGCCCTCGGCCGGGGTGAACCCCATGGTCGTGTCGACCGATTCGCCTGCGCGTACGGCCGCCAGGGAGGCTCCCGCGCCCAGGTGGCAGCTCACCACCCGCGCCGACGCCGCCTCCACGCCCGCCAGTTCGCAGGCCCGCCGGGCGGCGTACGCGTGGGACAGGCCGTGGAAGCCGTACCGGCGCAGTCCCCACTTCGTGCGCCAGCCCTCCGGCAGGGCGTACGTGCTCGCCTCCGCCGGCAGCGTGCGGTGGAACGCGGTGTCGAAGCAGGCAACCGCCGGCACGCCCGGCAGCGCCCGGCGAACTGCGTCGATCCCCGCGAGCGCCCGCCCCTGGTGCAGCGGCGCCAACGGCGCGAGGCCGGCGATCCGCGCGATCACCGACGGGTCGAGCCGCGTCGCACCGGTGAACTCCGCCGCCCCGTGCACCACCCGATGCCCCACGGCGTCGACGGGCCCGGCATCGCGCAGGAACCCGGAAACCGCCCCGTCCGGAATCTCGTCGGGGCACTCGAGGGTCGACGCGCACACGATGGCGTCGTGCGAATCGAGAACCGACAGCTTCACCGTCGACGACCCGGCGTTGACGACAAGGACTCGTTCCGTGCTCATGATGTCGGTACTCCCTCGTGATCGATCCGGATTCGATACGCGGACATGGGGCGGTGTGTGCCCGCCGTTTCGTCGCCCATGTATGCCGCTACACCGACGGTTCCGCCTCCGGAGGAAGACCGGCAGGGCCATTGGACCCACCCACACGGAAAATCGCCGGGCCCGGATGGGCCGCCACCACGTCGAGCGCCTACCAGTGGTGGAGCGGTCCGGGCGGCCGGTGGGTATCGTCGGCCGCTGCGACCTGCAGGGTGCCCTCGTGCGGTCGGACGAGAAGGGCGACGTCGGGGCGCGACGCCGGGATGCGCCGGGCCGCTTCGACGGCGTCGGACGTCGTGAACGCCCGTGCCTGTCACACCGCCACCGTATCGGGCGGTACGGCGTCGGTCGTCGACCGAAGTCACGGATCCTCTGCTCCGTTCGACGAAGAGGAGACGCGTGCGGCGTGGTTTGACACGATGGACGCGAGAGCCGTGTCGACGGTCTTCGATTCCTGTGGAGGGGATGTGGCGTCGGACCAGCGACCGGCACTGCCGCGGATGCGTCTGGACGAGTTGTTGGACGAGCTCCAGGCGCACGTGGAGGTGGTGCGTTCGACCCGGGACCGGGTCAACGGACTGCTGGAGGCCGTGCTGTCGGTGGGCAGCGATCTCGACCTGGAGACCGTGCTCCGCCGCATCGTGGAGTCGGCGGTGTCCCTGGTCGACGCCGAATACGGCGCGCTCGGGGTGATCGGCGACGAGGAACGACTGGCCCGGTTCCTGCCCGTGGGCATGGACCCCGAGACGATCCTGCGCATCGGCCCCTTCCCCACCGGACGCGGCATCCTCGGGCTGATCATCCGCGACCCGCACCCGCTGCGCCTGCACGACCTCACCGAACACCCGGACTCGTTCGGCTTCCCCGCCGGCCACCCGCCCATGAACACCTTCGCGGGAGTGCCGATCCGCATCCGCGACACCGTCTTCGGAAACCTGTACCTCACCGAGAAACGCGGCGGCGCCGACTTCGACGAGGACGACGAGGCCGTCCTGCGCACCCTCGCCGCCGCCGCGGGCGTCGCCATCGACAACGCACGCCTGTACGACGACGTCCGCCGCCGCGAACGATGGCTCACGGCCAGTTCCGATCTCACCCGCAGCCTGCTCTCCGGCCAACCTCCCGCCGACGTGCTCCGCTCGTTCACCGCCACCATCCGGGAGATGGCCGACGCCGACCTGGTGACGCTCGCGGTGCCGGTGGCGGGCACCGACGACCTGGTGGTGGAGGCCGCGTCGGGACCACTCGCGGACGGCGTCCACGGGCTGGTCCTGTCGGGGGAAAGCACCCTGATGGGCAAGGTGTTCGGCTCCGGCGAGACGATCGTCACCGGTGATCTCAGTCACGACCCGGGCGCGGTGGTGGCCAAGGCCGTCGGGCTCGATCTGGGCTCGGCGTTCCTGCTGCCGCTCGGCACCCGCGAGAGCATTCGCGGTGTGCTCCAGGTCGCCAACCGGGCGGAACGGCCCCAGCTCTCGGACGCGGTGGTACGCATGGTCACCGGCTTCGCCGACCACGCCGCACTGGCCCTGGAGATCGCCGAACGGCGCCGCGACGCCGAACTGCTCACCGTGCTCCAGGACCGCGACCGTATCGCCCGCGACCTGCACGACCTCGCCATCCAGCGACTGTTCGCCACCGGCATGACCCTGCAAAGCGCGACCCGCTTCATCGACCACCCCGAAGCCCTGGAGCGCGTCGAATCCGCCGTGGACGCCCTCGATGACACCATCAAGGTCATCCGATCCACGATCTTCTCCCTCAAGGCCCGCGACCGGAACACCGGCACCGGACTGCGCTCACGCTGCCTGCGCGAAGTCGACGCCTCCACCGAAGCCCTCGGCTACGCCCCCACCCTGCGCGTCGACGGCCTCCTCGACACCTCCGTCCCCGAGACCATCGCCGTCCACCTGATCGCCGTCCTGCGCGAGGCTCTGGCCAACGCCGCGCGCCATGCGCACGCGCGCCGGGTGGAGGTCCACGTGGAGACCGACGACAAGCATGTGCGACTTCGGGTGCGCGACGACGGGGTCGGTCCGCCCGCGGCACCCACCCGCGACAGCGGGTTGGGGAACATGCGGGAACGCGCCGAATCCCTGGGTGGTACCTGCGCGTTCGGCCCGGCGCCCGACGGCGGCGCGCTGGTGGAGTGGCGCGTCCCGCTGAGGTGACCGTGTTCGCGACGCCGTTCGGCCGGACACCGTCCGCGGAACGGGCCAGCCGAGCCACGTGGGCGCCCCGGTCCCCTCGGCGCGGGCACAGGGCCGTTCGGCCCTGGTGGAGGGCCCGATCGTGGTCGAGAGTGGTGGGATGAGCGAAGACCTCGTGACGACTCGTCCCCTCGCGCGCCGGGAGACGCTGGAGTTGATGGCCGGCGCCCGGGTCGGACGTGTCGTCGTCAGCGAGGGCGCTCTTCCGGCCGTGCACTTGGTGACGTTCGCCTTCGACGGGGAGTCGGTGGTCTTCCGCGCGCCCGCCGACTCCACGCTCGCGAAGGCCGCGGGGGACGCGGTGGTCGCGTTCCAGGCCGATCACATCGACCCGACGACGCTCACCGGCTGGACGGGCACCATCACCGGCCACGCCTCCCGCGTCCGGGCCCCCGCGGCCGTCGTACGTCCGGAACACCCGCTGTCCGAAGCCGGACACGGGCAGAACCAGGCGTGGTTCTCGATCACGTCCGAGCTCGTCACCGGCCTGCTGGTGCGGCACACCACGGGCTCCGGTGCGCCGTCGGGACAGGCGACGGGGGCCGGCTCGGCGCCCTCTTCGGGCGCGTGAGGTCGCACCGTCCGCCCGACGCCGCGATCCGTCAGGTGTCGCGGCCGATCGTTCTGCGGACGCCGTAGGCCGCGGCGCCGGCCGCGATCACGGCGGCTCCGGCGAGTACCGAGGCGAGCGGCAGGGCGAAGGCCAGGACCAGACAGCCCGACGTGCCGACGACGGGTACGATCCGGGCCGGGCGGCCCTCCTCGGGGCGAGGGTCCAGGCCGCGGCGTTGGCGATCGCGTAGTAGGCCAACACGCCGAAGGACGAGAAGCCGATGGCGCCGCGCACGTCCGTCGTGGCGGCCAGGACCGCGACCACGCAGCCGACGGCGAGCTCCGCCCGGTGCGGAACGTGGAAGCGCGGATGGACGGCGGCCAGGGCATGCGGCAGATGCCGGTCGCGGGCCATCGCCAGGGTGGTGCGCGAGACGCCCAGGATCAGCGCGAGCAGCGAGCCGAGGGCGGCGACGGCGGCGGCGACCCGAACCACGGGGGCCAGGCCCGGAACACCCGCCGCGCGGACCGCGTCGACCAGCGGCGCGGCGGCGTCGGAGAGCCGATCCGGGCCCAGCACGAGAAGAACGGCGACGGCGACCGCGGCGTACACCACGAGGGTGATGCCGAGGGCGAGCGGGATGGCGCGGGGGATGGTCCGCTTCGGATCCCGGACCTCCTCGCCCAGCGTGGCGATGCGCGCGTATCCGGCGAACGCGAAGAACAACAGCCCGGCGGCCCGCAACACCCCGCCGGCAGAGGCGTCCGCGCCGACGTCCAGCCGCGCCGCGACCACGGATCCCGACGTCAGGCACACCACGACCACCGTGGCGAGCACCGTCAGGACGACCACGACCACCGCCCGGGTCAGCAGCGCGGACTTGTGTACGCCCGCGTAGTTCACCGCCGTCAGCACCACCACCGCGGCGACGGCGACCGCGTGCGCCCGTGCGGGCCACACGTACGAGCCGACCGTCAGGGCCATCGCCGCGCACGAGGCGGTCTTGCCGACCACGAAACCCCACCCGGCCAGGTATCCCCAGAAGTCGCCGAGCCGCTCGCGCCCGTACACGTACGTGCCACCCGACCGCGGGTAGCGGGCCGCCAACCGCGCCGAGGACGTCGCATTGCAATACGCCACCACCGCCGCCACGGCCAGCCCGAGCAACAGCCCGGAGCCGGCCGCCGACGCGGCCGGGGCCAGGGACGCGAAGATCCCGGCCCCGATCATCGAGCCCAATCCGATCACCACGGCGTCGGACACGCCCAGATGCCGCTTCAGCTCACCCCCGCCGGCGGGCACCACGGGCGTACTCATCGCGCACTCCTCGACGACGACGGCCGCAGGGAGCCGATGGGGCGGGCACTTCGACAGCGCTGCACGATATCGGAAGGGGATGTCGTACGGATGACGACGAGGGGAACCTCGGGAGCCGGGCGCGCGGGGGCTCGCGGTACCGCCACTGCGGCCGTCGTCCGCGAGCCGGGACAGGCAATGGCGGAGCGCCCCGCGTCCACGGTGAACACCGGCCGCGTGCGGTACACCGACCCGTGCCCGGTCCGGTTGTCTTCGGGCCGGGCGCGCTTCGCGCCGCTCGCCGCCGACCGCGCGCCGATCCCACGTGCGAGGCAGGGCCGTCCGGTCCGGGGACTCGGGTCCGATGGCCCTGCTCGGATCCGGGCGGGACGGGCAATGTTCGAAGCACCCGCCGGCCACGACTGAGCCCGCACCGAACGGGCATCTGCGCACGGTCGGCCCCGACGTCCCGCCCCCTGCCTACCGCATCCCACCTCCGCGAAGGAATCCCACCGTGACCCAGGCATCGACCCCCCGTCCGGCTCCGCTCCGCGGACACGTCGTCGTCGGCTTCGACGGCTCCCCCGGCGCCGAACGAGCCGTGGACCTGGCCGCCGACGAGGCCGCCCGCAGACACACCACCCTCGAGGTGCTGCATGCCCTGGAATGGGTCGAAGTCGCCGGCGGCGACGACCGCTTCGGACAACAACTGCGCGAGAACGCCCGCGCCATCGTCGACCGAGGCGCCGACCGCGCACATGCCCGACACCACGACCTGCCGGTGCTCGCCACGGTCGAACTCGCCAACGCCATCGACACGTTGGAGGCCGCGAGCGACCGCGCCGCCCTGCTCGTCGTCGGCAGCCGAGGGATGGGCGGCTTCGCCGGCCTGTTGATGGGGTCGGTCAGCCTCCCCGTCTCGGCGGCGGCCCGCTGTCCGATCCTGGTCGTCCACCCCGACCACGACACCGCCGCCGACCGTCCCGCGAAGCCGATCGTGGTCGGCGTCTCCGCCGACGACTGCGGCCCCGCCCTCGAAGCCGCCTTCGCCCAGGCGGCGGCCCGGAACCTGCCCGTACACGCCGTCCACGCGTGGCGCTACCCCGCGTCGCTCGCCGGCGGCCTGGCGTACGCCCCGGCCGTGTCGATCATCGACGACTGGCGCACGATGGCGGAGACCACCCTGGCCACCGCCGTCAAGCCCTTCCGCGAGAAGCACCCGGACGTCCCCGTCACCGAGGACGCCGTCCTCGACACCACCGCCCACGCACTGGTCACCGCAAGCGCCGACGCCGACCTCCTGGTCCTCGCCGCCCACCGCGACACCGGCCGCTTCGGCCCCAACCTGGGCCGGGCCATCCACACGGCCCTACACCACGCCCACTCCCCCATCCTCCTCATCCCCACCCGAAACCACCCCGAGCCCGACAGGACTCCACACCCCGGAGACCGTCACTGAAACCACACCGCACCCCGAACCCGACGCACACCCATCGACTCGACGCATCGCCCCCGCACGCGTGGACCCGTCGTTTCCGGGTAGGTAGCGCTCGCTATCGGAAGCGGAGACCGGCGTTCACGGCGACTGATGCCGTGACACCGGCCGATCCGGTAACGAAACAACGGCTCAACGTCAGGAACGTCTCATGGGGCTCACCGTCCGCCACGGCACCGATCGGCTCGTCGTCACGTTGCCGGCCCGCGTCGACCGCCGAAACGCGTCCGCCGTCCTGGACAACCTGATGCGGGTTCTCAACGTGCCGACCGGCCGGGACTGCCGCGAAGTGGTGTTGGACCTGCGGGAGACCGCCTTTCTCGACGAAAGCGGCCCATGGATCCTGTCCGCCGTACGTCGAGGCGCGGGGCTGTTGCATATGCACGTCTCCTACGAGGCGGCCGACGCCCACACCCGCGATGTCGCGACCGAGGCGGGGCTGGCGCCCACCGTCGATTCCAACCGCCCCGACCTGACCCTGGCCGCCTCCTGAAGAAGGCACCCTCCTCGCCGGCGTTCCGCGCCGGGCGTCAGCCGCCGCACGCACAGGCCGCGGCGGGTGCCGGAGCGTCCGAAGCCTCACCCGTACAGCAGGCGTCGGCGCCGGGCGCCCCGCTCTTGCCCAGCCGGTCGGCGTCGGCCTTGACGACGTAGACCTCCCACGGCTCCTTGCCCGGGCCGTGGACCCACACCTTGTCCTGGAGGGCATAGCAGCACGAGGTGTCGTTTTCCTCGAACGTGGCGAGTCCGGCGTCCTTGAGGCGGGTGGTGGCGGCGTTGACGTCGTCGGTGGAGCCGACCTCGACGCCGAGGTGGTCCAGGCGGGTGTCCTGGCCGGCCTCGCCCTCGATGAGGACGAGCTTCAGGGGCGGGTCGGCGACGGAGAAGTTCGCGTAGCCGGGTCGGCGCTTGGCGGGCTCCACGCCGAGCAGCTTGGAGTAGAAGGTCACCGAGGCCTCGAGGTCGGCGACGTTGAGCGCGAGTTGCACACGGGACATGACAGTGGTCTCCCCATCGGCTTGTATCGATGTCGATCGATACAAGCTTGCGCGTTGGATCGAAGAACGTCAACATAGAGGAATGTCGAAACAGGAATTCGTGGTACTCGGTCAGGACACCGAAGGTTGTTGCCCCACGCTGCTGACCGCCCCACTGGACGAGGATCGGGCCGCCGACCTGGCGCGGGTGTTCAAGGCGTTGGGCGACCCGGTGCGACTGCGACTGCTGTCGATGATCGCCTCCCGGGCGGGCGGGGAGATCTGCGTCTGCGATCTCACCCCGGCGTTCGACCTGTCCCAGCCGACCATCTCCCACCACCTCAAGCTGCTGAAGCAGGCCGGGCTGATCGCCTCCGAGCGGCGCGGGACCTGGGTGTACTACCGGCTCCTGCCCGCCATGACCGATCGCCTCGCCGCGATCCTCACCCGCCCCGCCGGCGAGCCCCGTCCCGAACCCGCCCCCGCGCCGGTCGGCGCGTGAGCGCCCCGGTCGGGACTCCGGCGGGACCGGTCGCCGGACGACTGTCGTTCCTCGACCGCTTCCTCGCGGTGTGGATCCTGATCGCGATGGCCGCCGGCCTCGGCCTGGGCCGGCTCGTCCCCGGCCTGGGCGACGCGCTCGCGAAGGTGACGGTCACCGGCGTCTCCTTGCCGATCGCGCTCGGCCTGCTGGTGATGATGTACCCGGTGCTCGCGAAGGTCCGCTGGGACCGGCTCGACACCGTCACCCGCGACCGGCGGCTGCTCCTGCCGTCCCTGGTCCTGAACTGGATCGTGGGCCCGGCACTGATGTTCGCCCTCGCGTGGCTGATGCTGCCCGATCTGCCCGAGTACCGCACCGGCCTGATCGTCGTCGGCCTGGCCCGCTGCATCGCCATGGTGATCATCTGGAACGACCTCGCCTGCGGCGACCGTGAGGCCGCCGCCGTCCTGGTCGCCCTCAACTCGGTGTTCCAGGTGATCGCCTTCGCCGCGCTCGGCTGGTTCTACCTCGACGTGCTGCCCGGATGGCTCGGCCTGGAACGCACCGCCCTGGACGTGTCCGTATGGGAAATCGCCCGGAGCGTGCTGATCTTCCTCGGCATCCCGCTCCTGGCCGGGTTCCTCACCCGCCGCCTCGGCGAGAAGGTCGGGGGCAGGACCTGGTACGAGACGAGGGTGATCCCCAGGATCGGCCCGTTCGCCCTGTACGGGCTCCTGTTCACCATCGTCGTGCTCTTCGCCCTCCAAGGCGACGCCGTCACCGCCAAGCCGCTCGACGTCGCCCGGATCGCGCTGCCCCTGCTCGCCTACTTCGCGCTGATGTGGGGCGGGTCCATGGCCGTCGGACGCGCGGTCGGCCTGAACCATGCGCGGGCCACGACACTTGCGTTCACCGCCGCGGGCAACAACTTCGAGCTGGCCATCGCGGTCGCCATCGCCACCTTCGGCGCCACCTCGGGACAGGCCCTCGCCGGAGTCGTCGGACCCCTCATCGAAGTGCCGGTGCTCATCGGCCTCGTGTACGTCGCCCTCGCCGCCCGCCGCTACTTCCCGCAGCCCGCCGCCACCGCAGCCCCGGAAGGCCCCGCCCGTGTCTGAACCCACCACGCCATCCGTGCTGTTCGTGTGCGTCCACAACGCCGGACGGTCCCAGATGGCCGCCGCCTGGCTCACCCACCTCGCCGACGGCCGGGTCGAGGTCCGCTCCGCCGGATCCGCGCCCGCCGACGCCGTGAACCCGGCCGCCGTCGCGGCGATGACGGAGGTCGGCATCGACATGTCCACCGAGAGGCCGAAAATCCTGACCGTGGCGGCGGTACGCGCGTCCGACGTGGTGATCACCATGGGCTGCGGCGACACCTGCCCGGTCTTCCCCGGCAGGCGATACCTCGACTGGAAGCTCGACGACCCGGCCGGGCAGGGTGTCGAGGCCGTACGGCCGATCCGCGACGAGATCGAACGACGCGTCCGCGCCCTGCTCGCCGAACTCGGCATCGAGGCGGCCTGACCGGCGCCGCCGCAACGGGTGGGCACGTCACGGCGATGCGGCGCGCACACGCCGGCGGCGCCGTGTACCGCACACCGACGACCGTCTGCCGATTGTGGACATTCGCGGCGCGAAAGCAGGCCGCGTTCCAGGATCGCCGATCTTCCACGACCGGCTCGGGCACGCTGGTGGGGTGACCTACTTCGTACACGTCGATGTCGTCCCCCCGAGCGGGCATCCACCCCTGGACAACCTGCAGCGGGCAGGCATAGCCCGCCTGCTCGCCGAACCCCTGGAGCATCTGGACGGCGTCGACGGCCCCGACGACATGAGCATCGACCTGGACGACTTCCGTATCGGCTCGCATCCCGAGGGTGCCCTCGTGCTCTTGGAACTGGATGCCCCCGCTCTGGAGTTCGCCGAGACGGCCGCCCGTGAGGTGGTCGAGGAGATCCTGGGCAACACCGAAGGCTTGGAGGAGTGGGCAGTTGCCTCCTGCGAGGTCAAACTGCACGACGCACTCGCGCGGAAAAGCCTCGCCGCCGCCGACGGCCCCGACGCGCCGCCCGCGGACCCGGCGGAGCGCGCCCGACTCCACCGCCGCCCGGTGCCGGACCCGCACCCGAACCCGGGAACGCCGACCGCCGAAGAGGTCGAGACGTATTGCGGGCGTCTTCGGAGCCTGGCCCCGCGCCTGACCCGTTTTCCCGCGGGCCGATTCGGTCACGACACCTCGAACCCGCTCCCCCACGCCACCGTCGAACTGGCGGCAGGCGCCCTCGTCTACGCCATCGATCCGCTCATCGACGAACTCTTCGGCGACCTGGTGAGCCTGGCCGAGGACGAAGTGGCCGACCACGTCGAGGACTCCGACGCGGACTTCTTCATTCTGGACGAACTTCCGCCCGCCTTCGCCGAGCAGTACACCGAGCTGTTCGTCCGCCGATTCATCATCGCCGCCGCCGGTGTGACCCAACGCCTCACCTCGACCACGTGGCACCCACCCGCCACCACGGCCGAAGCACTCGCCCTGCACCTGCTCCTCCAGGAGGCCATTCCCGTCCTCGACATCCACGGCCTGTACGACCACGACATCAAAAGCGCATACGCCGCGTTCAGGGAGGCACTCCTGGGCGACCTCGACCCGGAGTGGCTCTACGAGGAAGACCCGTTCGACGAACGGAACCCGGTCACGGACTGGTTCAAAACCTTCGGATCCGACACGCGGGTCCACTTCTACACCCTCGGCGACTGACGAAGATCGTGCGGGCAACGACGCCGGCGCCCGCATACGGCTGTCCGGAATCAGCGAGGGCCGGTCGGCGTTTGCAGCTACCGACACGAAACCCGCGCCGGCCGCGCCCTGTCGGCGGATGAGCCACCGAAGGACACATGAGCACAGAGCGATACCACATCTCGGTCCCCGGCCACGTGCTCGACGACCTGCGCGAACGGCTGGTACGCACCCGGTTCACCACCGCGACGAACCCGGCCTACTGGGCGGCCGGGGTCGATCCCGACGCCCTGCGCGAGCTCGTGGCGTACTGGGCGGACGGTTTCGACTGGCGGGCGGCCGAGGCCCGGCTGAACGCCTACCCGCACTTCCGCGCCGAAGTCGGCGGCCGCAAGGTGCACTTCGTGCACATGCGCGGTAAGGGTCCGGCCGGGGGACCGGCATCCTTGCCGCTGGTACTCAGCCACGGATGGCCGAGCAGCTTCGTCGAGATGTTGCGAATCGCCGAGTTGCTGACCGACCCGGGCGCACACGGCGCGGACCCGGCGGACGCGTTCGACGTGGTGATCCCGTCACTGCCCGGGTTCGCCTTCTCCGAGCCGCCGGGCGGCCCGTTCACGCGGCGCGCCGTTGCCGAGACGTGGCACGCGCTGATGACCGACGTGCTCGGCTACCCCCGCTTCGGCGCGGAGGGCGGCGACATCGGTAGCGGCGTCACGCAGTGGCTCGGCGCGCTGTTCCCGGACGTTGTGGCCGGCGTACTGGTCACCTCGTCGGTGGTCCCGACCGACTTCGGCGCGGCGCCGCCGACGCCCGAGGAGCAGCGGTTCCTCGATGCGCTGGCCGTGTACGATGCCGGGGACGGCGGCTACAGCGCGATCATGTCCACCCGCCCGGACACCGTCGCGGCCGCGCTGGTCGACTCCCCGGCGGGGCTGCTGGCGTGGATCGTGGACAAGTACCGCGACTGGAGCGACTGCGGCGGCGACGTGACGACGCGCTGGGACCGCGACACGCTGCTGACGGTGGCGACGCTGTACTGGGCGACCGGGTCGATCGGCACGTCGTTCGGCGAGTACCACGACTGGCCGCACAACCGGCCGGTGCCGCCGATCACCGTGCCCGGCGCCGTGACGTTGAGCAACGAGCCGGCGTTCCGCGGCATGCCACGCGGCCTCGCCGAACGGATCTTCACCGACCTGCGCCAGTGGCACACGCCGGAACGCGGCGGGCATTTCATGGCCCACGAGGAACCCGAGCAACTGGCCCGCGACCTGCGCGACTTCTTCCGGCCGCTGCGGAAACCGGTCCGGGACTAGGGTCGTCGAACGGATCGGGTTTCGAGCCCTTCGAGCCCTTCGAGCCGTTCGAGGCAGAGGAAGGCGCGGGTCGTCGGCCGGCGCCCGGTGGTGGCCGCGGCGCCCGAAGAGGGCTCGTTTCCCGGAATTTGCCGGTTCGGCCGGATCCCTTCGCCCGGCGTGGACGCCTGTGTGAGTGTTTCGCTTGCTCGGGCACGAACCCCGTCCTGCCCGGTCGTTCGCGGCCCCCACGAGGTGCCCGCGACAGCAGGTCGGTGTCGTGGTCGAGGTCTGCCTTCCACCCCAGGAGCCTCGATGAATCGAAGAGTGACCACCACCGGGACCGTTCTCGCCTTACTCGCCGGCCTCACCGTCGGCGCGGCGACCCAATCGGCCGCGGCCGATCCGCCCGCGCCGTCCGGGTCTCAGGCGCTTGCCGTCGCCGCCGCCGATCGGGCGGCCGCAAGCGGCCTGGACGTCCTGGCCAAGGGACCCGACGAGCAGTACGAGCGGCAGGCGGTGACGCCGTGGGTCGACGATCTGTACTCCGTCGCCTACGAGCGCACCTACCGCGGCCTGCCGGTCGTCGGCGGTGACGCCGTCGTCCTCGCCGACGGCAAGGGCCGCGTCCGCGCGACCCAGTCCGCGAGCGACGTGCAGATATCCGCCCCGGTCCACCCGATCGTGCCGGCCGAGGCGGCCGAGACCACCTCCAGGGCCGAACTCGCGTCGGTGGACCGGGTCGAGTCGCCCCGCCTGGTCGTCCGGATCAGGGACGATCGCAGCGATCTCGCCTGGGAGACCGTACTCGTCGGCCGCACCGCGACCGCGCCCAGCCGCCTGCACGTCTTCGTCGACGCGAGCACGGGCACAGTGCTCGACAAGGTCGACGACGTCAAGGCCGGCACCGGCAACAGCCAGTGGAACGGGCCGAACATCCCGATCGACACCACCAAGTCCGGTACCAAATACTCGCTGCGCGACCCGAACCGGCCCGGCCTGTCCTGCGCGGACTACTCCACCGGGACGGTGTTCTCCAAGTCCACCGACTCGTGGGGCAACGGTCAGGCGTCGAGCAAGGAGACCGGCTGCGCCGACGTCATGTTCGCGGCCCAAAAAGAGTGGAACATGCTCCGCGACTGGCTCGGTCGCAACGGGCACAACGGCAACGGCGGCAGTTGGCCGGTCAAGGTCGGCCTGAACGACGTCAACGCCTACTGGGACGGCTCCTCCGTCTCCATCGGACACAACCAGGCGAACAAGTGGATCGGCTCGATGGACGTCGTCGGCCACGAATTCGGCCACGGCATCGACCAGTTCACCCCCGGCGGCGCCGGCAGCGAACCGGGTCTGGGCGAGGCCACGGGCGACATCATGGGCGCGCTGACCGAGGCGTACACCAACGAATCCTCGCCCTACGACACCCCCGACTACACCGTCGGCGAAACGGTCAACCTGGTCGGCCAGGGGCCCATCCGCTACATGTACAAGCCGTCCACCAACGGCGACCCGAACTGCTACAGCTCCTCGATTCCCAACACCGAGGAGCACGCGGCGGCCGGACCGCTGAACCACTGGTTCTACCTGCTCGCCGAGGGCACCAACCCCGGCGGCGGCAAGCCGACCAGCCCGACCTGCAACAACACCACCCTCACCGGCGTGGGTATCCAGAAGGCCGGCAAGGTCTTCTACGGCGGCATGCTGCTCAAGACCAGCGGCATGACCTACAAGCGCTACCGCACCGCGACCCTGAAATCGGCGAAGACCCTCGACCCCACGTGCGGTCTGTTCAACAAGACCAAGGCCGCGTGGAACGCCATCAGCGTGCCCGCCCAGTCCGGCGACCCCACCTGCACCGCAGGTTCCGGCCTGGACGACTTCGCCGTCGCCTTCACCTCGCCCTCGGGCATCGTGACACCGGGCGACTCGATCACGACCGCGGTGAGCACGACCGTGACCGCGGGCGCGGCGGCGCAGGACGTCACCCTGTCCACGACCGGTCTGCCCCCCGGTGTGACCTCGACCTTCACCCCGGGGTCCGCCGAAGCGGGCGGCTCGACACTGACCCTGTCGGCGAGCCCGGCCGCGCCGGCGGGCACCTATCCCGTGACCGTCACCGGTAGCGGCCCCACCGCCACCCACACCGCCCGGTACACCCTGACCGTCACGGGTCCCGGCAACCGGAGCCTGGTGCCGCCCGACATCAACGTGGCCAACGTCCAGGCGCACCTGGCGCAGCTCAACACGATCGCGAACCAGAACGGCGGCAACCGCCGAGCGGGCAGCGCCGGTTACACCGCGTCCGTGGCCTACGTGAAGGGCAAGCTCCAGGCCGCCGGCTTCACCGTGTCCGAGCAGGTCTGCACCTCCTGCCGATACCGTTCCAACAACCTGATCGCCGACTGGCCCGGCGGCCCCGCCAACCAGGTCGTCATGTTCGGCGCCCACCTGGACAGCGTCAGTGCCGGTCCCGGCATCAACGACAACGGCTCCGGCTCGGCCACCCTCCTGGAGAACGCCCTCGCGCTCGCCCGAGCCAACCCCACCCTCACCAAGCACGTACGCTTCGGCTGGTGGGCCGGCGAGGAACAGGGCCTCCAGGGCTCGCAGTTCTACGTCAGCCAACTCACCTCGACACAGCGCTCGGCGATCAGGGGCTACTACAACTTCGACATGGTCGCCTCCCGCAACGCGGGCTACTTCGTCAACAACATCAACTCGGCCACCGCCGCGCCCCTCAAGGCGTACTGGGACACGCTGAACCTGCGCCCGGAGGAGAACGTCGAAGGCCAAGGCCGCTCCGACGACTACTCCTTCCAACGGGCCGGCATCCCCACCTCCGGCTACGCGGCCGGCGCCAGTGCCACCAAGTCCTCGGCGCAGGCGGCCAAATGGGGCGGCAGGGCCGGCGCGTCCTACGACTCGTGCTACCACTCCGCGTGTGACACCACGAGCAACATCGACGCCACGGTGCTCAACCGCAGCGCCGACGGCGTGGCGTACGCGATCTGGAAGACCGCGGTCGGCGTCACCACGCCCACCACGTAGCCCTTGACGACTACCGGTACCGGCCGGCCGAAGCAGGCCGGTACCGGCAGCCGCCACCCCCCACGCGGCGCGGCCGCGGGACGGCGGCCCCTGCCATCTCCAGCGTCGCGCCGGCGCTCCGGACTCGCAAAGCCGCGATCCGGCCGTCCCGTGGCCACCGTCGCCTCGTGATCACCGCCGCGATCCTTGCGTGTCGGCCTGTGACGCGATGTCGGTCGGCGTGTAGCCACCGGCCGACAGGGAACGATCCCAGCCACCACCGGGAAGGCCGCTGCCCGAGTCGTTCGGCCGTGGAACCCGACGGCGAGAGGGATCGGCATGCGGATCGGCATCATCATGGCCGCACGCCCGGGCCTGGAGTTCCTGGCGGCCCGTGCGGAGGAACTCGGTTTCAGTAGTTTCTGGGTATACGACACACCGTTGGTCCATGGTGATCCGTTCGTCGGCCTCGCGCTCTGCGCCAAGTCCACCGACCGGATCAGACTCGGCATCGGCGTCACCTCACCGGCACTGCGGTCCGCGCCCGCCGCGGCGGCGGCGCTCGGCAGTCTCAACGCCCTCGCTCCCGGCCGCATCATCTGCGGCGTCGGCACCGGCAACACCGCGCGCCGCACGCTCGGCATGCGGCCGGCGAAGACGGTCGAACTGGCGTCGTTCACGGCAGCCTTGCAGGACCTCACCGCGGGCCGCGAGTCGGACCATCACGAGGGAACCCGGTCGAGCAGGGTCCGCTTCCTGCACGTCGACGGTTACGTCGACATGGAGGACCCGGTGGAGTTCGTCGTGGCCGCGTTCGGCCCGAGAGTCGCCGCCGTCGCCGGCCGCCTGGGTACGGGAATGATCTCCTTCGCGTTGCACGCCCCCGAGGCCTGGTCCGCGCTCGGCCGGGCCCGCCGGGCGGCGGCACAGGCCGCGGGCAACAGCGAGAAGGCGCATTCGTACCTCGTCTCCTCCCTGTATGTCCTCGCCGACGGCGAGGACCGGTACGGCGATGCCGTCAAGGACGCGATGGGGCACATCGCGGTGACCGCACTGATCCTCGCGGTGGAGAACCCGGCCTTCCGCGCGGCCCTGTCCCGGGAGGAGGCCGCGGCTGTCGACCGCCTGCTGCACCTGCGCGGTACCTCCGCCACCGACCCCAACCGCCACCACACGCTCTACCACAATTATCTCGGCCGACTGTCCCCCGGGGAGCGCGATCTCGTCGTGCCCTCACTGGTGGACAGGTTCGGTCTGGTCGGCACCAGGGACGAACTCGGAGAGCGGATCGACGCGCTGGAGAAGTCGGGGGTCGACGAACTCTTGATCCAACCCGTGGTGAACCCCGAGGCGGACATGGCCGAACTCGCGCGGCTCCTGCCCTGACACCGCACAGCCCCGAAACCCGACCGCCCGGCCGACACCCCGCTCGACGGCGGAAACGGCGGCCGATCCCTTCAGATCCGCGAGGTGGGTTCCTCGGGCGCCTCCTTGGGTTCGGAGTCCGACAGGTCGACGTCGCCCGCGACCGTGGACGGCGTGATCGCGCCCTTGCCGAAAGGGACCCAGATGAGCCAGGCGTACCTGTAATCGGGACCGGAATCGCCCCCTTGCATGCCGAAGTAGACGCTGCACGAACCGCCCTTGCGGATCGGCAGCACCGCCACGTTGGCGGCCGTGCGGCCGTCGCTGCGCATCGCGGAGGCGGTGATGTTGGTCCCGTTCCCGGAGAGTTTGACGATCGAGTTGCGGGAGTTGCCGGTGGTGTGGACCTCGCCGATCGCCAGACCCGCGGTCGGGGCGGTGAACGTCAAAGTCCTGCCGTAGCTCAGTTGGAAGACCTGCGCCGGACCGACGATGTCCATGATGGAACCGGTCGCGGCGAACGGTCCGGTGACCGTCAGACCGTCGGCGCCCGCGATGATCTTCGGCGCGGACAACTGCTTGCCCGCGGCCACCGTCACGTTGCCGTTCAGCAGGCTGGTGCCGGACACCGTGAGGTTGTCGGCGATCGTGACGTTGTTCCCCGGCAGCACGCTCGTGTGGCTGTTGATCTTCAGGGACAGGCCGTACGGTCCGCGCAGGTCCCTGATCCGGACGGTCGTACCGTCCTCGGTGACGGAGACATCGCCCTTGGCCGTGGTGGGGCCCGCCACCACCAACGGCCCCTTGACGGTGGTCGTCCGGTCCGCCGACGACAGGTTGAGATGGCCGCCGACGTCGATCGTCGGATACTGCCCCAACCCCATCATGGTGCGCGCGTACAAGGTCTTGGCCTGGTCCACCGTGACGTCGCCCTTGGCGGTGGTCGTGCCGTGGACCACGAGGTTTCCCACCTCCAGGTCCGGCTTGATGACCGTCACCTGGCAGGTCAGGATCCGCACCACCTGGTCCGGCGTCTCGCCCACGGTGCCGCGCAGGTAGAACGTCGTGTCGGACTTGACGTTCGTGATCTTCCGGGTGGACTCGTTGCCGACGTTCAGACATGTGCCGCCGTAGAGCAGTTCGTACGCCGCGTTCGCCGAGCGCTCCCAGGTCAGCGTGACGTCGCCACCGTTGTTGATCACCAACGGGTCGCAGATGAGGTTCCGCATGTAGAAGCCGGGCGGGAACTTGCCCACGCTGAAGACCAGTTGTCGATTCTGGAAGGCGCTGCTCCCGGTGCGCGAGCGCTCGGTCACGGTCACCGGGGAGCTGCCGACCTTCCGGCTCACCGGAAGCTCCGAGATCTGGATGGTGATCCCCTGGTCCGGACCGATCGTCTCGTACGCCGCCGTCGGCGTGAAGACGAACTCCTTGGTGGAGGTGTTCAGTGCCACCGTCCACCCGGACAGGCTGATGGTCGCCACGGCCTTGCTCAGTTCGAGGGCGAAGTCGGGGGCGGCCGTACCGGCCGGGATCTTCACCTTGATGGACTCGACGTCGGCCGCCGTACCGCTGCGCCGCGCCGCCACGAGGATCAGCTCGCAGGTCTCCGGCGGGGTCTCCGGATTCTCCGGTGACGCCTCCACCGGGTCCGGATTCGTCGTCAGGTCGTACGACAGCAGCGGTTCGTCCGCGGACACCACGGTGAAGCTCTGGGCGACCAGACTCATCGCGTATCAACTCCCTTCGGTGGAGCGGCTGTGCGCCGCCGCGTTGTCAAGGGTCAGGAACCCGGATCTGATCTCCGGTTCCACCGGCGGCAGGTCGCTCGTGTCCTGCGGCTGAATCGCGAGCTTCTCCCACGTGCCGCCGCGGTTCTCGCTCCAGGACCACTCGCCGAGCACTGTCGCGGGGACGGGCATCAGGACGGTTTCCTGCGGCTCGCGGGACGGGCCGTACAGGTCCACGCTCCCGGCGAGGAGGTCTCCGGTGCGGAAGTTCACCGACATGCGGGCCAGCGCCGCGTCCGTGAACTCCTGCGGGACGACGACCTTCTTCGTCGCGAGGAGGTCCGTGGTGGCATGGGCCGCGCCGCGCGGGTCGACGAGCAGGGTCAGCACCGCCGTGTTCCGGTCGCCGAAGTTCAGCCACAGTTTCGGTACATCACCGATGGGGCGCAGGTAGTCGCCGCCGCCGGCCGCCGGGTCGACGATCGTGTCGAAGCGCTCGTAGTCGCCGTCGGTGACGTAGCCGACGACGCCGTCCTCGGTCTCGTCCGCCTCGCCCATGCGCACCACCCAGGGGTAGGAGGGCAGTTCGCGTTCGGTGTCCTCGAACAACATCCTCCAGCTCACGTCGGAGGCGAGCGGGCCGTGCGTCTCCATCTCCAGCCGGGTCCGGATCAGGGCCAGTGGGCGACCCAGCAGGAAGCCGAGACCGGGGTCGGCGGGGCCGGCCGGGTCGATGGTTTGCAGGGCCTTGTCCACCGTGGCCCGGAAGGCGTCGAACACCTCGGGACCCCTGGTCTTGACGGGCTTCAGGAAGTCGTGGGCATGTACCGAGATCCCCCGCAACTGCTCGAAGTCGGTGACCTCCGATCCGGGCAGCACGGACCACGAAACCTCCCTGACCGACTGGGCGTTGCGGGTCACCCGCAGTTCCCCGAGCGCCGAACCCGTCGCTTCGTACACGACCAGCGACCTGTCCAGCCGGTTGTGCACCAGCCACGCGCACACCGGGTTGCTCCCGGGGGCCGCCTCGACGTCCTCGTCCCCGATCGCGGACAGGAAGTCGAAGCGCAGCCGGGCCGGTTGGAGCAGCCGCGGGCCCAGTTCGATGAGCCGGTCGGCGTCCTGGTCCTGGGCGAAGTGCGCGGGTTGCATCGTGCGGACGATCTCCGGCCGGAAGTGCAGCGAGTCGCCGATCAGGTCGACGGCCCGGCCGAACCGGTCCACGACCGACAGGTCGAGGAACGCCATCTGTCCGGCCCGAAGCTCCTGGAACCGCGAAGGGGGCCACTCCCCCCAGTCGTCGGTGGGCGCGCCGCCGGGGTCGGGCGGCGCGAAGTCCCCGTCACCCAGCAGGTCGGCGATGTCCGGAGGCGGCTGCGTGGCGCCGGAGGGCTGTCGTTGCGCGATTGCCGCGCCGAACCCGTCGAGGACCTGCGACAGTACGTCGGTCTCCTTGGCGTCGGACCGCAGTCTGCGCAGGGTTTCGGCCGGGATGAGGCCGTCGCGTCGACGGGCGTGGACGTCGAGTTCGCCTTCCATGACGTGCCCGGCGGTGGGGGCGAGCAACTGCCGGCCGGAGGCGATGACGGTGCGAATCTCCTGCGGGCGTCGTTCCTCGGGCCAACCCTTCCAGCGGTAGCGGGAGCGCTCGATGAACTCCCAGTGATCGCCGTCCTCGTCGTGGAAGGGCAGCGGGAAGTATTCCGCCTTCCACATGAGGAACAGGGGCTGCCACGGCATTTCCCACGCACTCGTACCGTAAATGGGCATCATGCCGGTGACGTTGGTGTAGTTGCCGGTCTTCAGCGCCTTGCCGAGGATGAAGAACTCGGTGGCCAGGGCCGGGAAGCAGGGCGGAAGGTCGGTCAGCGTGAGCTTCGCGACCAGCGGGGCCACCTGACTGCCCGTCACTCCGGAGGCCGCGGTCACCAGTCGGTCCGGCGTGCGGCACGGCAGGGACTCCTCGCGGACCAGCGGGGCGTGCAGGTTCGCTCCTTCGAGGGCGAGGACCGGGTCGGCGCTGTACTCGAAGTCCTGGCGGGGCGCGCGGATCAGGGTGCGGGCCGAACGGGCGCCGTATCGCGGGTACTTCCGTTCGATGTCGGCGGCGAGTTGGTCGACGGTCCGACCGGTCGGCAGCAGGGCGTCGAGGGTGCTCGTTCCGGAGAGCCGTTCGACCTCCGCCTTGGCCTGTGCCAGTGCGTCGTCGATGCCTTCGTGGAAGACGGGCGGTTGGTCCTCGCGTCGGGTGAGCCACCACAGCTGGTAGAGGCGTTCCCGGGCGGCGCGCAGGTCGCGTTCGCGGGCGTCCGCCTGAGCCTGGAGTTCGTTGAGTTGCCGGAGCAGGGCGCTCTCGTCCTCGTCCCGGGGGCGGAAGGTCCGGCCGGCGGGTGCGGAGGGGTCATCGGGTTCGATCGCGCCGCGGGCACCGATGAACCAGTGGTAGCCGCCGGGAACCGGGCCGAAGCCGATGTCGTGGGCGCGGCGGTCGGTGAGGATGTCCGCTTCGGGGAGGTCCCGCTCGGCCAGTGCCTCGGTACCGCCGAGCAGGAACGCCCGGAAGAGTTGGGCCTCTTCGGCGGAGAGCACACCTTCGGCGGACGCTCCCGTCTCGCCCACGGCCTCCATCACGCTGTTGGCGACGGTGGGGGTGACCTCGGTGCGGTGCGGGCATTTCGACGGAGGCACCCCTCCGTCGATGTTCCAGTCGAGGCCCAGGACGGTGCCGGAGTAGACGGATGTGCGGATACCGCCGCCGGATCCGGGCGGCGCCGTCCAGCGGAGGCGGTCGAGCAGAGCCGGGAGCTCGTCCGGCGCGGCGAGGATGTCGCTGTCGGGCTGGGCGTACCAACCGGCGACGAAGTAGCCGAGCCGTTCGGTGGGTTCGACGCCGTCCAGCGTGTCGTGCATCGAGAACACGTTCTTGTTGTACGGCTGGAAGACGGAGAAGGTCGGCAGACCGGGACCGACCGCCGTAAGGAACGGGTCGTGCCGGTCGACGGGTTCCTTCCAGGCGCCGGTCAGGTCGTGGCACTTGCCGATGAGGGTGGCTTCGGGATGGGCGGTGTCCGGATTCTGGAAGGACACCGTGCCCTTCATGGGGTCGAGGTAGTCGCTCTCGACGATCCACGCCCTGACCTCGGCCGTGCCGTCCTCGTGCCGCACCACCAGCCAGCGGTTGGGGACGAGGGGGAAGTCGCCCACACCTTCGTCCTCGTCGTGCCTGCCGCGGGTGAGGGCGGCGGGAAGTTCCCACTGGAGGTAGACGCCGAGCTTGTCCTCTTTTCCGGGCCAGGCCTCCAGGCCCATGAAGGGGGCGGGTTCGGGCGGGCTGCCCTGGGCGACGCCCCGGAAGTTCGTGGTCCAGCGCTGGAAGACGTGATCGTCGCCGGTGTCGCGGGTCTGCCGGTTGACGGCGAGTGCCGCCACCTCGACGGGAACGACCAGGATGCTGTCCGCGGACATGCCGGGCCTCCTTTCAGGGGCGGATGAAGGACTGGACCTGCGGCGCCTGGATCATCTGCAGGGCGAACCGGGCCGAGGACAGCCGGACACCGCCGTGCGCGGCCTCGAGGCCGTCCAGCAGGGCCGTGCCGGGGCCGCAGATGTTGAGCACTCCCGTGTCCCGGTCGCGGAGGTACGCGCCGAAGTCACGGTCCGCCGGGAACTCGCCCTTCCCATGGCCGATCTCGTCGCCCTCGATCTCGCGGAGTTCGATGGTGCCGAGGTTGCCGATGCCGAAGCAGATGCCGCGCGGTGGTTCGGCGATCTCGAACCGGTCGATCACCACGGGGAAGAGCACGAGTCGAACGTCCGTGCCGTAGACGGCGGTGCGCAGCGGCTCGACCTCGACTCCGTTGCGCAGCCCGGTGTGGATGGTGGTGGGCCAGCCGGGGATCAGCGACGAGCGAATGAGTACGCCGCACGCCGGGATCGGTCCGCCTTCCAGGGCGAGGCTGTTGAGGTCGGCGTCGAGGGCGTGGCCGACACCGATGCTCAGGGCCCCGTCGACGGCGGCGCGGATCCACTGCGGGTCGACGTGGAAGAAGCGGATGCTCTCCTGGGGCAACATGCGGCTGTCCGGGACGAGGTTGTCGAAGGTCGTCGTCTCCAGCAGGCGCAGCCGGTCGAGCCGGCCGCGTACGCCGACGAACTCGTCACCGGCCGCTTCGCGGAGGACGGACCGTACGCCGGCATCGGCCAGGAGCGACCCGGCGTCCTCGGTGGTGCGCGCGGCCCGCGTCGTGGTGCGCCGGCGGCCGGCACGCAGCGCGGCGGGGGCTTCGCGCACGGCCCGGCCGAGCCGGGCGCCGCCGTCGTCCCGGAGCATGCGGTCGAAGGACTCGATCGCTAGGGGTGCGGTGAGGTGGCGGGCCGAGACGGCGCGCCCGACCGGATCCGGGTGGGCGGCGAGGCGGCGTACGGCGAACCGGGCGGCCCTGCGGAACTCCAGGAGCGCCTTCCGGTAGTCGGCGTCGGCGAGGGCGAGCGTGCGTCCCGCGGTGAACGCGGCGGCGTACGAGGTGTCGAAGACGCCGTACTTCTCCAGGTAGACGAGTGCTTCCCCGGAGGAGTCGAGGCGTACGCGGCCTTCGCCGGGGTCGGGCAGCGGCTGGGGCTTCAGCGCGGTGAAGGGCCCACGGTGGAAGGCGATCGTGCGTTCCCCGGTGGGCAGGCGCTGCGGAAGGGTGGTCGCGCCGCCGGCGATGCGGTCGAGCGCTTCGCGTTGATGTTCCGTCACGTTGCCCGGTTCGGTGACCGGGACGCGCAGGCGCAGGTCCTGACGTGGCGTCAGTCCATCGGTGGTGGCGAGGCCTTGGACCACGTCGCCGAAGCCGGTGCCGTCGTCGGGTCGGGTCTCGAAGGTCCAGGAGGTGAGGGAGACCAGCCGAACACCTTCCTCGGGAGCGCGTTCGGTGAGGGCGTGGTCGTGGCCTTCGAGGCTGACGAGGTGACAGACGTGCAGGCCGCCTCGCTGGTCGGGGAATCGGTTGGCGACGACGACGGCGTTGAGCTGGTCGATGTCGGGTTCGGGGTTGCTGCGGGCGCGGACGGCGTCGGGCTTTCCGCCCTCCCGGACGTGGGCGAGGTAGGCCATTTCGGCCGGGAGCGGCTTGACCCGGTCGAAGACAACGGCGGGGACGTGGATGCTGACGCAGGTCTCGTCGTACTCGTCGGGGCGCAGGCTGTCGGGGTCGAGTTGCGGCGGGCGGCCGGGGCCGTGTTCGCCGGTGAGCAGTCTGCGTACGGTGTCGACGGTGACGGCGCCGACCGCCTCGGGGTCTTCGTCCAGTTCGCCGGGGCGGAAGACGAACAGGGCCATCCAGGGGATGCCGTCGTCGTATTCGTCGATGTCGCCCAGCGGCCGGGACCAGGGGAGTTCGGGGATGTCGAGGTTGATGTGCGGCAGCACCTCGCTGTAGGTGCCGACCGCGTCGGGCACGGGGTATCGGGCGTTGACGGCGGTGGGGGCGATGGAGAAGCGGGGCTGGATGACGTCGAAGGGCTGGGGTTTGCCGTCGAGCGGCCGGTCGGCGCCGTCGGTGGCGCGGAGCAGTTGCCTGGTGTGGATCTCGTAGCGGCCCGCGTGGAGCGACGGGATCCGGTGGTCGAAGAAGCGGGTGCGGTGAGCGGTGGCCGGGGGCGTCTGGTCCCGGGCCCCGGTCTCGGGTGCGGTGGTCACGGTGGTCCTCCTGACGGGCGGCTCAGGCCGGGATGAGCATCGGGTCGGCGGTGAAGGCCGTGCCGGCGGCGGACTTGTACGCGGCGAGGTCGGTGTCGACGGGGCCGCGGTCGAGGAGGCCGAGGGTCTCGACGGCGTCGAGGAGGGCACTGCGGCGGGCCTTGACGGGATCGCTGTTCACCCCGGTGACGATGGCCTCGACCACGCTCCGGGAGGGTCGCTGCGGCACCGGGCCGACGGGCGCGGCGGCGGGATCGAGGGGCTGGATTCCGGCTGGACTCACCTGGTCGAAGGAGATGCCCTTTTCGTCGATGAAGCCGGTGTCGGTGCCGTGGTCGACCGGTGGTGAGGCGAGGTCGATCCCGATCACCCGGTCGGGGATGAGTTCGCCGCCGGCGGCACTGTCTCCCCATCGGGCACGCGGGACCGGTCCGCGGAGGATCTTGCGCCCCCACCGCATGAGGTCGTATGCGTCGTCGCCGTTGAAGGTGATCCACACCCGCAGTTCGCTCTGCCGGTCCCTGAGCCCCATGGGGAGGATGTCGATCGGTCCGCCGCCGGCGACGTCCACGGTTCCCGTCTTGCCGAGGTAGACCTTGGTGACCGGCACCTGGGTATCGGCGGTGAACCGGAAGCCGGCGTTGTCCACGATCCACGGCTTGCGTCCGCTGCGGGTGGCGGGGGCGGGGCCTTCGCCGATGAGGCCGGGCCCGGCGGTGGAGCGGACCATGTGCTGGGGTGCGGGCAGGGTGCCCTGGAAGCCGCCCCAGTCCAGCGGCGGCGGGGTGTTGTCGCGCGGTTTGCCGAAGCCGATGGTGAAGGAGATGAACCACAGGTGGACGGTGGCCTCGCCACCGACCGGTGGGCCCCAGACGCGTACGCTGACGCCGACCTCGATGGAGATCCTGATCCGGACGAACCAGATCTTGACGGTGGCGGAGACCCCGACGCGGACGCTCATACCGACGTCGAAGTAGAAGGGTTTCCACTGGAGGAAGGCGTCGACCTTGGCGATCAGCCAGGCACGCAACATGCCGGACTGGAAGACGAGTTCGAGGGCGCCGCCGGCCATCAGGGACTTGGGGGTGAGCCCGGCGTATGCGCTGCCGGAGATGGTGACGGTGGAGCCCAGGGCCCAGGTGAGCGCGGCTTCGGCTCCCTTGGGATAGCGTGCGGGGACCTCGCGCCCGGCGGGGATGCGTCCGAGGATGAACGCGAAGTCTCCGGCGTTGGGGTTGGCGCCGAACCACACCTTGAGGCCGACGCCGCCGCGCACCTTGCAGTCCGGGTCGATGACGAAGGTGTTCTCGGTGAGGCCGACGCCGAGGCTGAGTTCACCGGAGGCGGGGCGGATGGTGGCCTCGATGCCGATCTCCACGCGGGCGATCTTCTTCGCGCTCTTGGTGGGCAGTTCGGCGCCGCCCGCGCCCAGGAGGCTGATGGCCAGGTCGTCGCCGAATTGCCCGATGGCCATGGCGCGGCCCTTGATCAGTTCGAAGATGCCGAAGGCGAAGCCGGCGGCGATCCAGACGTTGCCTTCGGAGGGTTGCACCCAGGCGAGGCTCCCGCCGCCGACGAGGGTGGCGAGGACGTCGAGGGGATCGGTGGCCTCCTCGTCGTGGCCGATCGAGCCGGGGTCGTCGAGGGCCTTGAGGAACGGGAAGCTCGCGAGCGCCTCGGCGGCGGGCACGCGGACCTTGCTGTTCCAGCCGAACCCGGCCGAGACACCGTTGAGTTCGAAGGGCGGGGCGCCGATGAGCGGATCACCGGTGAGGGCGGCGTACACGAACATCGACGGATCGGTGCCGCCGTCGGGGACGACGTAGGCGCCCATCGCGGTGCCGGTGAACGGCCCGGCGCCGACGATGAGCAGGCCGGCGATGGTGGTCTTGTACGGCGGGGTGGCGGGCAGCGCGGTGAGCGCGCCGACGAGGCGGAACGTACGGCGTTCGAGGTTGATGCTGATGCCGTTGGCGCCGGGCGGCGGCTCGGGCGGGGACCAGCCGCGGACCATCGGCGAGTCGAGCGTCGTGACGCCCTTGCGGCGGACGGCCGCGGCGCGGGGGACGACGATGCCGTGTGAGGTGACCAATGCCCTCGGCTTGCGCCGTCGTTCGTCGGGGGTGCGGTGGCGCCGGGGCGGCAGGGGTCGGCCGAGGGCATCGCGGCGCGCGGGGTCGGTTGTGGTGTCGGGTGCGGTGTCGGACGGGGATTCGGTTGCTCGCCGGGGAGGTGTGGCCAGCGGCAGGACCTGATCGCCCGTCACCAGCCAGGCACCGGGCGGGAGTCCGTCACTGTTCGGCGTTCCGTCGACCAGCACCAGGCCGCCGGCACCACCGGCGCCACCGAGGTCCACGAGCACCCGTACACCGGATACCTGTTCGCCCTCATGGCCGAAGTCGACTCGTACCGGCAGGAGTTCGGCGGCGGCGGTGGTGACCGCGCGCCCGGCCGCGTGCAACCCCTTGGCGTCGCACACGACGTTTTCGATGCGCAGCACGCCGTCGGGAAAAACGAGAGGCGCATCCGGACCGAGGAGTTCCGGCGCGACATCGAGAACTCCCCCGGGCCGAATATCGTCGAGCAACTTCCGCAAGGCCTGGACCTGTATCACCACAGCCGTCACCCACCCTGAAATCACGACGAAGGGTTCGGCACCCGAGGGCGGTGCGAGATCGCGACGATCACCTTCCGATGCCATTGATCAACCTGTCGTGCCGGCCAGGGGGCAAGCAATCATACAAATAGCGATTGGCTTGATTGAATGATGCAATGACGCATTTTCACGCGCGGAATTGACGGCTTCGATTTCCCCCTCATCCGCACGAATATTCGACATCACCTGCCCCGAAACCACGATCGTCACATCGAAGCGCGGTCCCGCGCATAACGCGTACCCGGCGCCGCGACAGCGCCGACGATCGCCGCGAAATCCCCCCACCGTGACCCCGTTTCCCGGCCTCCTGCGGTCGACGCCGTCTCCCCGACCATCGAACGTGGCCAGGTCATCGCCCTCGTCGGCGAGAACGGCTCCGGCAAGTCCACTCCGGCGAAGATCGTCGCCGGGCTGTACCGGCACCCGAATGACCCACACCCCCACAACGGCCACACCCGCTGCGTTCCGGTGCGTCGCCGCCGCCGGGCGTGGATCGGGCACACGGGCGCGGATGCGCGTCGGTGGGTGGGGTCAGGGTGGTGCGGCCGGTTAGTGCCATGATGTGGCCCGTGCCCGCGCAGAGTGCGGTGACGACGAATGTCCGCCGGACGCCGATGTGTTGCACCAGAGGGCCGGCCAGTGCCGAGCCCGACGCGACTCCCGCGGCGCCGGCGCTGACGAGCCAGGTGTACGCCTCGGTCGGGGAATCGCGCGGTGCGAGGTGGTCGAGCATGAGATACGCCGAGATCATCCGGGGCGCGTACGCGGCGCCGACGAACAACAGAAGTATGCCGAGGTGCAGGGCGGTTCGCGCCAACGCGAGAGGCACCACGCTCGTGGCAAAGGCGCCCGAGAGCCACACGTAGCGGCGGTCGACGCCGGAGACCCACGTGCGCGCGCCGTACCACAGCCCGCCGACCATACTGCCACCGGCCATGACGGCCAGGAGCAGTCCGGCAGTTGCGCTCCCGGTGCCGGCCGCGAACGCGGGAACCTCGATGTACAACATCCCGATCACCATCCCGGCGGCGGCGAGGGTCAGCACCAACGTGCGCATCCCCGGCACGCTCAACGCGCCGAGGGCTCCGGGGGCGTGAGCGGCACACGTCCCGACCGAGCGCGACGGTCCGGCGAGGACGAAGACGGTGGTGCCGATCAACGCCGCGATCTCGGCGAGGACCAGAACGGCCACCGGCGAAGCGAACGTGAGCACCAGTGACGCGATCAGTGGGCCGGATACGGAGATGAGGTCTTCGAGCAGCGCCTGGACCGCGTAGGCGCCGGGCAGGTCCTCGTCCGAACGCACCAGCACCGGCCACAGGCGGCGCATCGAACCGCCGAGCGTCGAACTCGCGGCGCCCACAAGGGTGATCGGCGGGAGCAGGGCCCATGCGCCCTGTTCGGTCGACACCGCGACGAGAAAGCCTGCCATCGCCGCGGTCTGCACGAGGACGAAGGGGATCAGGGTGCGGGACTGTCCCCACCGGTCCACCACACGTCCCCGGAACGGGGCACTACAGGTGGTTCCCAGCATGAGCGCGGCCAACGCCGCGCCGGACACCGAGTACGAGCCCGACGAGCGGTGCAACACGAACACGACGCCCAGCGGAAACATGCCGTTGGGCAGGCGGCCGATGAACATCGGCACCACCAGACGGGGCACCTGGGGTGTTCGAAGAACACGCAGATAGACGCGGAAGGGATTCCAGCCGGCAGACGGCACCGAAGTCTCCTCGGATCACTCGACACGAAGTGACCTCAGGGCTTTTGTCCCGTCAGTTGCGACGCCGGAGGAATCCACCGACGCTGGCATCGCTCGGTCACGGACCTCCCGCCGATCCGTGTGCCACGACGACGCACGAGCGAGAGCGGAACCCTGGATGCAAACGCACCGACCGTACCGGGGACGGACCTCGGACGCCAGGGCGCCGTTTTGCATGGTGCGTCGATCCGAACGAATCCCTTGTCCGCGTGGAACCGAATGGACTAGACCATTGCTACGCCTGCCCTGGCGTATGGACGCATCGCCGGAACAAGGAGATCGTGTATGCCCGTTCGTCCCTCCGGTCTGCTCGCGGCCGTCACCGCCGCCGTGCTGCTTGCCACCGCCGCCACCACCACCGCGACCGCCGCGAACGCCCCGGACGCCCTCGACGCCGCCGGCCACGGATCCCAGGGGCCGAAGCTGAAAGGCCAGCGGATCGGCTACTTCACCCAGTGGGGCGCCGACAGCTCCGCCAAACGTGTTCAGGAGACCGGCCAGGCCGCGAAGCTGACCATCATCAACTACGCGTTCGGCAACGTCTCCGCCGAGGGGACCTGTTTCGAGGCCAACATCGAGGGCCAGGGCTACGCCTACGACGATTACCAACGTCCCTACACCGCCGCCCAGTCGGTGGACGGCGTGGCCGACGCGCCCCATCAGGCGCTCAAGGGCCACTTCAACCAACTGCGCAAACTGAAGGGCGAGAACCGGCAGCTCAAGACCGTCATCTCGCTCGGCGGCTGGGCCTGGTCCAAGTACTTCTCCGACGCGGCCGCCACCGACGAATCACGCAAGAAGTTCGTCTCCTCCTGCGTCGACCTCTACATCAAGGGCAACGTGCCGAAACTGGACGGCGCCCCGGAAGGCGGCCCCGGCGCCGCCGAAGGTGTCTTCGACGGTATCGACGTCGACTGGGAGTACCCGGGCGGCGGCGGCGCGGAGGGCAACGTCTCGCGCCCCGAGGACGGCCGCAACTTCACCCTGCTGATGGCCGAGTTCCGCAGGCAACTCGACGAGTACGCCGCACAGCGGGCCAAGACCCAGGCCCACGGCAAGCCCCGGCACTACCTGCTGACCGCTGCCCTTCCGGCCAGTTCCGTGGTCGCCGACCGCCTGGAGATCCCCGCGGTCTCCGCCTCGGTCGACTACATCAACCTGATGACCTACGACCTTCACGGCACCTGGGAGGCCAAGGGCCCCGCCAACCACCACGCCAACCTCTACTCCGACCCCACCGACCCCGACGTCCGCCAACGCAGCGCCGACAAGGCCGTCGACCACTACGCCCAACTCGGACTGCCGTCCCGGAAGACGGTCCTGGGCGTCCCGTTCTACGGCCACGGATGGACCGGCGTGCCGGCCGGCGACCGCAACGGCCTCTACCAGAAGGCCACCGGCACCGCCCCGGACCTCACCTACAAGGAACTCGGTGCCCGCCCAGGCAGGACCTACGTCGACCGCGCCCACGGCGCCTCGTGGAAATACGACGGCGACACCTTCTACAGCTTCGACAACTCCGAAGTCCTCACCGCCAAGGCCCGCTACACGCGCCGGAACGACCTGGCCGGCGTGATGATCTGGGCCTTGGACGGCGACGATTCACGCGGAAGCGCCGTGAGCGCACTGGACCGCGGCCTGCGACGCCACTGAGGCTTGCGCTGCGGTTGGGGAGTGCCGGTGCGGGACCTGTGTCCGAGTCGGCGATGTGCCGCCGCCGGCGTACGGCCGGGGGGCTGGTGAGCGTTTTCGTATCGGGTGTTGCCGGTGCTCGCCCCGGGCCCTCCGGGGCGGCCACCGGCCGCGCACACGCCGGCCGGCCGGCCCCGCCGGGAGCGGACACCGTGCGCAATCCTCCGACAACGCCAACGCGCCGCCTCTGCCCCGAAGTTCGGGCAGAGGCGGCGCGCGTTCGTATACCGGTCACACCGCCAGACGGTGCACGCTTCCGTAGGTCGTTCCCGCGAACAGCCACCGGCCGTCGGCCGATACGGTCAGCGACGATACCGACGGTTCCGGCAGGTTCTTCGTGATGGAGCCCCAGGTCCGGCCGCCGTCGGTGCTGCGGAGCACCCCGAGCGCCGGGGTGTGGTATTCGTGCGAACCCGCGAACACCGTCGAGCCGTCCGGGGTGAACGCCAGCGAGCCCAGGTAACCGGTCAGGTCGCCCGCCACCTTCGTCAGGTTCTTGCCGTCGTCGGTGGTCACGTATATCGCGTCCCTGGCGGCGATGATCGCGTGGCCCGGAGTGCGGGGGTTCGGCGCGATCGCGCTCACCCAGCCGTCGAGGAGCTTGGTCAGGGTGACGCCGCCGTCGGTGGTGCGGAACAGCCCGTTCGGGCCGCCGAGCCAGGCGCTGTCGGGGTGGACGGGGTCGACGGCGACGCTGGTGAAGCCCTCCAGGTCGTCGTGCCCGTTCTGGACGAGGCTCTCACCGCCGTCGTTGCTGGTGTACACGGCCGACGGCGAGTGGGTGGCGACGTACAGCCGCTTCGGGTCGCTGGGGCTGACCGCGATGCCGAGTGCCTTGCCCGGTACGGCTGTCTGGGTGATGGTCCACCGCACGCCCGCGTCGGTCGACTTCTCGAGGTAGAAGCAGGGTTGCTCGGAGGTGCAGGTGTTGCGTACCCGGTACACCGTCGAGGGGTTCGACGGATCGGTGGCCAGGCCGTCGATCCGGTTTCCGAAGGTGTGCGGCGCGGCGCCGGAGAATCCCCATTCCTGGTACCCGCGCGGCAGTCGGCTCTTCAGGGGCGCGGTCGACTGGTAGGTGCCGGTCATGGTGCCCGCGACGACCGCCGGGCCCGACTTGCCCTGGGCGACGGTCATCGACAACACCTCGGAGCCGGGCACGCCGATCCGGCGGAAGGACTGGTGGTCGTCGGTGGTGTAGATGCCCGCGCCGGCCGAGATCACGTCCGTGCCGGGCCGTCCGGGGAACGTGCCGGTGCTCTCGTACAGGTCGATGCGGGCCAGGCCCGCCTCGGGGCGCCAGGTGCGGCCGTTGTCGCGGCTGCCCCACTGCTGCATCTCGCCGGTGGACTGGTTGACCTGGATGTGCAGCCGGCCCGAACCGTCCACGATCGCGGCCAGGACCACCACGTCGGTGCCCCACGGCCCGCGCAGCGCCCGCCAGTGCGCGCCGCGGTCGGTGGAGACCTGCGCGACCTGCAGGTCGCCCCTGGCGACCAGGGTGGAACCGGTGCCGGTGAACTGGTCGACACCCGCGCCGGTCGAGCCGGGGCGGGGCAGCTTCACCGGGGTACGCGCGCCCCGGCGGAGCACCCAGACGTCGGCGCCGGCGGTGAAGTACAGGTCGCCGCCGGTGAACTTCGGGTTCCGCGCGTCGGCGGGGGAACCGGCCAGCAGCCGCCAGGTGTTGCCGTTGTCGGTGGTGACGTGCACACCGTCGGCGGCCATCGCGTACAGCCGCGCGCCGGCCGGGTCGAACACGACGCCGCTGACCCGGCCCGGGGTGTCCAGCACTTGAGTGAACGTTTTGCCGGCGTCGGTGCTGCGCAGCACGTACCCGCGCCAGTGCTCCTTCTCCACGCCGCCCGCGAACACCACGTCGGGCCGGAGCGGGCTGGCCGCGACGCCGCCGGCGTCGGTGGCGTCCACGGGCAGTGCGTTGCTCTGCTGCCAGGTGGTGCCCCGGTCGTCGGTGCGGAAGACGACGTTGCCGATCGGGGTCTGCACGTAGGCCCGTTCGGGCCGGGCGGGGGTGAACGCCAGTTTGCCGCCGCTGCCGTTCGGGCCGACCTGCCGCCATTCGTTGCCCCGGGTGGCCAGGGTCGTCGGTGGGTCGGCGGGGTCCGCGGGATCCGCTCCGGCGGGCGCCGCGCCGAACGCGCCGAAAACGGTGCCGAAGGCCACCGTGGCGATCAGGAGTAGTCGGCGCCGGGACACCTTCGCTGAACTCGACCGTGGACGCTGTGCGTTGAACATTCCGTCTCCCATGGGGCCGGTGGTGTGCTCTTTGTAGTCGCGGCCCGCGACGATCGGCCAGGTGTGGCCGCCGGCCGGTTGCGGCCGGCGCCGGAATCGGCCATGCTCGCTCGCCATGGAAAATGACGAGTTGGTGTTCGGCGCCGTCGGGGTCGCGCCCTTCGACGAGCGGGTCTATCGCACCGTTCTGGCCGGACCGCCGGTCACCGTGCGCGACTTGGCGGAGCGCACCGGCTCGGGAGCCGAGAGGTTGCAGTCGGCCCTCGCCCGGCTGCGCGGTCACGGTCTGGTCAGTCGGCTCTCGGGCCGCCCCACCCGGTGGGCGGCCGTCAGCCCCACCGCCGCGCTCGCCGCCCTGGTCCGCAACGCCCACGCCGACCTCGGCAGGGTCACCGAGACGGCCGCCGAACTCGAGGCCGTCTACCGCGCGCTCGGCGAGACCGCCCGCCCCGGCGAGGGCGTCGAACTGCTGACCAGCGCCGACGAACTCGGCAGGTGGTTCGCCCGGCTCCAGCAGGAGGCCACCGAGGAGATCATGAGTCTGGACCGGCCGCCGTACGTCCTCGCCCACGGCAACCCGCTCCAACACACCCTGCTGGGCCGCGGGGTTCGGTACCGCACGATCTACGCCCCCGAGTCGTTGGAGATACCCGGCAACCTGGACGTCGTGGCAGGCCTGTCGCAGGCCGGCGAAGAGGCCCGGGTCCTCGCCGGCCTCCCGCTGAAGATGTCCGTCGCCGATCGCCGGATCGCCCTGCTGCCGCTGCATCTCGACTCGCCCATCACCCGCAGTGTCGTCATCCGGGGCACCACCCTCGTCGACGCCCTGGTCGCCCTGTTCGAAGGGCTCTGGACACAGGCCGTTCCACTCACCGCCGCCGGCTCCGAGTCGGCGGGCGATCCACTCGACGCGGAGGACCGACGGATCCTGAATCTGCTGCTGTCCGGACTGAAGGACGAGACGATCGCCCGGCAGCTGGGCACCAGCACCCGGAGCCTGCGCCGGCGAATGCGGGTGCTCCTCGACGAGTTGGGCGCGGAGAACCGGTTCCAGGCCGGCGTACAGGCGGTGCGGCGCGGCTGGGTGTAGGCCCGCTCACGGGTGATGGGCCGTCGCCGATCCCGAGTACGTCCGGCCGCTCACTCGGCCGCACCCTGTCCGGCGTCCGCCGGTTCGTGGTCCGCGCAGTCCACGCGTAGTTCGCCCGGTCCGAACGGCGCGTCGACGAACGCGCAGTGGTGGGGCCGGTCCGGGTCCTGCGGGTGCGCGTCCGGTCGGAAGAAGCGGCATGTCACGCAGGTACGCGAGACCGGGATCGCGTCGTGCTCCTGCAACACCCTGATCATCGTGGTGGTTCCGCGCAGCATCGCCGCGACGTCGGCGTCCGACAGCGCGTCGAGCGCCTCGCGCAGCGGCACGGGGATGACGCTCAGCCGATCCGCCTCCGCCCGACCGGTGTCGGTCAGGGTCAGCGTCACCGCGCGCGTGTCGACGGGATCGCGCCGCCGGTCGACGAGGCCCTTCGAGGTGAGCGCGCGCATGGCGTCACTGACCGTCGGCGGCGTGGAGGCGAGCGCCTTGACGATCTCGCCCTGCCTGCGCGGCCGGGCATCCGCGGCCAAATACAGCAGGATGTCGGCCTGCAACGGACTGAGCCTCGCCGGACCGCCGTTGTGCCAGGCCGTCAGGCGCACCGCCTGACCGAGCCGGGTCAGGCCGAGCAGCAGGTGCTCGGTGGGCGAGAGCCCCGGTGGTCCGTGCATCGGCGTGCCGCCCTTCCTTCGTGTCTTCTTCCCGTTCCGGATCGCCCCGTCCCTTGCATTCTAGGCAGTGCCAACTATATTTGGCACTGCCAACAGTCCTTCGGCGCACGCCACCGAAGGCCCGGTTTCGCGTACCCAGTCGAGGAGTTACCGCCATGCCCCGTCTGTCCACGGTCGACCCCGCCACCGCTGCCCCCGATGCCCGTCGTCTGCTCGCGAAGGTGGAGAGCGCCCTCGGCGTGACGCCGAACATGATGCGGGCGATGGCTGTATCGCCCGCCGTCCTCGACGGCTACCTCTCCTTCGCCGGCGCGCTCTCCAAGGGCTCGCTGTCGGGCGCGCTGCGCGAGCAGATCGCGCTGGTCTCGGCCGCCGAGAACGCGTGCGAGTACTGCTACGCCGCGCACCACGTACTCGGCGCCAACGCCGGGGTGAACGACGCGGACCTGGCATCGGGCGGCCACGCAGAGGCATCCGACCCCAAGGCCGCCGCGGCACTGCGCTTCGCGCGGGCGGTGTTGCGTACGAAGGGCTTCGTGTCCGACGCCGAACTCGCCGACGTACGCGCGGCGGGTTACCACGACGGCGAGATCGGCGAGATCATCGGCGCGGTCGCGCTCAACGTGTTCACCAACTACTTCAACTCGGTCGGCCGCACCGAGGTCGACTTCCCGCCGGTCGCACTGCCGGCGTAAGTCCCGAACCGGTCGCGGCGGTCGGAGCCGCTCCCCGGCCCCGACCGTGCCGGCCGAACCGACAGGCGACCCGAACGGTGCCGCCCCGCCCAAGCGGGGCGGCACCGCCGCGTCCGGGGTCGGCGCGGTCGATTTGGACGATCGTCCGATCCGACGGGCGGACAGATCTCTACCAGCAGGCGGGTCGCGGAACGCGCGGGCGTGAACACCGGCGTGATCCATTACCGCGTGGGAAGCATCGGCGAACTCCGGCGCATCGCCGCGGCGGGCCGGATCCGGATGTTCTCTCTCGACCGGGTCGGCGAGGCCCTGACCCGGGAAGACCCGGCGGAGGTCGTCGAATCGATCCTGCGCTCACCGTGTGCGGGCGGCGCACACGATCCGGACCTGCTCCTGCGCCACGAGTCCCTCGTCGCGACGAGTCGGGACGATCAACTGCGCACCGAGATCGCCGACACGAGGCCACGCCGGGATCGGGCGCGCTACGCGGGTGGGCCGTCCGGGAGCGAGGACGCGGCGGCGGGCACTCGTACCCGTGGTCGGGCCGGTCGTCGCGGGGCGTCGCGGGGGAAGGCGAACACCAGGCCGAGGGCGGCCACCGCGATGCCCATGGCGGTCAGATATGCGATCCGGAAGCCGTCGTCGGAGGGCGGTCCACCAGGAACGAGTATCGGGTTGTGGGTCATGATCAACGCGGCCATCCGGGTCCCGACGGCTCCGCCGAGCGCCCGGGCGACGGTGATCAAGGCGGTCGCGACACCCACTTGTTCGGGTGCCACGGCCGAGGCCGCCACGACGAAGATCGCCGTCGAGCCGGCCGCCGCGCCGATCCCGGTCAGCACCAGTCCGCAGACAATCTGCCATGGCTGGTGGTGATAGGCCAGGGTCAGCGTGCCCGCCGCGAGCGACAGCATGCCCACACCGGCGACGACCCGGCTGCCCACGTGTCGGGCCACGAGGCCGGCGAGCGGTGAACTCAGCACCGCCGCGGCCAGAGCCACACAGAGGTAGTAGCCGATCTCGGAGGCATTCGCGCCGAGCCCCAGGCCCGTGGCCTTCGGCAGGGCCAGGAGTTGCGGGACGAGGTAGACGACCATGCTGTAGGTCCAGCCCTGCGCCACGCCGACGCTCACCGGACCCCAGATACCGCGCCTCCGGAGCAGTACCGGTGCCACCATCGCATGTTCGACCCGGTTCTCCACGAACACCCATCCAACGAGGACCACGACCGCCGACGCCACCAGGGCCAGGCTCGTCGCGGCGCCCCAGCCGTCCTTGGGCGCGCGGTCGAGCCAGATGAACAGCAGCGCCAGACCGACGGCGAGGGCCGCCGCACCGGGCCAGTCGACCCGGGACCGACCCGCCTTCCCGCCCGGCCCCGTCTCCTCGGACACCGACGTCCGCAGCCCGGCGGCGGTCAGGTGGAACAGCACGCCCCCGGCCACCGCACTCAGGGTCGGGAGCATGTACATCCAGGCCCGGGACAGCGAATCTGCGATCGGGCCGGCGAACAGCACGCCCGCGCAGTTGCCCGCCGTGATCGCCGCCATGAACATGCCCATCGGCGCCTTCAACCGGTCGGGAGCGTACAGCGAACGCAGCACCACGAAGCCGATCGGGATGACTCCCGTGCCGGTGCCCATCAGGATCTGACCGACCAGGAACATCGTGTAGGAATGCGCCGTGGCCGATACGAGTCCACCGCAGCTGACCAGGAACAGTACGCCCGCCATGGTCCGGCGCGGACCGTGGAGATCGGCGAGGCTGCCGGCCAGAGGGGTCGAGACGGCGGCGCTGACGGTCAGCGCGACCGCCCACGACGCGGCCTTGGCGGGCTTGATGTCCAGATCGCTCTGCAACATCGGCAGCGCGGGGAGAATCAGACTCTCCAGCGCCGCGACGGCCATCGCGGTGCCGGCCAACGCGATGAGCAGGAAGGTGGCGCGTCTTCCGGACGGGGTGTCGGCCGTTCCGGCGGAGGCGGAGCGTGTCATTGCGTGCGTCTCATTTCTCTTTGCCCGATCCACCCGGGATCCGGGCGGATACGCACGGGAATCCGAACGGGAATCCACGCGAGATCCACGCGAGATCCGGACCGGATCCGAATCCCGATCCGAACGGAATTCACGCGAGTATCCGGATACGCCAAATGAACCCGCGTGGTCGCCCGCGCGGGCGGATGGCACCGAGAACACAGGGGTTGTCTCGGATCATCTGGAATCCGGTGCCGACTTCGATTCAGATGTTCGGGTAGCGCTCCGCCCAAGGGGCGGCCTCTTCGACCTCCGCCGCCAGCCGCAACAACGTGTCGTCCCGCCCCCACCCCGCCGTGAACATCACGCCGATCGGCATGCCTCGCGCACTCCACTCCACGGGCAGGCTCAGGGCCGGAAAACCGGTCGCGTTCGCGAGGATGGTGTTTCCGGTGAAGGCCGTCATCGCGGCGAGTTCGCCCGCCGGGTCCGCGTCGTCGCGCAGTTCGCCGAGGGCCTGTGTCGGGCGGGTGATGGTCGGGGTGATCACGATGTCCACGTCGGCGTGGTCGAGCGTCCACGCTCGGGCCCGCGCCTGCAACGTGCCGAGTGCCGCGGCCAGTTCGGCCGCCGTGGTCCGGGTCGCGATCGCGCGCAGATGCCGGACGATCGGGCGCAGCAGGGGCTCCGCGCCCGGCGGCAGCGGCAGGCTGCCGGCGAGGGACGCGAAGGCCAGGGTGAACGACTCGGTGAACACCGGGTCCTCGGCCTGGTCGCGACGCAGCACGGTGTGCCCGAGGGATTCGAGCAGCAGCCCGGTACGGGTGACCGCCTCCGCCGACTCGGCGGCCACCGGGCCACCGGAGATCGACCCGTGCGCGACCGCGATCCGCAGGCGTGGCAACGGCCCGTCGCAGGCCGCCCGGTAGCCGCCGGCCGAAGGCGCCGGGGGATGCACGGTGTTCGCGCCGGGCCGCGAGGCCAGGACGTCCAGGAGTGCGGCCGTGTCGCGTACGGTCCTGGCCAGTGGTCCGCGCGCCGACAGGCCCATGTTGTCGCCGCGGTCGGGGCCGGTGGTGATCAGGCCCCGGCTCGGCTTGAGGCCGATCACGCCGCAGACGCTCGCCGGGGACCGCAACGACCCGGCGGTGTCGCTGCCCTGCGCGAGCGGCACCAATCGTGCGCCCACCGACGCCGCCGCGCCGCCGCTGCTGCCGGCGGCGCCGCACGCGAGGTCGAACGGGCTGCGCGCGGGCGGGGCGATGTCGGGCTCGGTGTAGCAGGCCGCGCCGAACTCGGGCACCGTGGTCTTGCCGATGTCGATGAGGCCGCCGGCCCGAAGCATGGTGACGATTTCGCCGTCCGCGTCCGGGATCCAGTCCTGGAACACCCTGCTGCCCAGGGTGGTGCGAATTCCGCGCGTCTCCTCGAGGTCCTTGATGCCGATGGGCACTCCGAAGAGCGCGGGCAGCGGCTCGTCGCGCCGGTCGCGCAGGGTTCGTTCGGCCCGGCGTGCCGATTCCCTGGCGTGTGTGCCGGCGATCGTGGTGAATGCCCCGACCGTGTCCGCCTCGGCGGCGCGCCGGAGGAAATGGTCCACGACGTCCACCGGTGAGGTTTCTCCGGAGGCGATGACGGAACCGAGGTCCAGGGCCGATAGTTCGTGAAATTCAGACATGCGCAGCGCACCTCGCTTGGCGTTTCGTTACGCGTATTGTTAGGGTCTCTTCATGGAATCGTCAATGCCGAGTTCAGCGGGTTCAGCAGGTGCCTCCTCCAGTTCACCGGACGGCGCACCGGAGGCGGCGAAGCCGGGTCGACCCAGGGCCGTATCGCTCGAGGCGATCCTGAGCGCCGCGACCGAGATCGCCGACGACCGTGGACTCGACGCCGTGTCGTTTCGTGTACTGGGTGACCGGCTGGGCGTGTCGCCCATGGCCATCCATCGCACGACGGGCGGCATCGAGGCCCTGCGCCACACGATGGTCTCGGAGGTGGTCGGTCGGGTGACCCGATCGATCGTGTGGCCCGACGACTGGCAGGGCGTCGTGCGGGTCTTCGCCGAGGAGCTGCGCGCGTTGCTGATGCGCCACCCGCTGGTCCTGGAGGCACACCGCAGGGCCGCCCTCGACGCACCGGGCGCGGACGCGGTCGCACACCGCGTCGCGGGCGTGTTGCGCACGGCGGGGCTGGACGAGGAGCGCGCCGCGTACGCATACGCCGCCGTCCACGACTTCGTCACGGGGCATGTCGCGATCCGGCTCGGTCGAGGCGAACTCGAACACTACGACGCGTCGCCCGAGCGGCAGGCGGTGTCGGTCTTCGCCCGGTACCACGACTACGCCGAACGTTTCCGCCAGGGCCTCGAACTCCTGATCACCGGAATCGAGTCCACGATCGCCGAGGGACGACCGGCGAACCCGGCGGGACACCCGCGGGGGCGGGCGTGACGATATCCGCGCCGCCGACCCGATTCGCCCCGGCGCCCGGCGGGCGGCGCATCGCCTACTGCGTCTACGGCGACCCCACCGGCGTCCCCGCGATCGTCGCGCACGGTACTCCGGGCAGCCGCTTCCAGGCCCTCACGCTCGACGCCTCGGCAGCCGCGGCCGGAGTCCGGTTGATCTGCCCCGACCGGCCGGGGTTCGGAGAGACCGATCCCGTCGACATCGACGATTTCCACGCGTGGGACGGCGACTTCGGCGCGCTGCTCGACGCGCTCGAACTCGACCGGGCGTCGCTGATCGGCATCTCGGGCGGCGCCGGCTACGCGCTCGCCGTCGCGCAGCGCGCGCCCGACCGGATCGAACACCTGGTCGTGGCCTGCGGAATGGTCCCGGGCGCCCCCGCCTCCGCCACCCGGGGCCGGCTCCCCGTGGTGACCCTCGCCTACTGGCTGGCCCGGCGGGTACCGGGCCTGCTGGGCATACTCCTCGCCCGGCGGTCCTCGGCCGCGACGGACCCGGCGAAACCACCGAACGGGTTGCCGGAGTCCGACCGGCTCGCCCTGAACGACCCGGCGATCCGCGCGTCGACGGCCCGCGACGCCGAGGCGGCACTGCGCCAGGGGCCCGGGGCGGCCGTGGCCGACATGCGCCGCTACCACCGGGCGCTGCCCGACCCGCTCGCCACGATCACCGCGCCGACCACGATCGTGCACGGCGATCTCGACGCGAACGTGCCGGTGGGCGTGGCCCGTTGGCTCCACGCACGGCTCCCGGAGGCCGACCTCCGCATCCTCCCCGAAGCCGGCCACCTTTTCGCCCTCACCGACCCGACCCCGCTGTGGCACGCCCTCATCGATTGACACCCGGCCGAACTCGTCGGTCGACCGCACGCCGTACGCAAGGCGGTGGCGGTGAAGGATGGGGTCCTTCACCGCCACCGCCGGCCGAACGGTGTGCGGAACGCCTCGTGGGTCAGTCGTGTTCGAGGGCGATGCGCGGCAGTGCGCGGTCCAGCGGGCGCGGGAGCCAACAGGCCCGGGCGCCGAACAGTCGCATCACGGCCGGCACGATCAGGCAGCGGATCACCAGCGCGTCGAGCAGGATCGCGACCGCCAGGCCGAGGCCGAACTGCTGCAGCATGCGGTCCTCGCTCAGCACGAAGGCGCCGAACACCACGATCATGATGGCCGCCGCCGCGGTGATCACCTTGCCGGTGGTGGCCAGCCCCTCGCGCACCGCGTGACCGGCGTCCCGGGTGCGCTGCCACTCCTCGTGCACTCGGGCGAGCAGAAAGACCTCGTAGTCCATCGAGAGCCCGAACACGATCGCGAAGATCATCACCGGGATGAACGCCTCGATCGGGCCCTCCTGCACACCGAACATGCCGTGTTGGAACACCAGCGTGATCACGCCCATCGCCGCACCGATGCTGAGCAGGTTCAGCAGCGCGGCCTTCAGCGGCACCAGGATCGACCGGAAGACCAGCAGGAGCAACACGAACGACAGGCCCACCACGATCGCCACGAACAGCGGCAGGGGTCGGCGACCTTGGTCGCGAAGTCCTCGACGGCGGCGGTTCCGCCGCCGACCAGGACGGTGGCACCGGTGCCGTGTTCCACGCCCGGCATGACGTCCTCGCGCAGGTGCTCGACCAGCCTGGTGGTCGCCTCGTCCTGGGGCGCGGACGTCGGGTAGGGGATCACCGTGGACACCCGCGGGTCGCGGGACGGCAGGATCGGGCTCACCGCGGCGATCCCGGGCGTGCCCACGAGCGTGCCTCGGGTCTGCTCCGCCGCGCCGGCGTCGCCGTCGACGACCACGAAAAGCGGCCCGTTGAAGCCGGGTCCGAACCCGTCCGCGAGCAGGTCGTACGCCTGTCGACTGGTCTTGGCGGCCGGGTCGTTGCCGGCGTCGGCGAAGCCGAGGCGCATGTCGACCGCGGGTGCGGCCAGGCCGACCAGCGCGACGACCGGGACGATCAGCGCGAGCCACGGACGGCGCTGCACCCGGTCGGCCCAGGAACGCCGGCGGGTGCCCTCGACGACCTTGCGCTTGGCCGCCCGGCGCTCGACGTTGCGCCGGATGCGCTTGCCGAACAGGCCGAGCAGCGCGGGCAGCAGGGTCAACGACGCGAGCATGGTCATCAGTACGGTCAGCGCGACCGCGAGCGCCACACCGCGCAGCGATCCCAGGCCCAGTGTGACCAGACCGAGGAGCGCGATGATCACCGTGCAGGCGGCGAAGAACACGGTCCGGCCGGCGGTGTCCAGGGCGCGCCGGGTCGCCTGTTCGGCGTCCGCGCCGCGCAGCAGTTCGGCGCGGTAGCGGGAGAAGATGAGCAGCGCGTAGTCCACCCCGACGCCCAGGCCCACCAGCATCATCACCGGCGGTGTGAAGTCGGCGATGTCGGCCGGGTGGGAGGCGAGGACGACCAGGCCGAGGGTGCTGCCCACCGCGAAGACGGCGGTCGACAGCGGTACGGCGGCGGCCACGAGCGAGCCGAACAGGAACACCAGGACGACCAGCGCGCCGAGCATGCCCGCGCCCTCGGCCGCGCCGCCGCCGCCTTCCTGGGCGCCGCGGATCTGGTCACCGCCGAGTTCGACCCGCAGCGTCGCGTCGCGCGTCTCGGCGGCCTGCGCGGTGTCGATGATCCGGGTCACCGCGTCCTTGGGCACGTCCGTGCCGACGCCGTCCAGGGTGACCGTGGCGTACGCGGTCAGTCCGTCGCGCGAGACGGCGTTCGCGTCGTCGTACGGGCTGCGTACCTCGGCCACGTGCGGGAGTTCGCGCACCGCGCCGAGCATGCGCTCGACCCGTTCCCGGGTGGCGGGCGCCGAGACCGGCGCCTTGTCGTGCACGACGATCTGTACGCTGTCGCCGGCCTGGGTGGCGCCGTGCCGCTTCAGCGTGTCGGCGGCCTGCTGCGACTCGGTGCCCGGGAGCGAGAAGTCGTTGTGGAAATCGCTGCCGATCGCCATCGCGACGCCGCTGACCGCGATCAGCACCGCGACCCACGTCAGCAGGGCCGCCTTGCGACGCCGGTGCGCCCAACCGGCGATGCGCTCGAACACACTCGGACGGTCGGTGCGTGGCGGTGTCGGCGCGCCGGGGTCGGCGCCGGGCGGGGGATAGGACATCGGGGTCTCGGGCACTGTTTCCTCGATCCGCGTGCGGGGCTTGGGGACGTGGTGTCTCTTGTCCACAAGCCTCTCGGCGGGGCGGGCGCCGGGCGTCCTGCGCGGGCACGGTACGGCCGGACGCCCCCGGTGGGCCCGTCGCGGCGGCGGATACCCCCACGGTTGCGTTTGGTGTACACCCACGGTTGTGGGTCGCCGCCGGCCGACCCCCGGCCCTCGATCGGCCGACGAATCGCACGCCGACCGGATCCGAATCAGCTCGGCCGGCCGGGCGTCACCATCCCCGACTCGTAGGCCGGCACCACGAGTTGAGCGCGGTCGCGGACCGCGGTCTTGGTCATGATCCGGCTCACGTGTGTCTTGGCCGTCGCGGGGCTCAACACCAGCCGGGCCGCGATCTCGTCGTTGGACAACCCGCCCGCGACCAGGGTCATCACCTCACGTTCGCGATCGGTCAACGCCTGGACCCGGGGGTCCGGTTCCGGCGGCGCAACCCGGCCGGCGAACTCGGCGATCAGCCGACGGGTGATCGTCGGCGAGATCAGCGCGTCGCCGCGGGCGACCACGCGTACGCCGTGGATCAATTCGACCGGTTCGGTGTCCTTGACCAGGAAGCCACTCGCGCCCGCGCGCAGTGCGCCGTACACATATTCGTCCAGGTCGAAGGTGGTCAGGATGACGACCCGCACCTCCGCGAGCAGTTCGTCGGCGATGATCCGTCGGGCTGCCTCCAGGCCGTCCAGTCGCGGCATCCGGATGTCCATCAACACGACGTCCGGCCGCAGTTCGCCCGCGAGCGCCACCGCCTCCGTGCCGTCGGCGGCCTCGCCGACCACCGTGATGTCGTCCTCGTTGTCCAGGATCCAGCGCAGGCCGGCGCGGACCAACGCCTGGTCGTCCGCGAGCAACACCCGGATCACGCGGCGCCCTCCCGACGCAGCGGCAGCGTGGCGCTGACCCGGTACCCGCCGCCCGGTCGCGCGCCGGCCTCGAACTCGCCGCCCAGGGCTCGGGCCCGTTCTCCCATGCCCGCGACCCCGCTTCCGCCGCCGGGTCCGCCCGCCGCGCCACGGGTGTCCTCCGGCCGCTCCGCGTCGCGGCCGTCCCGGGAACCCCCCGCGCCGGCCCGCCCGTCGTCGTCGATCCGCACTCGTACCCGCCTCTCCTCGAACTCGATCCGCACCACGGCCGACGCCGCCCCCGAGTGCCGGGTCACGTTCGTCAGCGCCTCCTGCACGATCCGATACGCGGCCAGGTCCACCGCCGGCGGCAAGGGCGGCGAGCCGTCGGGGAGTTCCAGGCGCACCCCGATACCCGCCCGAGCCATGTGCGCGATCAGCTCGTCGAGCGCGGCCAGGCCGGGGGCGGGCGCGGTCGGCGCCTCCTCGTCCACCTGCCGCAACACGCCGAGTGTCTCGCGCAGTTCGCGCAGCGCGTCGCGGCTGGTCCGCTTGATCGCGTCGAGCGCCTGCTCGGCCCGATCCGGAGCACGCGCGAAACCGTGCAGCGCGGCCCCGGACTGCACGTTGATCAGTGACAGGTGGTGGCCCAGCACGTCATGCAACTCTCGTGCGATGCGCAGTCGTTCCTCGACCGCCCGGCGCCGGGCCTCCGCCTCCAGGGTGTGCTCCGCCTCCTCCGCGCGGCGATGCGCCTCGGCCAGGTACGCATTGCGGTTGTGCAGCATCCCGCCGATCGCGATCACCGCGACGATCCAGCCGAACATCAGGAACAGCGCGGCGTCGTCGAGATGGTTCTCACCGCTGCGCTGTTCGGCGACGCCGACGGCGGTGGCGAAACCGGCGCCGACGATGATGGCGATCACCAGCCGCCCGCGCGCCGCCGCGCTGTACAGGGCCACGGCGAAGGTCACGAACAGCGGCCCGTCCGCCACCACGAACGGGTAGTACACCCCCGACGCCAGCAGGGTCAGCAGCAGCACCGTGACGGGGTACTCCCGCCGGACGAACAGCGCGGCGCACGCGGCGAAGACCGGCACCAGGCCCAGCGCGTCCGATCCGTCCATCGGCACCATGTCCACGATCGTGAACACCACCACGAACACGCCGACGACCGCCGTACCCAGGGCCCCGGCGGCCGCACCGCGCGGCACCCATGCGGGTATTCGCCAAAGACTCCCCATGATCGGCAGCATAGGGCCGGCAACTCCTACGCGCTGTCGGGTTCTCCGGGGCTGGTCGGCTTCGAGGGACGGTGGAGCGCCGGGGGTCGCGGCGTCGTGCGGAGGTGCGTCGCGGCGAGGAGCAGGCAGAGGGCGGCCATCGTGGACCACAGCGCGATCGCTCCCGTGCGGGCGAGGAGTTGGGTGCCGCACAGGGGGGCGAGGGTCGCGGCAATGCCCCAACCGGTGCCGAAGACGGCCAGGTACCGGCCGCTTCCGGTCGATGGGGCCAGGTCGGTGACGAGCGCGTAGACCCGGCACATGATCAGCACCCGGCGAACCCTGGCAGGTGCACTTCCACGGCGCCGACGACTCCTACGCCTCGGGCTCTGCGGAGCCCCGCGCTGCGACCGGGCCTATGTGGACACCTCACGCAACGCCGGCCGCCAGTTCTGCTCCACGGCCTGCCAAAACCGGGTCAAGGCAGCAGCGTTTCGCGCCCGCCACACGAACGACCCCACATGAAGACGCTATCGCACGAACCAAACAATGTGACGCAGGTCACACCATTTGCGTCATACCAGGAGCCGTCACCGACCGTGTACGGGATGTCCACACATCGTGCTTCGAAGGGACATCATCATGCGTCTCCGCAACTTCGTACTCGGTCTCGCCACCGGTGGCGCCATCCTCACCGGCACCGTGCTGGGCGCGGCTCCCGCCCAGGCCGCCCCCGCGACGGTCGCCTGCGACCACCCGTGTCACCCGCCGGCCAGCCCCGGCTACACCTACATCACCGACTACTACTGGGCCAGTGCGTGCAACGACACCGGCAACCAGGGGATCAACGCCCATCGCTGGTCGACCTACCAGTGCACCGGCGGGGGCCAGTTCGAGAACTACGAACTGTGGGTGAAGTAGCCCTCAAGCACTGAACCCGCGATACCCGGGCACCCCCGCCACGCACCGAGACCCGTCGGTCCCGAACCGGGCCGTGCCACCGCCACTCGGACACCGTCCCCACCGCCACCACATGCGGTGGGGACGGCACCGATTCGACCTGCCCGCAAGCAGCGCGGGCTTGAGCACTCCGACGCGCCGACGGGATGCACCGACGACTCGGGTCACCGGGCAAGGCCCGTGTCGCGACGGTGGCCGCCTCGGGAGGGGCCCGCGTCGCATCGGGACCGGGCCTCCCCGACCACTCACCCCGTGGCGCGTCAGCGCCCACGACCCAGGCCGCCCACGCGATCGACGCGCGAAGCGCGGAGAGCGGCGGAGCCGCAAAGTTTGGGTCGGATGGCCCGGAGCGAAGCGGAGGGACAGCCGACCCCGAGCGAGGGGCCGCTTTTCTGCGGAGGAGCGAAGCGGGGGAGCAGAAAAGTGGTCCCTCGCGAGCCGGCGCGAAGCGCCCAACAAAAAGCCGCCGCCACCGCCACGACCTCGGCCCACCCTGCTGAAATCCCATGTCACCGGGCGTTGGCGACGGAGGTGAAGGTCGTGGTCGAAACCCGCTGAGTACGGAACCCTCCTGCGGATGCACGTTCCGCCGGAACGTGTGGTCGTGCGCGCAGCCGACCCGGCGGCGTGAGGGCGGGGATCATCCGATCGGATGACCCCCATGTCGGTCGGCCGTCGTCGTGGGATCGGTCGAGTCGCCGACGGCGGGTGAAGGGGCCGGGCGCAGGATGGGAGTTGCCGTTCTGCCCCGTGGAGGAGCCGTCATGACCGAACGTCCCATGTCCCCGGCCGACCGGGCCCTGTCCGATGCGGCCGGCCGCGGTGATCTGAACGGTGTGCGTGCCGCGCTCGCTGCGGGCGCCGATCCGGCAGCGCGGGACGGCCTCGGCCGCACGGCGCTGTTGTGCGCCGCCCTGGCCGATCACGTCGCCGTCGCCGAGTTGTTGGTCGAGGCCGGGGCGGACGTCGATGCCCGAGACGACCGGTTGGACAGCCCGTGGCTGGTCACCGGGGTCACCGGCAGCGTGGCGATGATGCGCGCGCTGCCGGCCGGCCGGCCGGACGTCACGCTTCGGAACCGGTTCGGCGGGGTGTCGGTGATTCCGGCCGCCGAGCGCGGTCACGTCGCGTACGTCCGCGCCGTCCTCGCCGAGACCGCGATCGACGTCGACCATGTCAACGACCTCGGCTGGACCGCCCTGCTGGAGGCCGTCATCCTCGGCGACGGCGGGCCGGCCCATCGCGACGTGGTGGACGTTCTGCTCGCCCACGGCGCCGATCCGCTGCTGCCGGACGGCGACCGCATCACGGCCCGCGCCCATGCCGAGCGTCGCGGCTTCCGGGAGATCGCCGCCGCCCTGCGGGCTGCGGAGCGACGCACCGACGCCTCGCGCCGGGATGGGGCGTGACCGGCCCGAACGGCGCCGTTCGGGCCGGCGTACTCGCCGTACTGGCCGCCGCTCTGCTCGCCGGCTGTGGCGGGCCCGCCCCCGCCCGGGCACCGGCACCTGCCCCTGCCCCTGTCACGACCTCCGCCGCCTCGGTCCCGGCCCGACCGGGTTCGTCCTCCACCACCCTGCTCGTCACCGACTTCGGCGCCGACACCGTCACCTTCGTCGATCCGACCCGCGCCGGCCGCGCCGCCGACCTCGGCTCCGTCCGGGTCGGCACCGCGCCGTACGGGCTCGTGGTCGTCCTCGACGGCACCGCGTGGGTGGCCACCGCCGAGGGCGTCGCCGTCGTCGACACCCGCGCCCGCGCACTCGTCGCGCGGATCCCGTACGCGACCGGGACCGGCCGCGTCACCACCGGCGAGTACCGGGGCGGCGGCATGGGCATCGCCCTCTCCCCCGACGGCACGCGGATCTACGTCGGCGTCAACGTGCCCGGCGGCGACGGCGCCCTGGAAGTCGTCGACGTCGCGACCCGCGCCGTCACCCGGGTCGTTCCGGTCGGCCGCCGCCCCTTCGACGTGGACGTCTCCGCCGACGGTCGCCACGTCTACGTCACCGACCACGACTCCTTCGACGTGCGCACGGTCGACACCGCCACCTGGGCCACGCGCCGGATCGAGGTGGCCCCGTACGGCACCCGAGGCGGCCTCGGTTCCTGGCTCAAGCCGCACTACACCGCCGTCCGCCCGTCCGACGGCGCCCTGCTGCTCCCCTTCGAGGGCGAACGGCTCGCCGTCGTCGACCCGGCGACCGACCGGGTCACCGTCGAACCGATGACGGCCAACGCGCACCAGCACGGCGTCACCGTCGCCCCCGACGGCACCCTGTACGTCGTCGCCACCGGCCCGATCGACTCCGACGTCGACGCCGGCCCGTCGCTCACCATCCGCGCCCCCGACGGAACCGAACGCGTCGTCCCGCTCGATGGGCCGCACGAGACCGTCACCCTTTCCCTCGACGGCCGCACCGCCTACGTTTCCGGCGGCTTCACCCGAGACGGCGGCTGGAACGGCCTCACGCTGGTCGACACCGCCACCGGCACCACCGCGCGCCTCCCCGTGGGCCGACTCCCGCTCGCCGTCGCCGTCCTCCCGTGACGCCGAGCAGCGTCCCCGCACGGTCGGACTCATCGTCGGCGGGCCGCGCGGCGCGTGGGTGGCGCCACCCATACCGGAACGCACACCGGCACCCTGTGGTCGGCGTCCGGCGATCGACCGGCCACGGCCACGTTCACCGACGAGTCCGAATCGGGCCGGCAGCAGGCGAACTTCGCCCCACCCGTCCCGGTCACCACCGGCACCACGCGTGCGCGGCCCGCTCACCGCGCCCGCGAGCGACACCGTCGGCGGCAACGGCGTGTACCTGTACGGCCATCGGCCTGCACCCCGTCCTGCACCGTCCGGCCCTACCGAGGTTTGCGCTTTCGGTCGCGGGGCTGGAGCGGGGTCCGTCCGAATCGGTTCCCGGTGGAAGCCCGCCGGTTTGGTGATCGCGGGCATGATGTGCGCCATGACTCACATCGCCCGTCGCATGTTCGGGCTTCTGGAGCCGATCTGCCTGGTCACCTTCTTCGCCGACGAGTGCAACGAGGAGTTGGCCGCGCTCGGCCACCGCACCTACTGGGACGGCTACTTCGCGAGCCGCGCCGCGCCGTTGGGGCGGGTGCCGGCACAGGTAGTGCACGCGGCCTTCTACAGCTTCGCCGAGGGTGAGGCCGCGCGGCACATCCCGAGCGCGTGGGAGACGATCCCGCCCGAGGCGTCCCTGGCCGCGCGCGAGCGGGGCAGCGCGGCCTCCCTGCGGCGCATCCTCGGCGACGAAACGGCCGGCTCCCCGGGCCTGGTGCGCGCCGCCGACCTGGCCACCAAGGCCGCGACGAGCGCTCCCGTGGGAGGTCGGGTGATGTACGCCGGGATGCGCTCCCTTGCGGTGCCGAGCGACCCGGTCACCCGGCTGTGGCATTCCGCGACCATGCTGCGGGAGCACCGCTGCGACGGGCACATCGCCGCGCTCGTCGGCGCGCGCATCGGCGGTACGGAGGCCCACCTGCTGGACGCGGCGGCGCGCGGCATCCATCCGCCGGAGTCGTTCGGACGCGTCCACCACCTGCCGAAGAAGCTGCTGACGGCGATCATGAGCGGTTTGCGCGAGCGCGGACTCCTCGACGCCGACGGCCGACTCACCGACACGGGCCGCGAGACCAAACAACGCGTCGAGACTCTCACCGACGAACTCGCCGCTCCGCCGTACGACGCCCTGTCCCCCGCCGAACTCGACGAGCTGATCGCCGAGCTGGAACCCATCACCGCGAAGCTGGTGGCCGCCGGCTCGCGGTAACGAGCGGCGACGGACGGGGTCAGTCGTTCCGGAGCCCGCGCGATCGGCGCGGACCCGGGCAACGGCTTGCGTCCGGGTCGTTGTCGGAACGGCTGAGGCGTCAACCCTCGAGTACGTCGCGCTGGATCTGGCGAGCCACGGAGCGCGTACCGATGCCGACGAGGTGGCGGTGGCGATGGCGACCTTCGGGGGAAGGTCGAGACCGCGACTGATCTCGTCGTACGCGGCCTGCCAACCGCCGGACGTTCTGCCCGGTTCAGCCTCAGATCCTCCTCGACGAGACGCCTCAGCTCGTCGACATTGTGGGGCGTGAAGCGTTTCCTCCCCCGGGTGAGCGCGTTGACACAGCGGGTGCAGCGCGCGGTTTCATCGAGAGTCTCGGAGATCCCTCGGCGAGGCCCCAGAGCCGTCCCTGGAGCCAGGGCGCATCGTGCTGATCGAGTTGCGATCGCCTGGTCGACGACGTCGAGGCACTGCGCGATCACCTCGGCCTTCCGCGGATGGACCTGCTCGCCCATTCCGCCGGCACGAACATTGCGACGCAATATGCGGCTCGGCACCGGAAAAGGTCAACAAGCTCGCCCTCATCGGCCCCAGCCCCAGAGCTGTCGACACAACCATCACGGGAGAGGCGCGGCGCGAGCTCGCGCAACTCCGGACTGGGAAACCGTCGCCCCCTTCTTCTGGGGCCGGTGGGATGCCACGACACGGAAGCACCACGCAGCCGCGCGGCCGGGCAACCGGGACGCTGTCGCTCTCTTCGGGGCCGAGGGCGCCTTCACCCCGAAGAGCACTCGTGCGGCGCTCGCCTCGTGCGAGGCTCGCGTTCTGCTGCTCACCGGAGAGTTCGACGTGAACAGTCCGCCCGTGGCCGCGGCCGAGTTCGCGGCGGTGTTCCCCGACGCCACACTCGTGGTGCAGCCGGGGGCAGGCCTCTATCCGTGGCTCGACGACGCCGGCCGGTTCGTGGCAACCACGGCGGCATTCCTCCGCAGATGACCCGGCCCACATCCCCGAAGTCCGACGTGGACGCTGATCGCTCCGACCGTGGAAGCGGCCAGGGCCGGTCAGCCGGCAGGTTTGACACTGAGGACGGCCGTCTTGTCGCGGATCTCGACGACCTCCAGGCTCATGGTGTTGTTGACGGTCGCGACAGTCCCCCGGTCGCAGCGCATTCTTACGCCGCCACCGCCCTGGGACGACACGCCGCCGCCACCGGAACACCCCGAGATGCTGAAGCCCGACCCCGTCACCGGCGCGACCATCTCGACCGACTTGCCGGTGATCGCCGTCACCTCGATCGGTCCGAGGCCGTACGTCTTCGGCACCGTCACGCGATCCCCCACGGCGACCTCGATCTCGCAGGTCCCGCCGGCGCACGGCCCGGTCGGGGCGGGGGACGTCGCGACGGTCGCCGTCGACGTCGGCGCGGGGTCGGATGCCGGCGACCCCGCTCCCGACGCGCCTGGTCGGCCCTCGGCGGCGGATCCGCCCGAGGAATCCGAGGAATCCGAGGAACACGACGTCACGGCGGCGAACACGACGGCGACAGTCGCGGCGGCGACAGCGGCGGACAACCTTCTACGCATCATGGCCGCCATGAAACTGCGCTACGACCGGTGCCGTCCACCGCCGGGAGCACTCGCGGCGACCCCGCGGACCCTACGGCACCGTCAGGACGACCTTGCCGGTCACCCGGCCCGTGTCGCCCAGCATGTGGCCCTTGGCGGCCTCGGCGAGGGGGAACACGGCCTCCACGACGGGGCGCAGCGATCCGGCGTCGATCATGGCGGCGAGCGCGCGCATCCCTTCCTGGTCGGCTTCGACGAGGATCGGCCGTACCCGGAGGCCCGCCGCGGCGCGAGCCGCCCGGTCGGCCAGGTCGTCGGGCAGTTGGGTCAGGGCGATCGACACGAGTTGTCCGCCCGGCGCGAGTACGTCCAGCGACCGCGTGGCGGTGTCGCCGCCGAGGGCGTCCAGCACGATGTCGACGGGTTCGATCGCGGTGAAGTCCTGCGTCCGGTAGTCGATCATCTCGTCGGCACCGAGCGAGCGGACCACGTCGTGCTTGGCGGCGCTCGCCGTCCCGATCACGTGGGCGCCGCGCGCCTTGGCGATCTGCACCGCGAAGTGGCCGACCCCGCCCGCGGCCGCGTGTACCAGCACCCGCTGACCGGGCCGCACGCCGGCGGTGTCGACGAGGGCCTGCCAGGCGGTGAGCGCGGCCAGCGGCACGGCCGCGGCCTGCGTGTGGTCGAGGCTTTTCGGCTTGGCGGCCATCGCCCGCGCGGGGGCCACGACGTACTCGGCGAAGGCCCCGGCCCCGGACGGGTACGGCAGCATGCCGAACACCTCGTCGCCCGGCTCGTGCAGCGTCACCCCGATGCCGACCGCCTCGACCGTGCCCGAGACGTCCCAGCCCAGCACCAGCGGAAGCCGGCCCAGGAAGCCGGCGAATCGGCGGTGCTTCCAGTCGGTCGGATTCATGCCCGCCGCGTGTACCCGCACCAGGATCTCGGACGGGCCCGGCACCGGCCTGGGCAGTTCGGTCTCGTGGACGACGTCGGGCCCGCCGTATACGTCCTGGCTCATCGCCTTCATGGTGCGCTTCACATCCTGTGCGGTCGTGGCATCCGTGCTTGTCATGGGACCCAGCATGTCCGGGGTGCGAGCAGGCAAAACAGTGGCCCGAAGGTCATCATGTGCAATGATCGGGCCATGGCCATCGTCAGCACATCGTCCGCTTCCGTCGCGCTCGACGCGGATTCCGCGCCGTTCCCGTGCATCCCCGCGCCGGTCTCGGACGAGCCCGCGCCGGTTCCGCACCGCGTGGTCGTACTCGCCGTCGACGACGTGATCCCGTTCGAGCTGAGTCTCGCCGCACGTCTGTTCGGGGCCGCCACCGACGCCGCGCACCGGCCGCTGTACGACGTCGTGACCTGCTCGATCGACGGGCGCCCCGTGCGCACCGCGGCGGACTTCGCGATCACCGTCGAACACGACGCCGCGGTGCTCGCGAGCGCGGGCACGGTCGTCATCCCGGCGTCCGAACGATTCGCGGAGATCGTCGACGGCGCCGCGATGCCCGCGCCGCTGGCCCGTGCGCTGCGCCTCATCCCGCCCGACGCCCGCATCGTCTCGATCTGCATCGCCACCTACGTACTGGCCGCCGCCGGCCTGCTGGACGGCCGGCCGGCCACCACGCACTGGCGGCACGCGGAGCGCCTGGGTCGCCTGTATCCGCAGGTCAGGGTGACCTCCGACGTGCTCTACGTGGACGCCGGCCGGGTCCTGACCTCGGCGGGCGCGGCCTCCGGGATCGATGTGCTCATGCATCTGATCCGGGTCGACCACGGCAGCGCGATCGCCAACCTGGTCGCGCGCCGCTGCGTCGTACCGCCACAGCGCGAGGGTGGCCAGGCGCAGTACGTGGAACGCCCCGTACCCCCGGCCGCCGACACCGGCACATCCGCCACCCGGGCATGGGCCCTGGAACGCCTGCACGAACCGCTGCCGCTGGAAGACCTCGCCCGACACGCGGGCATGAGCCGCCGCACCTTCACCCGCCGCTTCCGAGCCGAGGTGGGCCAAAGCCCCGGCCAATGGCTCACCCGGCAACGCGTGGACCTGGCCAGGGAGTTGCTGGAGACCAGCGACCTACCGGTATCCCGAATCGCCGAACGCGCCGGCTTCGGCACCGACGTATCCCTGCGACAACACCTGCACACCGCGATCGGCGTCTCCCCGGGCACGTACCGACGAACATTCCGAGGCTGACCCCTCCACTCGGCGCGGAGGAGGCCGGCACAGTCGGGCGGGTCCTCGCGGAGCGACTCGGTGTGCCGTTCCACTTCGAGGGCCCCGAGGCACCGACCGACACGTCCGTGCGTTGGTGGGGTTCGATCCGACGCGCGCGGGCTCTGCGGGATCCGGCCGGTGAGGTACCGAATAGTGCGTACTTCCGCCCGGGCCGGGTGCGATCTACGGTCGCATGGATCAATCGGTCGAACGAAACCGGCCGGCCACCGCATCGTCTGCTGCCGTGGTCGCTCGGCGTTTTGGTACGAGAGGGAACAGCACATGAGGATCGGCGTACTGGGCACGGGCGAGGTCGGACGACGGCTCGCCGGCAAGCTCGCCTCACTGGGGCATCACGTCACGCTCGGCTCCAGGACGGCGGACAACGCCGAGGCCCGCCAGTGGGCGGCGGACAACGGCGGCGCGCACGGCACCTTCGCCGACGCGGCCGGCGCCGGCGAACTCGTGGTGAACGCGACCGGCGGCCTGGTCTCGGCGGCCGTGCTGGAGGCGGCGGGGGCCGACAATCTGCGCGGCAAGATCCTCGTCGACGTGTCCAACGCACTGGACTTCTCCGAGGGCTTCCCGCCCAAGGTCTTCACCCCGGACGGCGGCAGCCTCGCCGAGCAACTGCAAAAGGCGTTCCCCGAAACCCGGGTCGTCAAGACCCTCAACACGATGAACAACACGGTCATGGTCGAGCCCGGCCTCGTCCCGGGCCACCACAACGTGTTCCTCAGCGGCAACGACGAAGCCGCCAAGGCCGAAGTCGCGACCCTGCTGGGTTCCTTCGGATGGACCACCGCCCAGATCATCGACCTCGGCGACCTGTCCAGCGCCCGCGCGACGGAACTCCTGATGCCTTTGTGGCTGCGCCTGTACGGGGTCCTGGGCCCGGTCGACTTCAACATCTCGGTCGCCATCGCCCCCACCGCCGACCGGGCCTCCACCCGCGCATGACCCGGGTCGGGCACGACGGCTGATCGACCACCGCCGTCGCCGGGGCGTCGGAGGGGTTCGCCCGACGGGCTTCGGCCCGCGCGTGGGCAGGGGTCGGGTCTTGCGTCGGGTGTGGTGGGAGACTGGGGTGATGATCAGGCAAGGCTCCTCCCTGGGGCCGTTCGCGGCGACGTTGGATGCGTACGATCTCGGGTCGGGCTCGGAGGGCGTTCATCGTGGGCTGCCGTCGTCCACCGTGTCGATCACCATTCCCGAGGCCGACTTTCTCGAGGTCGACTGGGTCGCACGTTCGCACTCGCGCAGTCGCCTCCGTGCCGTCGTGGCCGGCCTGCACCTGGATGCGGCCGAGCTGCGGCAGCGAGGATGCACGCGTGGCGTGTACCTGACGCTCGACCCGGTGGGGGCCAGGGCGTTGCTCGGGCTGCCCGCGTCCGCGCTGGCCGGACACGTGGTCGATCTCGCCGACGTCGTTCCCTCGCTCGCGGATCTGCCGGAGCGGCTGGCGGGCTGTCGGACCTGGCCGCAACGTCGCGCGCTGGTCGAACGGTCCCTGCTCGCCGGTGCGGCCCGGCACGGGGAGCGCGACGACGCCGGCGAGTTGCGTGCCATGCTCGCGGCCCTGGCCCGCACCGCCCGGGTGGACGAGGCCGCGCGCCGACTCGGATGTTCCAGGCGGCACCTGAGCACCAGGGTTCGTGCGGAGTGCGGGGTGACGCCGAAGGAGTACCAGCGTCTGGTCCGCTTCGAGGCCGTCCGACGCCGGCTCGCGGCCGTCGGCACCGCAGGGGCCGGTCTGGCGGACGTGGCCGCCGCGTCGGGGTTCGCCGATCAGGCGCATCTTTCCCGGGAGTGGCGGGCCATGGCCGGATGCACGCCCACCGAGTGGCTGCGGGCCGAAGGTGCGTCCGCCGGTAAGCCGTCGGCCCTCGACCGGTCCTCCGGCGGGACGATCACGTCCGGTCGACCTTCGGTCGGCCCGGGATCGGGAGCGGTGCCGATCCCAAATGTTCAAGACTCGGCCGCCTCCTCCGTCTCATGATCGGTACATGACGGAAACCCGAATTCTCCCTCGCCTGATCGTGTCCGACCCCGACCGTGCGTCGGCCTTCTACCGGGAAGTCCTCGGCGCCGAGGAAGTCTTTCGTGCGCCGGGCGACGACGGCCGCCCCACCGTGGTGGAGCTCCGTCTCGCCGGGTGGTCGTTCCGGGTCTCCCCCGCCGTTTCCGCGTGGGGGTGGGTATCCCCACGTGATCTGGGCGGCTCGCCGGTCCTGCTGGAGATCGAGGTCGAGGACCCGGACGAGGTCGGCGAACGCATGACCGCCCACGGAGCCGAGGTGGTCGTGGCCATCGAGAACCGGCCGTACGGGAAACGCTCGGGACGCATCCGTGACCCGTTCGACCATCTGTGGATCATCACCGGAGAGCCCTCCCTCGACGACATCCACGCGGACCGCTCCACGGCCGCCCACAACCGCGCGTCCGGACGCTGACCACACCCCGTCCCGGGGCCGCAGGCCGTACCGCGATCCGATCACCCTCGCTCTTCGTCGGCGGCGGGCCGTTCCTTCGGGTGGTCCGGGCGGAGTGTGGGCCCGCCCCTGCCCCGCCCCGCACCGCCCCGCGACGACCCGTGAAGCCCCGACCGCGGCATTGCCGGCCCCGAGGACGCGGGCGTTCACCCGCGTCCCCATAATGTCGCCGTGACCATCCCCGTCCCGAGCCCGCCGCGCCGCTCGCGACTTCCGCAACGCCCGCGACGCCCGCGACACCGGCCGCCCCGGTGGAGCCCACCGTGCGGGTGTCCACCCTGGAGCTGTTCTTCGACCTGGTCTTCGTGTTCACGGTGACCCAGCTGACCGCCGCGATCGCGCACGAGCTGAACCCGACCGGGATCACCCGGGTGGTGCTCATGCTCGCGCTGATCTGGTGGATGTACAGCGGCTACGTGTGGCTGACCAACACCGTGCCGCCGACCACGCCCGTGCGCCAGGCGCTCCTGATGGTCGGGATGGCGGGCTTCCTCGTGGTCGCGTTGGCCGTTCCGCACGCCTTCGACGGGACCGGGGAGGCGTTCGGATTCGGGTATCTGATGCTGTCCGGCGTGCACTTCGCGATGTTCCTGGCCTCCGGCGGCACCCGGCGGGCGTTCGTACGGATCGCCCCGTTCAACATGTCCAGTACCGCGTTGATCGTGGTCGGCGGCTTCCTCGACACCACCGCGCAACTCGCGGTGTGGGCCGCCGCGCTGGTCGTGCAGATCATCACGCCCTACGTCGCCGGCAACGACGGCTTCCGGTTGAGCGTCCCGCACTTCGTCGAACGACACGGTCTGGTGGTGATCGTGGCGCTGGGCGAGTCGGTGATCGCGATCGGCGTCGGCGCGCAGGGCCTCGCGCTGAACGCGACGCTGATCGCGACGGCGGCGTCGACCCTGACGGTGTGCTTCGCCATCTGGTGGGCGTACTTCGGCGCCGAGGACGACGAGCGGGCCGTCGCGGTCCTGGAGCGGCTGGAGCCCAAGGCCCGCAATCTGCGCGCGCTCAACATCTACGGGTACGTGCACTACGGACTGCTGCTCGGCATGCTGCTGTTCGCGGCCGGCGTCAAGGGAGCGATGGCGCGTCCCTCGGACCGCCTCGACACGGTCCACGCCGGCACGCTGGTGGGTGGACTCGCGCTCTACCTCGCCTCGGTCGTGGCCACCCGCCGCGCCTTCCGCATCACCCCGAACGGCTACCGGATCGGCGCCGTAATGACCCTGCTCGCCACCATCCCGATCGGCCGCTTCGGCTCGGCCCTGGTCCAGATCGCCGCCATCGCCGCGATCCTGATCGCGTACGGCATGCTGGAGACCCGCCACCGCCACCGCCACCCGGGTCCGCTCGACGCACACACCGCTTCCGTGGAGGCGGCTCGGCCCCGGTAGCCGCCTCCCGGGAACTCGAAGCGGCGGGCCGGGCGTTGCGACCGTGAACCGGATCGTGCCCGCGTCGACGTGGGAACGGCGCAGACCGAGGAGGGCGCGATGACCCGGCGACACGTCGCCGTACGTCCTCCCCGCGTCGGCTCTCCCGGTATCCGCCGCAGCCGCAGCGCACATGCCTTCGCCCGCACCCGGCGCGCCGCGCGCTTCCGGCGCGATGGGTGGCTCGGGGCGCTGCTCGCCGTCGCCCTCGCGCTGCTCGGCGCGTCGGCCGCCCCCGCGTCCGCCCATGCGGCCGGCGCACCCGACCCCGACCGTGCCTCCGTCTCCGTTTCCGCGCACACCGTCGCCGATCCGGGGCACGTACGCGACGCCGCCGACGAGGCGACGCGCGACGTGCGACGCGGCCCGCCGGCACCGCTCGCGGCCCGCGACCTCCACGACGAGCGGCACCACCTCCACCACCCCTACGACGCGGCGCTCACCGGCCGCGCCGTCGTGCTCCCGCCACAGGCGGGGCATCGAACGTCCGCACTCGGCGCCGACGCCGATCCTTCGCCGCGCCGTTACGCGCTCCCGCCGGGCCGCGCTCCACCGTCTCCCCGGGCTCCAGACCTTCCCTGAGTCCGATCGCCGTGCGCCGACCACCGGCCGCGGTGTATCCGTGGAGACCATCCTTGCCACGTGCCACCGTGGTGCGGGCGTTGTTCGCCCTCGCCATCCTCGTCATGTCCACCTACATCGCCGCCACCGTGCCACCGCAACTGGGCCTCGACCTGCGCGGCGGTACCCAGATCGTGCTGGAGACCCGGGACTCGCCCACCGCGAAAGCCGACCGCGACGCCACCGATCGAACCCTGGAGGTGCTGCGTCGCCGCGTCGACGCGCTCGGCGTCACCGAACCCACCCTGGTCCGCTCGGGCGAACGACGAATCATCGTCGAACTCCCCGGAGTACAGGACCCACGCCGCGCCGCCGAGGTGCTCGGCCGTACCGCGCAGCTCACCTTCCACCCCGTTCTCGACGGGGTCGACGCGACCGGCGCCCCGACCACACCCGACGCCGAGGGACGCCGGGTGTTGCCCGACGAGTCGGGCCACATGCTGGAACTGGACGCGGCACGGATGACCGGAGCCGACGTCGACCGCGCCCAGGCGCTCCTGGATCCCGCCGGCGGCGGCTGGCACGTCACGCTCGACCTGCGCGGCCGGGGCGAACGGGCCTGGGCCGAACTCACCGCGGACGCCGCGTGCGCACCGTCGGGAACCCCGGCGCGGCGCGTGGCGATCGCCCTGGACGGCCGGGTCGTCTCCTCGCCCCAGGTCGAGCAGTCGGTGCGGTGCGGTACCGGAATCCTCGGCGGGTCCACCCGCATCAGCGGCGACTTCGACAAACGTGAGGCGCGCGAACTGGCGCTGCTGATCAACGGCGGCGCGCTGCCGGTGCCGGTCGAGACGGTCGAGCATCGCACCGTGGGACCCACGCTGGGCGAACGGGCCATCGAGGCCGCCGGATGGGCCGCGATCGTCGGCGCGGCGCTGACCGCGCTGTTCATCGCGTGTGTGTATCGCCTGCTCGGCGTCCTCGCCGCACTGGCCCTGGTCGGCTACGGGCTGATCGCGTACGCCGCTTTGGTCGGCGTCGGCGCCACCCTCACCCTGCCCGGACTCGCCGGGTTCGTACTGGCCGTCGGGATGGCGGTCGACGCCAACGTGCTGGTCTTCGAACGGGCCCGCGAGGAATACCTCGCACGAGCCGCACCGGCGCTGCGTCCGTCCCTGGCCCGGGGATTCCGCAACGCGTTCGGCGCCGTCGCCGACTCCAACGTCACCACCCTGATCGCCGCCGGTCTGCTGTTCTTCCTGGCCGGCGGCCCGGTGCGCGGATTCGGGGTGACGCTGGGCATCGGCGTGCTCGCGTCGATGGTCAGCGCGCTGGTGGTCACCCGGGTCCTGGCCGAGTTCGCCGTGACCCGGGCGGCGGTACGACGCCGGCCCCGGATCAGCGGCATCGCGCACGCGGGCCGGGTACGCGAGTGGTTGGCCGGGCGCGATCCGCACCTCATGCGGCATCGCCGGCGCATGACGGTCGTATCCGGCGTGCTCGCGCTGGGCCTGGCGGTGTCCGGCGTGGCGGTACGCGGCGTCGACTTCGGCGTGGAGTTCACCGGTGGCCGGCTCGTCGAGTACGCGACCACGCGGGCGGTCGAGCCGGACCGGGTCCGGACGGCACTCGCCGACGCGGGATTCCCCAAGGCCGTCGTCCAGGCCTCGGGTGATCACGAACTCACCGTACGCACGGGCAGGCCGACCGAGGCCGAGGAGGCTCTGATCACCGCGACGGTCGTCGAACTCGGCCACGGCGCACAGAAGGTGCGCGACGAGTTCATCGGGCCGAGCCTGGGCAAGGAACTGCGGCTCGAGGCCACGATCGCCCTCGGGGCGGCGCTCGCCGCCCAGTTGGCATACCTGGCGATACGGTTCCGCTGGACGTTCGGGGTGGCCGCGGTCGTCGCCATGGCGCACGACGTACTGATCGTGGTGGGCGCCTTCGCGTGGCTGGGGCGCACCGTCGACGCGGTGTTCCTGGCCGCGCTGCTCACCGTGATCGGCTACTCGGTCAACGACTCCGTCGTCGTCTTCGACCGGCTCCGCGAACTGCGCCGCGCTCCCGGTGAGCGCTCGCTCGCCCGGATCGCCGACACGGCGGTGTTCCAGACCCTGCCGCGGACCGTGAACACCGGTTCCGGCGCGTTGTTCGTCCTGATCGCACTGGCGGTGTTGGGCGGCGACTCACTGGCCGACTTCGCAGTGGCGCTGCTGATCGGAGTAGTCGCCGGCACCGTCTCCACGGTGACCGTCGCCACACCCGTGGCAGTCGCACTGGAGTCGCGCACAACGCCCACGCCACCACGCGCCCCCCGCGCCGGCCACACCCCGCACGACAACGGCGCCCGCATCTGACCCCTGCGACCACCCACAGGCAGGCCTACCCCATCCCACCGGGCCTACCGCCGCGCCGAGGAGGGCCGAGCCGGCCCTCCTCGGCCGTGCTCACGACACCGACCGAGCAAGGCGACCGCCTCGCCCAGCAGGTCGGTCTCGTGGTCGGTCAGGTTGGGGTCGGCTCGGCGGAAGCGTACGGCGTCATCCAACGCGTCGGCAGGCACGGCCCCGACAGCGGCCAGGAACGCGGTGAGGAACGCGACGGCGAGCGCGGCCTCCGGTCCGGCGGGGTCGACCGCGACTTGGGCGAGGATCAGCGCGGACACGGCGACGTCGAACTCGGGTGGGCCCGCTCGGGAGTTGCGCCAGTCGATCACCACCGGTCCGCGCGCTTCGAGCATGATGTTCGCCGGGTGCAGATCCAGGTGCACCGGGTGCTCGTCCGACCTGCCCGGGATCCGTGGCGGCAGCGCGTGGAGGCGGGCGAGCAGGCCGGCAGTCAGTTCCGCGGCCGCCGACGCGGTGATCTCCCCGGTGCCCAGCGCGTGCAGCATGGTAGGGCCGGTGAGTCGTTCGAGGACCAGATCGCCGCCCTCGGCCGAGTAGACGTGTGGCACGGGAAATCCCAACCCGCCGACATGGGCCATCATCGCGGCCTCGGCGGCCACGTCGCCTCCGTCCCGATACCGGCGCAGGACGCGCCGCGCGTCGAGAGCGAAGACATCGGCATCTCGGCCGGTCGCCAACAGCACGAGGTCGGTCACAGCGCGACTGTACTGTCGTGCGCCGAGCCGCGCGCCCGACTTCGGCGCCACGACCGCCGTCGTCGATGAAGCCTCGAGGGGTCGGGGCCGACGCCCTGGTCCCTGCGGGCCGACCGGAGACGAGCCGGCCGGCCCTTCGCGCGAATCAGGGTGGGGGCAGGGTCGGGTCCTCGGCGGCCGGATTGCCGTTGGCGTCGAAGATGGTTCTGCTCCAGCGTTTGTCCCACTTGTCGCCCACGGTTCGCGGCACCTTGCCGGCCGGATAGCGCACGGTGCCCGGCGGTGGATCCCGGTCGTCGGGCACGCATTGGCTTCCCGTGGCGCTGCCGATCTGCTTGACCGGGTACTCTCCGCCACCGCAGACGTGCTCCTGGAAAGCGTCGCAGCCGGCGGTCGACCAGCCGGCGATGGTCGCGGCGAGCACGACGGCGAGAAGCCGACCCGGGCGTCCGGCCGGGAGCCTGCGCACGATCGGGACCTCCCTGTCGGGTCGGATCATCGTGTCGCGAAGGACTGCCCCGGACGTACGTACGTATGCTCGAACTCCGTCGGAAACCAGGCAGTCGGGCTTCGCGCCACAGACACGGCGAGGCCCGAGCCGGCCTCCCCGTCCGGCAGCGGAATTCCGGCGATGCCGTCGGTGGTGCCCTGCCGAGTGCCGGCTCTGATCGCCCGCTGACGCCAGGCGGTACCCAAGCTGCGGCCGGCCGGCACACTGTCCTCATGACGGGCGAAGCCGGTGGGTCTCGAGGTCGGTGGGCTCACCCGGGCAAGTACGCGCGCATCGAACGGGAACGGCGGTTCCTCCTGGCCGCACCGCCGGCCCCGGCGGACGTCACGACCACCTGGGCCATCGGCGACCGGTATCTGACGGGAACCCGCCTGCGACTGCGACGTGTCGAGCGGCCGGACGGCAGTTGCGAGTTCAAACTCACCCAGAAGGTGCCGGTCGTTCGACCGGGCGCCATTCAGGGGCTGATCACGAACACGTACCTGTCAGCGGCCGAATACGACCTGCTGGCCACGCTGCCGGCCAGGGTGCTGTCCAAGACGCGATTCGGCGTCCCGCCCGTGGGCGTCGACGTCTTCGACGGGCCTCTGCGGGGCCTGGTCCTCGCGGAAGCCGAATTCACCGACTGGTTGGCCGAGTACGGGATCCACCCGGCGACTTCCCAGCGAAACCACGCGAGCAAGTCGTCGGCCGAGGGCGGACCATGGCGTGCCGACCGTCGCGGCCCCGACGCGAAGCGCCTGTCGCCGGAGCAGCACCGTCGCATCCACCACATCCTCGGCTGAGTCGGGCCGAGTCGGCTGGATCGGAGGAATCGGCCGGCCCGTCGGATGTCTCGTCTAGAGTCGGGAGTCCGGCGGACGAGGGAGTCGTGAGTGACGCACCGATTCGGGGAGTTCTTCCACACGGCGACCGGCCATCGACCCTATGCCTATCAGGTCGGGTTCGCGGAGCGCGGGCTGCCGCGGCTGGTTCGCGTTCCGTCGGGGGCGGGAAGAGCGCCGCCGTCGTATTGGCCTGGCTGTACCGGCGGTTGGTGTCCGCGGGCGAGGTGACACCGAGGCGATTGGTGTACGTGTTGCCGCAGGGCAGCCTCGCGGAGCCGACCCACGCGCGCGTCGCCGAGTGGCTGCGCCGCCTCGGGTGTGCGGACGAGGTGGACCTGCACCTGCTCGCCGGTCCGGAGTCGCAGAACGGCACGTGGCGGCGGTTTCCCGAGCGGAGCGCGATCCTGGTGGGTACGCACGACGGGCTGCTGAGCCGGGCGTTGATGCGCGGGTTCGCCGACGCGCGGGCGATGGCACCTGTGTCCTTCGGACTGCTCAACACCGACACCCACTGGGTGTTCGACGAAATGCACTTGCTGGGACCGGGGTTGCCGACGAGTGAGCGGTTGCAGTCGCTGCGCGAATCGTTCGGCACGACCGCGCCGACCGGCAGCACGTGGATGTCTTCGACGTGGGGCGGGGACCCGACCGACGGCGCCGACGTGGCGGCGGGCGCTCCTCTCGCGGCGGTTCGGCGGATCAGGCGGTTGGACCCGGACCCCACGCGGTACGTCGACGACCTCGTCGACGCGCTGGGCGCCGCGCACCTGCCCGGCACGCAGTCCATCGCCGTGCTCGGCTCCGCGCGGCGGGCGCGCGCGGTCCACGGTGCGCTGCGCGCGGCGCATCCCGGCCGGGAGATCGTGCTGGTGCATCCGTACGCGCGTTCCGTCGACCGCCAAAATCGCGCGGCGGTTTCGGAGGAGGCCGGCCGGGACCGGATCCTGGTCACGACGCGGGCGCTGGACGTCGGATCCGACGTGTCCGGCCGTACGCTCCTGACCGAACTCGCCCCGTGGAGCGCGCTCGTGCAACGTGCCGGTCGCTGCAACCGGCACGGCGAACACCTCGATGGCGGCGACCTGTTGTGGTGCGTGCCTCCGGACGGACCGGGACCGGACGCGGGCGTCGCGGCCTGGTTGGACGCGCACGAGGGCGAGGCCGTCACCACCGTCGACCTGTTCCGCGCCCGGGTCGAGCAAGGCGCGGCGTCTTCCCGAATCCTGCGCGAGCACGACGTGTTGGCGATGTTCGACAACGCATACGGCGCGGTTCCGGCCGACGCGAGTCCGTGGGTCTGCGCCGACGACGAGCACACGGTCTTCGTCGCGTGGCGGGTCTGGGAGTCGGGGGAACCCGCCGAGGACGAGCCGCAAGCCGCGCGCGGCGAGCAGTGCGAGGCGCCGCTCGCCGACGTCCGGGAGATGCCGGCCGACCGGGGAGTGTGGCTGCGGGATCCCGTCGACGGCCGGTGGCGGCACGCCGTGGCCGACGATCTCCGCCCCGGAACATCCGTGGTGCTCGACGCGGCGCGCGGCGGCTACCTCCCCGAGGTGGGGTGGGCGCCCGAGAGCGACGCGCCGGTGCCCTCGCTCTTCGCCGGACGCACGCCCCCCGCGATCGCGTGCGTGGCGTGGGTGAGTCTCGACCGGCACCTGCTGGAGACCGAGGAGGAGGCACGTGCGGTCACGGCCGCCCTTCCCGGGCTGACCGACGAGCATCGCGAAGCCGTGGCCCGCGCCGCCAGGTTCCACGATCTCGGCAAGTGCCACGACGTGTTCCAGGCCATGCTGCGCGGCGGCGGTGGCGGCGAGCCGCCGGATCACCTGCTGGCCAAGTCCAAGGCGCCGTGGAACAACGGGCTTTCCACGCGGGCGTATTTCCGGCACGAACTGGTCAGCGCGCTCATCCTGTCGAACGGCGAGCACTGGCATACCCCCGGATTAGACCCCGAGTTGGTGACCTACCTGGTCGCGGCGCACCACGGTCGGGTCCGTGTGTCGGTGCGCCCGGCGGCCGACGAGGACGCGCAGGCGCTGCTCGGCGTCCGTGACGGTGATCGCACACCACCGGTCGCCGTGTCCACGGGCGATCACTTCCCCGGGCAGTCGCTCGACACCGGGGTGTTCCGCCCGGGCGGTTCGTGGACGCCGCAGGTCTTGGCACTGCGCGACCGCGACGACCTGGGGCCGTTTCGGCTCGCGTACCTCGAGTCCTTGGTCCGCGTCGCCGACTGGCGCTCCAGTGCCCGTCACGACGGCCCCACGGCGGGCCTCGCGCCCTGAGCCCGCCACCGTGCCCCGGCGAGCCGAGCCGGGGCACCCGCACGGGCGCGCGCTACCGGGCCGGTTCCGCCGGGGACTGGGATCGCGGGATGGGCGGGTCGGGAGCCGGCGGGGGGCACTCGGGGTGCCTCCGGTGGGCGTCGTAGTGCCAGAACGGGCGTACGGCCAGGGCGCCCACCAGGACCAGGACGATGCACAGCATGGCGCTGCCCGACCATGCGATGCCGAGGGTGGTGGTCGCCGCCATGGCTCCCGCGCGCAGGTCGCCGAGGCGCGGCCCGCCGGCGACGACCACGGTGAAGACGCCCTGCATACGTCCGCGCATCTCGTCCGGCGCCCAGGTCTGGAGAATCGTCTGCCGGTACACGGCGCTGACCAGGTCGGCGGCGCCGGCAAGGACGAGGAGGGCGACGGCGAGCCAGAGGGCACGGGTGAAGCCGGCCAACGTGATGGCACTCGCCCAGGCGACCACCGCGAGGGTGAGCGCGACGCCCTGGCGGCGCACGCGCGCGATCCATCCGCTGCACAGGCCCGCCAGCAGGGATCCGATGGCGACCGCCGAGTACAGCACGCCGATCCCGCCGTGGAAGCGGGTGGCGGCGGCCTCGGGGAACAGCGCGTTCGGCATGGCCAGCACCATGGCGGCGATGTCCACGGCGAACGACATCAGGAGTATGGGACTGCCGCCGATGAAGCGAAGGCCCTCGAACACGCCACCTGTCCCCGTGCCCGTCGCGGCCCCCGCCGGCGGGATCGGCGGAAGTCTCCACGTCGAGTAGAGGGATAGGGTGAACAGAATGGCGTCGGCGCCGTAGGCGTAGGCGAACCCCTGCGGAAGGGTGAGCAGGACGCCCGCGACCAGCGGACCCGCGATCTGGCCGATGTTGCCCACCGTGAAACTCAGGGTGTTCGCGGCGGGAATCAACTCGTGCGGCACGATGCGGGGAATGATCGCACCGCGCGCCGAGGAGGCCGTGGCGAAGCCGGCCCCCTGAACGGCGACGAGGCCGAGCAGCAGGAACTCCGAGCGCGCGTGCAGGAGGGTCTGGGCGAACAGCGCGATGGTCACCGCCCAGGTCACCAGCGACGACCACAGGCACAGGCGGCGGCGATCGACCCGGTCGGCGACGGCGCCGCCGTACAGGCCGAACACCACGATGGGCACGAAGCCGAAGAGTCCGGCCAGGCCCACGTAGAACGACGAGTGCGTGATGGAGTAGATCTGCACCGGGACGGTGACCTCGGTGACCATCGTGCCCACCAGCGAGGCCCCCTGGCCGACCAGCACCCGCCGATAGGCCGGCACGGCGAACGGACGCGTGTCCACCGCCGCGCGACGTATCCGGGCGCCGATGCCCCGGGATGCCTTCGCTGCGGGCGTCGGCGTCATCGGGCCTCCGTCCCCGACGTCGTGGCGCGGTGGGCGGATCGCCCCGACGTCGTTGCCTGGTAGGCGGGCGACCCCGCCCCTGGACGGGGTCGATGCCGCCGTCGACGCGAATCCCCCGGTGTCGTGCTCATGGCGCCACGTTGTCACGAGGCCGCAATGGCTTTCTTCCATTAATCTGCCTACTTGTGTCGCAAAACAGCCAACACCCTTCGGTCGTGCCTTCGACGGTCCACGACCACGCCGCCGGCGAGGTCATCGACCGCCACCGGCACACCTTCCATCAGCTGATCCACGTCAGCGCCGGGGTACTGGCCATCCGGACGGGGCGGGGATCGTGGGTGGCCTGCCGGGACCGTGCCGTCTGGATCCCGGCGAACACGTGGCACGAGCACCGGGTCTTCGGCCGCAGCTCCGTACACACTCTCGGCTTCGCGTCGGACGACATTCCCCTGCCCGTGGACTCGCCCACGGTGGTGGCCGTCGACGGTCTGCTCCGTGAGCTCTTCGTCGCCTGCACCGAACCGGACCTGCCGGCGGTCGAGTCGCGGCGGCTGCGCGCGGTATTGAACGACCGGCTGCGCCGTGCCCACGTCCGGCCCCTGACCCTGCCGACGGCCCGGGACCCGCGCCTGGCGCACGCGTGCCGGATGGTCGAGGAGGACCTGGGCCGTCCCCGCACGATCGCCTGGTTGAGCCGCCATGTCGGCGTTGGCGAACGAACCCTGACCCGCCTGTTCCACACCGAGTTCGGCACGACCTACCCGCAATGGCGCACCAACACCCGGGTCTTCCACGCGATGATCCATCTGGCCGAAGGAGCCACCGTCACCGAGACGGCGCGGCGCTGCGGCTGGGCCACGACCAGTGCGTTCATCGACACCTTCACCCGCACCATGGGCCGCACCCCGGGCGCGTACCGCAGCGTGGCCCACGAGCCGGCCACGACCGCGCCGGTGTGACCTCGGCCGCGGTCAGCGGGACGAAGTGCCGTCCGCGGTCGTCGCGTCGGCGGTGTCGAGGAGTTCGAGGAGGGTGCCGGGGAAGCCGAAGAGCAGGCGCACCGCGACCACCCACGCGTCGGGCCGGTCGAGTCGGGCGCGAACGTGCCGGATCAGCTCGCGGTATGCGGGGTCGCGGAGGAAACCCGGTTTCCACGCGGCGTGTTCGGTGATGATGCGGACCGCCTGCGGGGCGTCCACGCACGCGGTCGCCGCCACGTCCAGTACGGTCGGCGCGCCGGACTCCAGGCCCGTCTCCATCCATTGGCCCAACGTCCGGTACGGGACGGGACCGTACAGCACCACGTTCCGGAGTTCGGTCGGGCAGTCCGGGTGGTCCAAAAGGCTTCGGATCGGGTTGTCCCCGAACGGCTCCTCGGCCTGGGCGCGCAGGACTTCCGGCCAGGGCAGGGGCTCGTCCCGGAACGGGCGCACCACATGGGCGGCCCCGCGCAGATCCGCGATCACCGCCTCGGGACGCGCCGCCTCGGCGGCGGCCGCGCGCAGCAGGTCAAGTCCCGTGTCGGGCCCGGCGGCCAGCGCCCGCCGCGCCACCTCGCACACGTGGGGCGGCCACGTCCATCGGTCGATCGGTCGGCTTCTCGCGGCCTTGCTCGTCGGGTCCAGCAACTCCTGCACGTCCCGCGGCCCGCCGTACTCCCACAGCCGCACCAGCATCGCCAGGCGCGGCGCCGTGGTCAGCCCGGCCGCGTGTGCCGGAAGATGTCGCAGCAACAGCGGATGCCCCGAACACCGCACGGCCGCGATCCGGTCGAGGACCTGCTCAGGTGGCGGCTTCCGCGCCCAGGAGGCGACGCTTTCGGCGACCGGGACCGCGCGCGGACGCCCGTGCCGGTCGGCCCCGGAGGCCACCCGCACGCGTTGCTCGCGGGTGAGCCGGGCGTGGGCATACAGCTCGGCGTTGACCCCGGGGTCGTCGCGGTCCAGCAACCGCGCGATCTCCTCGTCCGACAGGTCCGCCGGGTATGTCGCCAGGGCCAGGGCCGCGAGCCGGCCGTGTTCGGCGAGGAGCGCGGCGCGCACCGTCGCGTTCGCACCGCCGGGCATGCACAGCAGTTCCACCGCCCGGGACGGCAGCGTCGGGATCAGCGCGGCTTGTACATCCGGCGCGGCGCACGTGAACAGGACCCGGAAGGCCGCCTCGACGGGGTTCGCGGAGGCGGGCGAGCCGGCGAACGTGGTGTTGTGGTCTTCGGGGACGCGTCCGGTGACCGCCGACTCGACGAATTGCCGAACGGTACCCGGGAACCAGGCCTTTCCGGTGCGGATCGCGCTCCACGCGGCGGGGTCCGTGCCCAGGCGCGCGGCGAGGCGGGACACCGCGTCGCGCACGCCGGGCGCGGCCAGGGGAAGGGCGGCGAACACGGCGGTGGCCGGGGCGACCGTGTCCAGCACCTCGTCCGGGTCGTATCGGCCTTCCGTCAGGGCGCGTGCCAGCAGCGGCTCCCATACGACGCCGCTCGACGTGTCGGCCACGAACGACGTGATCCACTCCAGGGGGACGACGTCCGGCGCGGCGGCCAGGACCCGGTACGGCTCCGCGCGGTACGCCTCGGCGGCCAGGTCGGCCGGGCATCCGGGACGCATGGTCATCGCCGCCAGGCCCGCACCCGTGAACGGGCGGCGGGCGTGTTCGGCCAGGATCAGGTCCCACGGCAGCAGTTCGTCGGCGGCCGACACGAACTCGGTCCACGCGTAGACCGCGAAATCGGTGTTCCAGTCCTCGTCCTCGTCGTTCGTGTACCGGTCCTGCCTCGGCGGGCTCCGGTCCAGGTGGCGCAGCCCGAGCAGGAGCAGGTGCGCGTCGAACACCGCGTCGTCGAGCGGCGGCGCATCCGGAGCGGCATCGCCTCGTCCGTCCCGCGCGAGGGCATCCTCGCCACCGGCAGCCCGCAGCCGGCGCCTCGCGTCGAGCCGTACGGCCGGGGTCGGATCGTCGCCGAACACGCGGAGCGCGTGCGCGATCAACTCCGGGAACGGGCCGCGCAGCGCCGGGACGAGCCGGACGTCCGCCCGGGTATCCGACAACCGCTCCACGAGGCCGCCGGGCTCGCGCCACCGCGGATCGGTCGGATCCGCCGAGGCCAGTACCGCGGACCCGACGCGGAGCGCGGCGGTCGTGCGCTCCCGGACCGTCGCACGCCGTTCGTCGGCGCGGGCGCGGTAGCCGGCGGGCCTCGGCCCGGGGTCGGAGACGGATCGACGGGGAGACTCGAAGCCCAACGGGAATTCGGCCAGATACAGCCGCACCGCCAACTCCGGCCACCCCAGCTCCGCGAGCACGATCGCCACGTCCGCCGGCGGCACGCTCCCGCGCGCGAGAGCGTCGCGGGCGAGAGCCGCCCGGGTGTCGGGATCGGCGCTCGCCAGCAAACGCCGGACCAGTTCCCGCGGCAGATGCGCCGCCCGGACGAGGGCGGCCAGGACGGGCTCACGCAGCCGCGCCGCGAGGTCCGGCACCCAGGCCGGATCACACAGCGTCAGGGCGACACTCGCCCCGGCGCTCTCATCGGAGATGTTCACACGCCCCATCCTGCGACACACCCCGGTTCGCGCGTCCGGGTGTCCGCGCCCGATGCGACTCCCAACTCCCGGTCCGGAAAACGCGCTTGGCCGGATTCGCCGGATTCACGGACAATCTCCGTCGACGCGGCATAGGCTCCCGCCATCGACCGATTCACTCCCGGGGGGCATGTGAAACGCAAGCCGAACGAGGAACCGACGCGCGACGATTACGAGCCTCTCACCACCCCGGCCGCCAAACGGCCGCACGCGCCCGCGCCGGACCCCGACATCGACGATCAGTCGTCCGGGGACGACACGGCCGGCGAGCCCGAAATCCCCGAGGACGACCCGGAACACATCGAACCCGAGGGCCGGGACGACACCGGAGGTGTCCCCGAGGTGCCGGCAGTGGAACTGCCACCCCAGGACGACGACGAGGAGGCGCAACTCCCGGTGCTGACCGACGCCGAGATCGCCGCCCTGGATCTGGAGCAGGCGAACGCGGCACTCACGGCCCGCATCGGCGGGTTCGGCGCGCAGACCGACGACATGCCCGCGCTGGAGTTCCGAGTGGCAGCGCTCGAACACGTCGGCAACGCCGCGTGGTTGCTCAGCACCACCGGTTGTCGGGCCGTGGCCGACTGGCTCGCCACCCGCGCCGCCCTGACGGGCGATCTGCTCGCCATCGTGCAGACGCGGGCGGGACAGCTGACCCTGCCCGCCACACCCGCACCACTCGCGGCCACCCGGGACGCCGTCTGGACCGCGCTGAACCTCGCCCGACGGGTGAACCCCCAGGGCGCCGCGGGCGAGGGCTGCGAATACCTCGCGCATGCCATCTGTGAGTGGTTCCACGCCGTGCACCCGAATTCGGCCCGGCTGCACCTGACCAAGTTCTGGATCGTCGCCCCCAACGGGAACCTGCATCCGCCCGACAACTGGAACCACCACGTCGCCCCGGTGCTGCACTTCGCCGACGGCGACTACGTGTTCGACCTGTCGCTCTTTCCCGACGGGCCGGTGTCCCTGGCCACGTGGCAGGCCGAGATCAGGACCCACAATCCCCCGCCCGGGCTGCTCGAACGGCGATTCCCCTGGGAGTTGCTGCTCCCACCGGCGATCGTGCCGGGCTACCAGCCGGGGATGCGCATCGTGATCGGCGACCCGGAACGGAACGCCATCGACGCCTGTACTCGCGTGTGACCCGGACGGCGGCGTCTCGGTGCGTCGGCGTGTCGCACCGGGCGCGGCCACCGTCGGCACGAGTTCACCGCTCGCGCCGCAACGCCGTCGTGAAGGTCGCGGCGTGGCGGACGATGTGGGCCGCGTCGGCGCGGTAGAGGCGGTCGTGTCCGGCGGAAATGTGCTCGGCGAACGCGGCGTTGCCGGCGTCGGCCTGCTCGTGCATGTGGCGGACCAGGTGGTCCAGGCGGTCCCGGGCCGTGTCGGCCAGCGCCGCGCGGCCCTCGTCGTCGAGTCGGTAGGCGTCCGCGAACAGCCGCAGTCGTCGGGCCTGTTCCTCCACGGGCAGGGTGAAGTCGCCGTTGCCGGGATCGGCCAGGGGCACGAACCGATAGGCGGCGTAGGCGAGATCCCAGATCCGAGGACCGGGATGGGCGGTATCGAAGTCGATGAACGCGACCGGCTTTTCGCCGCGGAAGACACAGTTGTAGGGGGCGACGTCGCCGTGGCAGATCACCTCGGCCGGCTCGCGACCGGGCCAGTACCAGCGGGCGTCCGCCGCGGGAACGAAGTCGGCGCCGGCATCGTGGAAGTCGCGCAGCAGCACCGCCACGGCCCGCAGCGTGGTGTCCGATCGCACGTGGTCCGGCGCCGGATCGTGCGCGACATGGCCGGGAAGGAAATCGAGGATCTCCCGTCCGTCGGCATCGAAGCCGTGCGCCCGCGGCGCACCGGTGAACCCCGCCGCCCGCAGGTGCCGGAGCAGGGCGTGCACGGTGTGCGTCCAAGGCCCCGCCGGCCGTCGAACGGTCGATCCGATCCGCACGACGTGGTTGACGCCGCCACCGGCCAACACCTCCTCGTCGAGCCGCTTCGGCACGGTCATCAAGACTCCTTCCGGTCGTACCGTCCCCGCCGCGCCGGCCCGTTCGCGGACGTGATCGCGTGGCCGGAAAAGAATTGGACGGGTGGCTCTCAGGGTTATACCTTGCACTCGACCGTGACACCGCCCGAGGAGGTGAGACCCATGAACGCAGTAGCGATACGGGTGCTCCCCCTTGCGGTCACGGCCGGCGATTGACGTAGGTATCGCCGGGAGCGCCTCGCCAACAAGGCACTCCCGAAAGGCAATACCCATGCAATCTCCACAGGTCGCCCCCGAACTCCGCCCCTCGGCCGCCGGCGGCGCCGATCGTGCGGCCCCGAGTTCGACGTGATCATCGCCGGCTGCGGGCCGACCGGCGCCATACTGGCCGCCGAACTGCGGCTGCACGGCGTGCGGGTGCTCGTTCTGGAGAAGGAGACCGAACCCGTATCGTTCGTCCGCATCGTCGGTCTGCACATTCGCAGTCTCGAACTGATGGCCATGCGCGGGCTGCTGGATCGTATGCTCGAACGCGGCCGGCGGCGTCCGGCCGGCGGCTTCTTCGCCGCCATCGACAAACCCGCGCCCCAGGGCCTGGATTCCGCGCACGCCTATCTGCTGGGCATCCCGCAGCCGGTCATCGAGCGTCTGCTCGAAGAGCACGCGACCCGACTGGGCGCGCAGGTCCGGCGAGGCTGCGCGGTGGCCGGTTTCGAGCAGGACGACGAGGGTGTGACGGTCGAGACGGCCGATGGCGAACTGCTGCGTGCGCGCCATCTCGTCGGTTGCGACGGCGCGCGCAGCACGGTGCGCAAACTGCTCGGCGTGGGCTTCCCCGGCGAGCCCTCGCGAAACGACACGCTGATGGGCGAGATGCAAGTGGGTGTGCCGCCGGAGGAGATCGCCGCCAAGGTGGCCGAAATCAGCCGCACCAACCGGCGATTCTGGCTCAGGCCCTTCGGCGAAGGGGCGTACAGCGTCCTGGTCCCGGCCGCGGGTGTCGCCGATCGCGCGGAACCGCCCACCCTCGAGGACTTCAGGCAACAGTTGCGCGCCATCGCCGGGACCGACTTCGGCGTGCACTCCCCGCGCTGGTTGTCCCGCTTCGGCGATGCCACCCGGCTGGCCGAACGTTATCGCGTCGGGCGGGTGTTGCTGGCCGGCGATGCGGCACACATCCACCCGCCCACCGGCGGACAGGGCCTCAACCTGGGCGTTCAGGACGCCTTCAACCTCGGCTGGAAACTGGCCGCGCACGTCCGCGGCTGGGCGCCGGACACACTGCTGGACACCTATCAGAGCGAACGCCATCCGGTCGCCGCCGACGTCTTGGACAACACCCGCGCCCAGACGGAACTGCACTCCACCGACCCGGGCCCGCAGGCCGTGCGCAGGCTCCTCACCGAATTGATGGACATCGACGAGGTGAACCGCCGTCTCATCGAGAAGATCACCGCGATCGACATCCGCTACGACTTCGGCGACGGCCCCGACCTCCTCGGCCGCCGCATGCGCGACATCGACGTGAAACAGGGCAGGCTCTACGATCTGCTGCGACACGGCCGGGGCCTGCTCCTGGACCGCACCGAACACCTGACCGTCGGCGGCTGGTCGGACCGGGTCGATCACGCCGCGGACCCCACCGCGGCACTGGACGCTCCGTGCGTCCTGCTCCGCCCCGACGGCCACATCGCCTGGATCGGCGACGATCAACGGGACCTGAACGACCACCTCTCCCGCTGGTTCGGCCGATCCGCCGGCTGACCCCGCCCCGATAGCCGAGGCGACATCACCCGTGGTGCTCCGACGCCGGCGCCCGTCCGCGACGAGAGTCGGCCTCCGACCGACCCCCGTAACACGGCGAAAGAGCACCACGGAGGGTCCGTACGGCCTCGGCGACTCGCCGACGAGGAACTTGTGGGGGCGTGTGTTCAAGCCCTGGTATATCAGAGACGCTTGGACTCGGAATCACGGCGCAGCACGGGGCTCGCCGGGCAAGGGGACGAGCGTGAGCAACCGGATGGGCTCCCAGCCGGCCGACGGGTGGACGCAGACCGACGAATTCCTCTGGTACACCTGCGACATCGTGGCCGATGTCGTCACCGGCCAGGCGGACCGCCGCCCGCTCGTGGCGAGTACGGCCCGGATCGCGCCGGGTGAGCGGGTACTCGCGACCGGGGTGGGAGAGCAGTTCCGGCTGCGCGCGGTGGGCAACGGCACCTACCGCAGCACCGGGGTGGCCGCGATCGGCAGGCCGGGGTTCGTGGTGGGCGCGCTTGCCGTGAACGCCTTGGGCAACGCGGCGCGCCGCAAGCGTGCGCAGCAGGACACCGTGCCGCGTTGGGTGAACGACGGCGGCGGCGAACTGACCATCACACATCTGACCGCGTATCTCGCGCATCCCCGCAATCCGCTGAGTCTCGGCTTCACCGGGCTCGACCAGATCGACCTGCCCGAGCCCGGCGTCTTCGAGGCCCGCTACCACGACATGTACGGCAAGGGGTACATGTGTGTGCGCCTCGCCACTCCGTGGGCGTCCCTGGTGTTCGCGCTGGCGGCCCTCGCGGCGTTTCCGTCCCATCCGCGGTTGCTCGGCGGCACCTGGCTCCCGCCGGGGTTCGAGGAGCGCTGCGCCCACTTCGGCCGCCCGGTCCGCCCCGCCCAGCGATTGGTGCTGGAGCGCTAGGAAGAACGGCACGTCCGGACGGCGTGTGCCGCCGCGCGTTCGGGTCAGCGGGTTGTCCACGGGCGGAGTTTGTCCGGGTTGCGGACCGTCCAGATGCGGTTGATGCGCTCGCCCACCACGTGGAAGGCGAATACGGTCACGGCGCGGCCGTTCTGCTGGACCACCAGGCCGGGCAGGCCGTTGACGGTGCGCTCCAGCAGCGTGTAGTCGGGTGCGACGGTGGCGAGTCGCAGGTAGGCGTGGGCGATCTGCTCGCCGCCGATGATCGGATCCAGGATGGTGAGGGCCTTGCCGCCGCCGTCCGCGACCCAGATGGCGTTCGGGTCGAGCAGGCCGATCAGCGCGCCGATGTTCTTCGCGTCCCAGGCCGCCTTGAAGTCGCGGACCACCGCCGCGTGCCCGGCGCTCGGGTCCGCCTCGACGCGTGACTCGCGAATCCGCCGCCGGGCGGACGAGGCCAACTGACGGCAGGCCGCGGGGGTACGCCCGACGATCGTGGCGACCTCCGCGAACGGGTAGCGGAAGACGTCGTGCAGGACGAACGCCACACGTTCGGCCGGTGTCATCGACTCGAACACGACGAGGAAGGCCATGCTGATCGACTCGTCCAGGGTGATCCGATCGGCCGGGTCCATGCCGCCGCCGGCCGCTCCCCCGGTGATCCACTCGGTCGGCTCGGGCAACGGCTCGGGGAGCCATTCACCCACGTAGGTCTCCCGCCGAGCCCGCGCCGAACCGAGCAGGGTCAGACAGACCCGACCGGCCACCTTCGTCAGCCAGGCGGCCGGAACCTCGATCTCGTCGCGCTGCGCGTCGGTCATCGCGTACCAGCGGGCGTAGGTCTCCTGGACCACGTCCTCGGCGTCGGCGAGCGAGCCGAGCAGCCGATAGGCCAGGTTGATCAGCCGCTGTCGCTCCTCCATGACCGCCGCCACGCCGCTCTCGTACATCGCGTCCCCGTCCGTCGCCCTCATCCGTTCGATCACACCTGTTCGACCGGACAGGCGGCCGGGATGTCAGGTCGGCCGCGGATCGCCCGCGCCGCCTCACATTCCGAGCGGCTGCCTGGTCGAGGGGGTGGCGGCGAGTACACCACAGCCCGAGTCCGCGGCGCCCGCCGACCAGACCCCCCATGATCCGGAGGAAGCATGAGCACGCCCACCACGATCACGACCGCCCCGGACTTCGCCGAACCCGCGCCCGTGCCGCGGCTCGAGCGGGCGGCCGCAGCGCTGCGGGGGAACGGCTTCGCCGTCGAGATCCTGGCCGACGCGGCCGCCGCACGCAGCCGCGTGGGCGAGCTGATTCCCGAGGGCGCGTCGGTGTTCACCGGGGCCAGCGAGACGCTGCGGCTGTCCGGCATCGACGAGGACCTCAACACCGGCGGCCGCTACGACGCGATCCGGCCTCGCGTACTGGCCATGGATCGGGCCACCGAGAGCGCCGAGATCCGCCGGCTCACCAGCACCCCGGATGTGGTCGTCGGCAGCGTCGCGGCGGTCACCGAAACCGGCTCGGTGGTGGTCGCCTCCGGCAGCGGCAGCCAGCTGCCCGCCTACTCCGGCGGCGCCGGCCGGGCGATCTGGATCATCGGCGCCCAGAAGGTCGTCCCCGACCTGCCGACCGCGATGCACCGCCTGGAGGAACACGCCCTGCCGCTGGAGAACGAGCGCGCCCGCCGGGTCTACGGCGTCCCGAGCGCGATCAACCGGCTGCTCGTGATGCACGCCGAGCCCTACCCCGGCCGGGTCACCGTACTTCTCCTGCGCGAGGCCATCGGGTTCTGATGCCCGATCCGACCGGCCGCGGCGTACCCGGCCTTCCCGACCGGCGGCGACACGCGGCGACCGGTCGGGAGGGCCGGTCGTCCGGCGAGTCCGTGCGCGCGTCGGCGACGCCGAGCAAGGCGCCGCCGGCGTCGAGGACTGCGCGGCCGGTGGGCCGCGGCATGACGAGGGGTTTGTGATGACGCGAGACATCGAGGGCCGCGGCACGACCGTCGACCGGCGCCATCCGGGCGGTCCGGGTGGTTCGGGCGGTCCGGGCGGTCCGGGCGCCGAGTCGGGGATCGGGTGCGGCGACGCGGAAGACGTGTGCGCCGAAGAGCGGCAAGCTCCGGATCACGATCCTGTCCGGGTCGACTCCGGGCGGTGCGTCACGCATCCACGGAGTTCCCGGGGCTCGTCACACTTTTGCCGGCGTGTTCGTCTGATCTGCATGGAGAACGAAGCGGGGCCCGAGCAGGCCCGACCGTCCGGACCCACGCCTCGCGATGCGTGGCTCGCCGATCGGTTCGAGGTCGTGCGCCCGCATCTGCGGACGGTGGCGTACGGCATGCTCGGTTCGCGTACGGACGCCGAGGACGCGATCCAGGAGACCTGGTTGCGGGTGTCGCGCAACGAGCACCAGGACATCCGCGACCTGCGGGCGTGGCTGACCACGGTCGTCGGGCGGATCTGCCTGGACATGCTCCGCGCCCGGCGCCTGCGGCGGGAGGACTATCCGGGGACGTGGCTGCCGGAGCCGATCGTGCGGCCCGCCGACGCCGACGCGTACGACCCGGAGGGCCGGGCCGTCGAGGCCGACGCCATCGGACTCGCCCTCCTCATCGTCCTGGAGACGCTGAACCCGGCCGAACGGCTCGCCTTCGTACTGCACGACGTCTTCGGCATGACCTTCCCCGAGATCGGCCGGGTGGTGGGGCGCAGCCCGGCGGCGGCCCGGCAGTTGGCCAGTCGGGCCCGGCGGCGGGTGCGATCCGCGCCGCAACCGGACGCCGACCTCGCTCGGCAGCGCCGGGTCGTCGACGCGTTCCTGTCCGCTGCCCGCGAGGGCGATTTCGACGCGCTCCTGGCCACACTCGACCCGGACGTCTCCTTCCAGGTCGACCTGGGCCCCGTCGCCGGTCCCGGCCCCTCCGCCGTGGTCGGCGCGGAGAAGGTCGCGCGGCAGATGTTGGCCAACGCCAAGGTCTTCCTGCCGATGTCGCGTCCGGTCCTGGTCAACGGCTCGCCGGGACGCCTGGTGGGCGACTCCGACGCGCCCACCGGCATCGCGGGCTTCACCGTCGCGGGTGACCGGATCGTCCGCATCGATGTCGTCGCCGACCCCGCGAAGCTCAGGGACGTCTCCCTGGACCTCCTCGACGACCTCCGATCCCAGGCCGCCCGCCGCGCCACCACCCGAACCGACGGCACCACGCCTGACGGCACCCCGCCCGACACCACCCGATCCGACGCCACCTGAACCGCGCCCGGCACACCCCCCGGCCGGGCATCCACCACCGGAGTCCCCATGGACAAGCCGACCGATTGGTCCGCCCGTTCCGACCTTGTCGGGACCGTCGATTTCACCATGATGTTCGCCGCCCACGACGCCTTCTCCCGTGACATCGCGCGGATGATCACCGCCTGCAAGTCGGGTCGGGCACTCGCTCCCGAGAACACCGCCGCGTGGGATCGGTTCAAGCGTTTCCTGCTGCTGCGCCACCGCACCGAGGACACCGTGCTCTTCCTACCGCTGCGCGCGGCCGTGGACGACCCCCTCGACCTCGACATGCTCGCGGCGATGGATGTCGAACACGCGCGCATCGACCCACTGCTCGACCTGATCGACGCGGCACTGGCCGACGCCGACTACGGCGGCGCCCTCGTCGCACTGCACGAATCGGCCGAGGAACTCGGCGCGCACATGCGGCACGAGGAACGACGCGCCCTGCCGCTCCTGGAGGCCCGCCTCGGGCGGGCCGGCTGGGACGCGTTCGGCCGCAGCATACGCAAGGAGCAGGGGCTGCGCGGTGCGGCCGAATACCTGCCCTGGCTGCTGGACGACGCACCGAGCGCCCTCATCGCGGCCGTCCTGAAGCAACTTCCGCTGCCGGCCCGCGTGTTGTACCGCCGCGTGTGGGCCCCGCGGTATCACAGCCCCGCGCGCGCGGCCGCGTAACCCACGATCCCACCAGGGCGCCGGCTTCTACGGCCGCCGCCCCATCCCGTCATGCCCGGACACCATCCCATCCCGCTTTCGGAGCCCCCATGTCCACCGAAACATCCGCATCGACCGATCCGACGAAGGCGAAATCGACGGCGGGGATGCCCGCCGCCGCATCCGACTCGTTCCTGGCCACCACGCGCGGCAAACTCACCCTCCTGCTCCTGTGCGCGGTGGCGTTTCTCGACTTCATCGACGCGTCGATCGTCAACATCGCACTGCCCGCCATCCAGGAAGACCTCGGCCTGTCGAACCAGAACCTGCAGTGGGTGCCGTCCGGTTACCTGCTGACGTACGGCGGACTGATGCTGCTCGGCGGTCGTGCGGCCGACCTGCTCGGGCGGCGTCGGGTCCTGATCGTGGGCACCGTCGTCTTCTCCGCGTCCTCTCTGATCGGCGGCTTCGCCCAGACCTCGGAGGTGCTGATCGCCGGACGTCTCGCACAGGGGGTGGGCGCGTCGATGATGCTGCCCGCCGCGCTGTCGATCCTGACCACGTCCTTCAGCGACGGCCCGGACCGTAACAAGGCGCTCGGTGCGTGGGCCGGCACCGGGGCGTTCGCCTCGGCGGCGGGCGTATTCTTCGGCGGCGTGCTCACCGAGGGCCCGGGCTGGCGCTGGGTGATGTTCGTCAACGTGCCGGTGTGCCTGCTCGTACTGCCCGCCATCCCGAAGCTGTTGCCGAACGACCACCGTCGCACGTCGTGGCAGGGCTTCGACATCGCCGGCACGCTGTTGGCCACCGGCGGTCTGATCCTCATGGTCTACGGTCTGGTCAAGGCTCCCGAGCAGGGCTGGAGCGATACCCGTACCGTCGCCGAACTCGGAATCGCCGCCTGTCTGTTGATCGCCTTCGTGATCAACGAGGCGCGCAGCCGCAACCCGCTCATGCCGCTGAGCATCTTCCGGGTGAAGGGCCTCGCCGCGGCGAACATCACGCAGTTCGTGGCCATGTCCGGCTTCCTGGCGATGTTCTTCTTCGTCACCTTGTACGTGCAGGGCATCATGGGCTACTCGGAGATCAAGGCCGGGGCGTCGTTCCTGCCCGTGACGGTCGGCGTGGGCATGGCCGCGGGCATCGCGCAGGCTCTGATCGCCCGGGTCGGCACACGGCCGCTGATCGTCGGCGGCGCGCTCGTCGCCTCGGTCGGCGTCTGGATGTTGTCCCGCGTCCCGGTCGACGGCTCCTACCTCTCCGATCTGCTCCCGGGCCTGATGGTGATGTCCTTCGGCCTCGGCTTCGTGTTCGTGGGTGTCGCCACCGCCGCCAACGCCGGGGTCCCGGCCGACAAGGCCGGACTGGCCGCCGCGCTGATGAACACCGCACAGCAACTCGGCGGCGCGTTCGGCCTCGCGGTGCTGTCGGCGGTCGCGACGTCGAAGACCACCCACCAATTGGCGCACGGACACGATCGGGCCACCGCCTACACCGACGGGTTCCAGCAGGCCCTTTTGGTCGGCGCGTTCTTCCTCGCGGGCGCGGCGGTCGTGGCCCTGTTCGTCGCGAACAGCCACGGCGAGGAGACCTGACCCACGACCTCGGCCGCCCCGATCCCGGACACGCGGGTATCGCCCGGGATCGGGGACGGCGTGGGGATACCGGTGCGTCCGGTGCGTCTCCAAGCACGTTCTCGCCTCGGTGCCGGTTCCCTCCGCAGTTCAGGAGGTTGCCGAACGGGCAATCCGGCGGTTCGTACGTCAGTACGATGCACGGGTGACGAGTGACGTGGCCACCGGCCGGGCGCCCCGTGAGCAACCACCGCGGAGGGATGCGGAGTTCCCCGGCGCACGCGGTGCCGCGCAGGACGGGGTCGAGGCCGGGGCTTGGGCCTGGTCACTGGCCCGGTTCGGGTATCGGGATCGGCCGCCGACGTCGTTGCGTGAGCGGTTGGTGCCGGCGTACACCGACAACAGCGCCTACACCGGTGGCGGCTGGCTGCCGTGCATCCTGGTGACACTCCTGGCCGGATTCATCCGATTCTGGAACCTCGGCAAGCCCAAAGCGGTGATATTCGACGAGACGTACTACGCCAAGGACGCCTGGTCGCTCCTCAAACTCGGCTACGAGGGCACCTGGCCCAAGGAGGCCAACGACCAGATCCTCGCCGGCAACACCGACAGCCTCCAGACCCAGGGCTCCTACATCGTCCACCCGCCCATCGGGAAATGGACCATCGCCCTCGGCGAGCAACTCTTCGGACTCACCCCCTTCGGATGGCGCTTCGCCCTCGCCGTCCTGGGCACCCTGTCCGTCCTCATGCTCTGCCGCATCGGCCGCCGCCTCTTCCGCTCCACCCTCCTGGGCTGCGTCGCCGGACTCCTCATGGCCCTCGACGGCCTGCACTTCGTGATGAGCCGCACCTCCCTGCTCGACCTCGTCCTGATGTTCTGGATCCTCGCCGCCTTCGGCGCCCTGCTCATCGACCGCGACGACACCAGAACCCTCGCCGCCCGCATGTTCGACAACGGCCCCGACGCCGCCCGCGCCGCACGCACGAAACTCGGCCCGCGCCCCTGGCGCATCGTCGCCGGCATCTGCCTCGGACTGGCCTGCGGCACCAAATGGAGCGGCGTCTACGTCCTCGCCGCCCTCGGCATCCTCACCGTCCTGTGGGACGCCGGCACCCGCCGCGCCTGCGGCGCCCGCCGCCCCTACCGCGCCACCCTGCGCCACGACGTCCTCCCCGCGTTCCTGTCCACCGTCGCCATCGCCCTCGCCATCTACACCTGGTCCTGGACCGGCTGGTTCCTCACCGACAACGGCTACTTCCGCCACTGGGCCGACGACCGCCCGGGACTGTCCCCCGACCACATCCTCGGCATCCCACTCCCCCAATTCGGCATGTCATGGGTACCCGCACCACTACGCAGCCTCTGGCACTACCACGCCGAAATGTGGTCCTTCCACACCGGCCTTGACACCCCACACCAGTACCAGTCCAACCCGTGGAGCTGGCTGGTTCTCGGCCGGCCGGTGCTCTATTACAACGAGACTGTGCGCCAAGGCACGGCCGGGTGCGGCGAGCAGGAGTGCTACCGGACCATCCTCGCCATCGGCACGCCGTTGTTGTGGTGGGCCGGCGTGGTCGCGGTCGGCTATCTGCTGTTCCGCTGGGCGGGTCGGCGCGACTGGCGCGCGGGCGCGATCCTGTGCGGCCTGGCCGCCGCCTACCTCCCGTGGATGGCATACCAGCAGCGCACGATCTTCCTCTTCTACGCCGTCGCGTTCGTCCCGTTCCTGTGCCTGGCCGTGACCATGATGCTCGGCGCACTCCTCGGCCCACCCGGCGCCACCGAACGCCGACGCGCATGGGGCACCGCCGGAGTCGTCGCCATCATCGCCCTGATCGCCTGGAACTTCCTCTACTTCTACCCGATCCTCGCCGGTGAGACGATCGGTCGAAGCGCGTGGCTGGACCGCCTGTGGTTCGGCACCTGGATCTGAGCCGGCGGGGTACCGCTGTCGGTGGGACCTTCGATGTCGCCGGCATCACCGGCCTCACGGGTGCGATGCGAGCAGGGTGAGCAGGCCCAGGGTGAATGTGTGGTCGAGGTCCTCGAGGTTCCACATGCCGTCGCGGACGGCCTGGTTGCCGACCCAGAAGACCATGACATGGTCGGCGGGCCGGATCGCGACGCGGGCATACGACCAGTCGTTCCCGCCGTTGTGCGTGACGATCGGGCCCGACGGGGTGGTCACGATGGTCCAGCCGTAGCCGTAGAACTGCGTCGGGACGCCCTCGGAGACGTGCGGCGTGAACATCTTCGCCTTCGCGGCGGCGGGCAGCACCGACTCGCCTTCGAGCGCGCGATACCAGCGGAGCATGTCACGCGCGGTGGAGAGCAGGCCGCCGTTGCCCCGCAGGTTCCAGAACGGGCCGTCCGCCGCCCACGGATGGTCCAACGGCGTGCCCTGGCTGCGACCGTCGGAGTCGTACTCGACCGCGATGTCGTCACGGCACGGATCGGCGAGCCGGTAGCCGGTGCGGGTCATCCCGGCCGGGGTGAACAGATTCCGGGTCAGGTAGTCGCCGTAGCCGGTTCCGGACACCTTCTCGATGATCGCCGCCAGCAGGGAGTAGCCGACATTGGAGTACGCGTAGGTGCGACCCGGCACCGCGTCCAACGGAGCCGCGAGCGCGCGGGCGATCATGGCGTCGCGCCGCACCGGCTCGTAGTCGTCGCCCAGGCCCTCGGGCAGGCCCGAGGTGTGGGTGAGCAGGTGGTGCACGGTGATGCCCCGCTTGTCGGCGGGGACCGCGCGCAAAATGGTGCCGATCGGGTCGGTCACCCGCAGCGCGCCCGTCGTCTCCAACTTCAGGATTGCCGCGGCGGTGAAGGACTTGGTGATCGAGCCGATGTCGAAGACGGTGTCGCACCCGGCGTCCGCGCCCGTTTCGACATTGGCCTTCCCACGCCCCTGACACCCGACCGGCTCGCCGTCCCGGGCGGTGGCTATCGCCCCGCTCGCGCCGGTCGGCCAGTTCGCGTCGAGATACCTGGCAACGGCCCTCGCCCGCCCGGAGGCCATCGCGACGGTGGCGGTCGTACCGGCGACGCCCGTCGACACGGCACCGCCCGAAACACCCGCCCTCGCGGAAGTCCCCGCCGCCTCGGCACTCTTCCCGCCGCCCCCGCAGCCCGTCACAACGAGCGCAACGGCCGACACCCAGACCGGAACAGCAGACCGCCGCCCCCGCCACCACGAGGCCCGCACCCCTGACATCCGTACCATCACGCCCCCCGAAGCCCCGGACCGGACACGGACCGTCCGTGCCCTCCCCGACAACGCTACGAACCCACGCCCCGCCCGTCCTCCCGCACCAGAGCCAATTCCCCTTCCCCGCCCAGGGGGCGCGAAGGCACCCACCTCCCCCGCCCGGGGGAGCTGCGATCTACCCCCGGCGGGCGGCGCCTTCCCCGCGACACGGTCGGTCGATCACAACAGGCCTGTGGAGCGCACGAGGTTCCATACCGCGGCCACCCGGACGCGGTCCTGGAAGGCCACGTACTGGGGTTCGCACACGTGTGGGGCCCACTTGAGTTTGAAGGCCTCCTGGGTCCGCGCCGGGTACAGCTCGCGCCCACGCTTGGTCCCCTGCCGCAGCGTCCATCCGAACAGGGGAGAGGCGACGGCCGGTTCGTGCTCGTCCGCGAGCCCGACGAACGGCGCGAGCCCGAGGTGGAGCCAGCCCGCACCCTCCTCGGTGAAGGTGTTCAACGCCGTGAGGGTGATCAGTTCGTGGGTGCCGACGGGGGCCTGGGGGCGGCGGCGCGACAGGTCGCACAACCACCCCGGCCGGCGTCCCCAGGCGGGCGCGTAGGTGATGTAGGCGACGATCTCGCCGCGGTGTCGAGCCAGGAACGTGCGGCGCAGCGTCCGGCCGGTTCCGCCGTGTTCGCCGACCATGAAGGACAGTTGCCGCACGAGGCGGCCCTTCTCGCGCAGCCACTCGCGGTCGATCCGCTCCAGGGTGCGTCGGTCGGGCACGTCGTCGGCTCCCACCTCCGTGACGACGACCCCCTCCCGTCGGGCCCGGGAGACGTTCTGCCGAACCTTGGCGAGGGGTTTGCCGCGCAGCGTGAAGCGAGAGAGGTCGATGCCGTAGGCGACGCCGAGTTGGTTGACCGCGAAGCCGCGATCGGCGTACAGCGCGACGTCGTGCGAACGGAGCTGAACCGCCGTCAGCACCCTGCGCCGCCCGGGGCCGCGGTCGAGCGTGTCCAGGTATTCGTCGAGCAGCGCCCCTCGGTGCGCGGGCGCCGCGAACGGCCCGCCGAACTGGATGTGGTGACGCCGCCCGGGCAGAAAGGCGACGAGCCCCGGGACGCCGCTCCCGTAGTGGTGCCGCGTCCCGGAATTGACCGCCAGGAAGGCGCTCGGATGGTCCGCGTGGGCACGCAACATCCCGATCGGGTCCTGCCCGTCCGCCGTCGCTACCGCGACCCTGGTCGCCGTCCCGGTACCGCCGAGCGCCGGCCCTCGGCTCCCGCCGGTCACGCTCCGCTGTACCGGCACGACGCCGCTGTTGCCGTCGCCGCCTTCCCCGTTCCCGCGATGCCGGTCGTTCCGGACGGAAGGCGGCTCTTCTGTGCCGAAGGTCATGGCTTTCCCCAAGCTGAGGCGGTCGTGTCACAGGGACAAACGAGCCGTCCGGAGGTGCTGACACGCCTTCGCCGCGAAAAGGCCGGGAGGTTCACTCGTTCCACGTCGCGTACGGGACGCCCCGGCGCAAGCGGGCGTGCGCCCCGGCGTGACGGGGCCGGGCATGTGACGGTGGGCGGGCCCGAGGGGAGCCCGCCCACCGTCACGACGTCGACCGTGTACCCGTGTCGGCTACGGCCGGTCCTCCACGGTGATCGACTCGGCGTCCGCATGCACCACGAGATGGTGCCGCGTGTCCGGTTGGTCGGACAGCCAGGCGATCCGGTTCCGCACGTCCACGACGACCCGGGCGGGGTGTTCGCCGTGCGCCCGGGCCACGTGTTCGCGCATCGCCACCTCCTCCGCGTGCAGTCGGGCCGGGGCGCCCGCGGGCAGACCGTAGACGTAGGCCAGCCCGCCGGTGGGCCAGTCGGCCGTCTCCAGGACCGCCCGATCCAACCGGCTGGCGCCGCCGACGACCTGGGACAGGCTCATCTTCGGCGCGGGTCGGCGCTCCAGGAGGAAGGCCCGCCGATCGGCGCCGGATTGCAGCTCCAGCACACTCGGCGGGGACACCATGCTGACGTTGCGGAACGCGGCGCACAGCCGGTCCCCCGCCAGGACCTGGAAGTCGACGAACAGCAGATCACCCTCGGATCCGCCCGGCCGGGCCTCCACGCGCAATTGCCCCTCCGTGGGGAACGGAGCGAAGAGGTCCATGCGGACCAGACCGTGCGGATACGGCACCACATTGGGCCCGACCTGCGGATAGGGCAACCAGAACACCCGATCGGCGATGATGTGCGTCGCCGCGTCGAGCAGCCCGGGGTGGGTGAACGTGCCGGGGACGGAACCCCGTTGCGCGTCCAGGATGCCGAAGGCACCGCCGCTGCCGTAGCCGACCTCGGTGAGGTACCGGAAGGCCGGACCGTGTGGCAACCGGTGGGTGAGGTAGGGCAGATCGGCCCGCCGGGCATCGGTGAGCGGCGGCAGCGGAGCCGGCGTGTCGGGCCGGTCGAACGTGATCGTCGCCTCGGCGACGGGTTCGAACCTGGACAGCGCCTCGTTCCGGGCCGGTCGCCACATCAGCAGGCTGACGTGCACATCCCGACCCCGGCCGGCCATCGGCTCGACTCGGGTGAGCAGCCGGGTGGGGCTCACCACCGGGATCCAGCGCTGGAGGCGCAACTCCCGCAGGCCGGTGGCCCGCAGGCCGGTGTACGTACTCGCCGCCTGGAACAGGTGATCCACCGTGCACATCATCGGCAGCACCGGCAGCGTCCACGTGGGACAGTGGTCGAGCACCCACGGATCGGCATCGGGGCTGACCATGAACTCGCGTTCGGCCGGGCCGGGTTGCGGCTCCGGGACGAGCGCGGCAACCTCGGCGACCGGTTCGATCGGCGGGGTCGGCGGGGCCGACGGAATCGGCAGGGTCGGGGCGACCGAGGCAACCGAGGCGACCGGGACGGCCTGGGCGCCTCGGCCAACCGGAGCGACCGGGGCGACCGGCCCCCCCGAGTCCGCCACGAATGCATCCGCTTGCGGACCGTACGACTGTTGGAACATGCCGGCGACTTCCAGCAACGCCCGGGTCGCCTGCCGCTGAACCTCCAGGAACAGCAGGTGATTCTCATGCCGGGTGTTCATGAAGTGCACATGCGACCTGCCGACGGCCCGCTGATGGGCACTGAGCGCGGTCGGCACCAGAGTCTCCTCCACCGAAACCGCAACCGGCACGGACACCGGTACCGGAGCCGGAACCGGAGCAGGTGCAGGAGCCGGAGCAGGACTCGAAGCCGGAGCGGGACCCGGAGCCGCCACCGGCACGGCCACCGCGACCGGAGCCTCCCCCGGGCCCGCGGCTCCGCCGATCTCCGCCGCCGGCACCCTCCGAGCCGCGGGCAGCGTCACGAGTTCCCGCGCCGGCCGCGCGTCCTGGAGCCGAAGCACGGTTCTGAGGTCGAAGAACGCGATGCTGGACAACCGCCTGGCAGGCGTCTGCCCCTCCGCCCTTCGTCCCAGGGTCGCCACGCCCGTCGCCGCCGGAGCGGTATCCCCCGCACTCAGCAGGAGTTCGGCCGGAGGCGCGCCCAGCGGAGCGACGGTCACCTTCGCCCTCGCCAGTTCCGCCCGCGAAGACGCCTGCGCCCCCACGACCGGCACGGTCCGGTGGTACAGCGCCACCGCGGCGCACGCCACGCTCAACAGCCCGGCCGCGCAGTGCGGGCGCCCGAACAGGCCGGAGGGATCCAGCCGATCCGGCCGCTCGGCCGGCGCCGACAGGGGATCGAGGTCGCCGACCACCAGGTCGACGGTGCCTTGACTCGCCTCGTCGGCGTCCCCGTCCTCGCCCTGCGGACCGATCACGGCCAGGATGGGATCACCGTCCCGACGCGCGTGGTCGAGCCGCTTCAGGGCCAGCACCACGGCCGCGTTCCCCTCGGCTCCGGGGAGCCCGAGGTCGCGGACGACCGACCGATGCACCACCGTCGAGGCGAGGTCGACCGCGCCCACGAGCGCCGCGTCGCTCGCTCCGCTGCCGATCGCGTCGACCGCGAGGTCGAGCGCCCGGATCCCGGAGGCCTCCTCGGCGCAGACCGCGACACTGGCGTCGGTCAGTCGAAGTTGCGCGCTGATCCGGTTGGCGGCGATGTTGCCCAGGCCCCCGAGGGACCACGGCGGACAGTTCAACGGATCGGCGACACGATCCTCGGAGGATGCCGCGGCCGCCGCCGAACGCCGCGCCTCCAGGGTCGTGCGGTTGTGCCAGACGGAGAACTCGGCGTGCACGGTCGCGCTGCCGACACCCACGAGCACCATGGTGCGCTCGTCGGGCAGGGTCAGCGCGCGGGCGGCGTCGCGGGCGGCCTCCAGGACCAACAGGTGTTCCCCGGAGGTCTGCAGCATGTCGTTGGGCGGCATGCGCAGGCCGTCCACGCGCAGTTCCACCGTGCGCGGCGGCCGCAGCCTCGGCTCACCGGTCAGCAGCGCCTCGACGAAGTCGCCGGTGGTGTCGCCGTCCCCGACGCGGGCGCCGAGGCCGACGATCGCCACTCGGTGCCGGCGGCGCCCGGCGGGGCCGGGCACGGCCACGCCGGGGAAGGAGGTCGACGCCCGGTCGGCGGTGTTCCAGGCGTCCACGACCAGGTGTGCGTTGACCCCGCCGAACCCGAAGCCGCTGACCGCCGCCCGCCGCAGCCCCCGCCATTCCTCCGGCCGGGCCAGTGGCCGCAGCGGTGTGCCGCGCAGGGCCTCGTTGGCGTCGTCGGCACCGACCGTCGGCGGCAGTGTGCCGTGTTCCATCGCGCCCAGCACCTTGAGCAGCGCGGCCCCCGACGCGGCGGTGAGCGGATGGCCGAGGTTGCCCTTGACCGACCCGATCGGCAGATCCGTACGCTCCGCGAAGATCCGGGCCGCGCAGCCCAGTTCCACGGTGTCGCCGACCGCCGTGCCGGTGGCGTGGCACTCCAGCAGCGACACCGTCTTGGGGTCGATCCCCGCCGCCCGGTAGGCCAGGCTCATCGCGCGTTGTTGCTGACCGCCGTCCGGGACGAGCATGCCGCCCCGGCCGCCGTCGTTGGTCGCCCCGATCCCGCGGATCACGCCCAGCACGGGGACATCCGCGACCAGCGCGTCCTCGAGCCGCATCAGGGCGACCATCGCGGTGCCCTCGGCGGGCACGAGGCCGTCGGCCTCCCGGTGGAAGGGCCGCGAGCGCGCACTGGGGCTCAGTGCCCCGAGCCGGCCCATGCCGTGGCTGATGATCTCGGGCGCACCGCCGTTCAGCGCCCCGGCGACCATCAGGTCCGCCTGCCGGAAGTGCAGCTTTCGGCAGGCGAGTTCGATCGCGTACAGCGCGGAGGCGCAGGCCGCCTCCAGGACCACCGCGCCGGCCCGCAGCTCGAAGGCCTGGGCCACGAGCTGCGCCGGCAGGCCGAAGCAGAATCGGCTCATCGGAATCGGCGAATGCCGGTCGTGCCGGGGCCACTCGGCCCGGACCTCGGCCGGCTGCGAGCGCAGCCAGACGTCCTCGGCGTACGCGACCATCGACGTGGTCGGGCACGAGATGTTGCCCAGGACCAGGCCGGTGCGTCGGTGCAGCCCGAGCCGATCGACCTCGGCGAGCGCCTGCCGGGTCGCGTGCACGACCCAGCGAACGGTCGGATCCAGGCCCTTGATCTGCTCGGCGTCGATGGCCAGGCCGTACGGGTCGAAGCGCTCCTCGAACCCGGTGACGTGGCCGAACACCGTGCTCGCGGGGTCGGCCCCGCTCCACTCGGGCCCCGCCGTCGGGCGCCCGATGGAGAACGGGGTCAGCCGTACCGCGCCGGAGACCACGGTGTCCCACAGTTCGGCGGGCGTGAGTGCTCCGGGCAGGACGCAGCCGCGTCCCACGATGGCGATTGCGGGGAAGTCCATGCCCCTCACGCGTCCGTCGAGATCAGCGCGGGCCGGGTCGCGGTGGACAGGTCCGGACGGTAGATCATCTCCACGCCGCCGAGCACGGCCAGGACCTGTTCCGTGCCGCCTTGTTCGGTGGTGAGCCAGATGTCGCAGACCGCGTCGTCGGTGCCCTGCTTGACGCTGCGCACGGTGCACTTCACCGGCGCCGTCACGGCACCGGTGGACACCACGCGCACCTCACGGATGCCCATCGGCAACGACTGCACGCTGGCCGAGGACAGGACCCACAGGCAGGCCGCCTGGAGTGCGCCGTCCATCACGAGCGGGTCGGTCTGCCAGGTGTCCTGTGCCCAGCCGCGTTGCCGCGCGCCGATCAGGTCGCAGGTCGCCCCGGTGGAGTTCAGTCCGGTGATCGAGTCGATGGCGTGGAAGCTCGGGCCGTGGAAGAGCATCGCTCCGTCGTAGACGGCGCTGCCGGGGTGTACCTCGAAGTTCTCGTCGACGGGCTCCGCCGCCGGGGCGGTCAGCTTCGCGGCCTCGCCCGGACCGGCGAGGGCCGAGTAGTGCAGCGCGCCGTCGGGGCTCTTGAGTTCCAGGCGCAGCGTGGTGTCGGGGTGTGTGCCGTCGGGACGCACGTGCACCCGCAGTCGGGTCTGCTCGGTCCCGAACCGGTCCAGTGCGATGGTGCGCAGCACGCGCAGGTCGCGGACCAGGACGGAACCGTTGTCCGGCAGCGCGTTGCGCGCGGCGGCGGCGAACCATTCGAGGACCAGTGCCACGGGCACCACGGGGCGTCCCGCGATGCTGTGGTCGATCAGGTAGGGGTGGGTGTCGGCGCCGACGACGATCTCGGTGACGTCGGGCTGGTCGGCCGGGTCACCGGCGGGGGCGGCCGTGCCGGCGGCGATCGACACGCAGGCCGGGGCGGGCTGTTCGAGTTCGGTCATGAACGCCTTGACGCCGGCGGCTTCTTCGAGGAGCGGGACGCCGAGCCGGCGGAAGTGCTCGGCGTGTGCCGGGGACACCATGCCGGCCGCCCACGGGCCCCAGGCCACGGCCTTGACCGTGGTCCCCGGGCGGTGCACCGCCTCGGTGGCGGTGATCTGCTCCATGGCCTGGTTGGCCGCCGCGTAGTCGCACTGTCCGGCGGTCCCCAGTCGTGCGCTGACCGAGGAGAAGGCGCACACCAGGCGCACCGGGTCGTCGGCGGTCAGGTCGAGGAGGGTGCGGAATCCGCGCACCTTCGTGTCGTAGACGGTGGTGAACTGGGCCTCGGTCTTGGCCGAGATGTTGCTGTCGGCGATCACGCCGGCGGCGTGGATGATCCCGGTGATCGGGCCCCAGTCGCGGCGTACCTCGGCCAGTGCCTCGGCGACGCGCTCGCGGTCGGTGGCGTCGGCGGTGACGTATCGGGTCTCCGCGCCGGCGACGGCCAACTCGTCCAGGGTGCCGCGGATCTCGCGGGAGGCGAGCACGCGGCCGGAGGCGACGGCGAGTTCGGCCAGGGTCGGGGTCGCGCCGGTGTGCTCGTCGCGGCGGCTGCCCAGGATCTGGCGGATGGCGGTCTCGTCCGCGGCGCCGCGCAGTTCGTCGTCCTCGTCGACGGGACGGGTGCGGCCCAGGAGCAGGAACTTCGGCCGGTGTGCGCGGGCGAGGGCGAACAGGCACGACGCGGTGATCCCGCGGGCCCCGCCGGTGACCACGACCACGGGGTCCGGCCCGAGGTCGAGCGGGCGGGGTGCGGCCGTCGGCTCGGTGCTGCCGCGCAGCAGCGCCCGCGAACCGTCGGCGGCCAGTGCGACGTCGGTGACGTCGTCGCCGTGCAGGAGTTCGGCGGCGATGGCCTGGGCGATGTCCTGCGGGGCGCGTCCGGCCCGGTCGATGTCGATCGTCTTGATCGAGGCGTGGGCCCATTCGTTCGCGGCGGTGCGGGCGAGCGCGGCGATTCCCGCGCAGCCCTCGCGACCGCGGACGCCGGAGGTGCCGAACGCGCCGCCGGTGTCCTGGACGACGACCAGTACGCCGCCGCGGCGGTCCATCGCCGAGGCGATGGTGCGCAGGGTCGTGAAGACCTCGCGGGTGGGTGCGTCGGGGTCCTGCTCGGGGTCGATCCCGCGCAGGCCGGCGAGGGAGATCACGGCGGTGGAGTCCTCGGTCACGCGGTCCGTGACGGAGGCTTTGATGCCTTCGCGGCGCAGGGTCTCCGCCAGGCATTCGGCGACGCCGGTGCCGTCGTCGGTGATCAGCAGCGGTTGTTCGCGCAGTCCTTTGAGCGCGCTGCCGGCCGCGGCCTCGACGGGTACGAGGGCGGTGCCGGTGCGCAGGACGGTGAACTGCGGCGCCTCGTGCTTGCTCTGCGCGGGAATCTGCTCCTGCGTACGGGCGGCAGGCGCGGCGGGGGCGACGACGGGCGCCTGGGGCTGCGCGGGGCCGGCGTCGGGGGTGCGCAGCGAGGTGATCTTCTCGGCGATCTCGGCGATGGTGCGCAGCCGGGCCAGGTCGGCCGGGTCCACGTCGGCCTCACCCGGGAAGTGGTCCCGCAACCGGGTCAGGATCTGCACCCGCTTGATCGAGTCGACACCCAGGTCCACCTCCAGATCCATCTCGGGCGTGAGCATCTCGACCGGGTAACCGGTCAATTCGGCCACGATCGCCAACGCCACGTCCGCACCGCTCTCCTGAACCGGAGCCGGCGCGGCAGCCTGAGCGGGAGCCGGAACCAGGGCCTGCGTCCGGGCCGGAGCCTGCGCGCCGGCACCGCCGGGGGTGCGCAGCGAGGTGATCTTCTCGGCGATCTCGGCGATGGTGCGCAGCCGGGCCAGGTCGGCCGGGTCCACGTCGGCCTCACCCGGGAAGTGGTCCCGCAACCGGGTCAGGATCTGCACCCGCTTGATCGAGTCGACACCCAGGTCCACCTCCAGATCCATCTCGGGCGTGAGCATCTCGACCGGATAGCCCGTCAATTCGGCCACGATCGCCAACGCCACGTCCGCACCGCTCTCCTGAACCGGAGCCGGCGCCGGCGCGGCGGCCGGGGTGGGGACGGGAGCGGCGGCCGGAGCCGGGGCGGGCGCGGCCGCGAGGGCCGGTGCCTGGGTCGGGGCGGGGATCTGCGCCATCGCGGGCGGTGCCTGGACCACACTCTGGTGCACGACGGGCGCGACCGGAGCCGCGGCAACCGGCGCCGCCGGAGCGGGCGGCGGGGCCTGGGTGACCGGGGCCGGCGCCTGGTACGCCGTCGGCGTCGGCGGCGCGGGGCTGATCTCCAGGGCCGGGGGTCGGGCCTCCAGCGCGCGCGGGCCGGGTGCGACGGGCGCCGGCATCTCGACCGGGGCGGGCATCGGCGCGGCCGCGGCTCGCGGCTCGGCTCCGGGCCGCCAGGCCATCAGCGCGTCCAGCGAGGTCTTGGCCAGGTCCAGGTAGGAGGCGTGACTGGCCGAAGTCGTGCTCTGGTAGGCGCTGTGCGCGTCGCCCGCCTGGCGCTGGACCTCCAGGAACGCGTGCAGCCAGGCGCCGGAGGCGGTCACCGGTGACCAGGTGGAACCGGACGAGGTGACGTCGTGCGCCGTCGGCTCCGCGGCCGGCGGGTCGTAGCGCACCGGCACGGCGGGGGCCGTCTGTACCGGAACGGGCGCCGGCACGTAGGCGGGCGCCGGCGCCGCGTACTGCGCGGGGGCCGCGGCGGCAACCGGAGCCGAGGCCGCGGTCGGAGCGGCGACCGGCGCCGGCGCGACCGGCGGCGCCGCCTGCACCCGAGCCGGCGGTGCCGCCTGGGTGACGGCCGACGGCGCCGGCGGCATCGGCCGCGCGGCGGCGACCGGCGGCGCCGGGCTCGTCGGCGCGACGGCCGGCTGGAACCCGGTGCCCGACTGTTGGGCCACGGGCACGGCGGGGGTGCTCTCGCGGTGGCCCACTTCGGGGTTGGGACCGGAGATGGGGATGGTCATACCCGTCCTTGTCAGCGATGGCGAAGGAGTGCTCGAGGTGAACGAGGCCCACAGCGGGGCGAAGTCCAGGGGGCGACCGGCGACGGCCAGCGCGCCCAGGACGCGGTGCAGTGCGGCGAGTCCGGATCCCCGGTTCTGGTCCGCGCTCAGCGCGAGGTGGGGTCGGTCCGCGAGGATCCTGCCGACCAGGCCGGTGAGTACGGTGCCCGGGCCGGCTTCGACGAACGTGCGGACGCCGTCGTCGTGCATGGCCAGGATCATGTCGGCGAACCGCACGGAGGAGGTCACGTGATCGTGCAGCACGGTGCGGATCGCGGACGCCTTGTCGGGATACGGTCGGGCGTCGGCGTTGCCGTAGACGGCCATGCGCGGCGTCGCGAACTCGTACCGCTCCAGGGTGGGCCGCCACCCGGTGGTCGCGGACTGGATCAGCGGGCTGTGGAAGGCGCAGGAGACGGCGAGCCGTCGGGTCTCGAGTCCCTGCTCCGAGGCGCGCTTCTCCACCTTGGCGATCGCCGATTCCGCGCCCGAGACGACGTGCTGCGTCGGGGAGTTGTAGTTCGCGACCCAGGCTCGGCGAATGCCGCGGACCAGGTCGTCGGCCTCCTTCGCGGAGGCGGTGACGGCGAGCATCGCGCCCGAGACCTTGCCCGCGTCGCGCAGGAGTTCGCCGCGGGCCCGGGCCAGGGCCATCAGGGTGTCGTCGTCGTAGACGCCGGCCGCGTGCAGTGCGGAGAGTTCGCCGAAACTGTGTCCCGCCACGCAGTCGGGTTCGAAGCCGACCGCGCCCAGGATCTCCCGCATCGCCAACGCGTGGGCGGCGAGCGCCGGTTGCGCGCACTCGGTGGCCTTGAGCCGTTCGGCCTGCGCGCGTTCGCCCGCCTGGTCCACGGCCGGCGGCGGGAAGACGAGGCGGTGCAGCGGGTGTCCGTCGATCTCGAAGCCGGCCAGCCGGTCCCACGCGGCGAGCGCGAGCGGCTGGTGCATCACGACGTCCATGCCCATCTCGGGGTACTGACTGCCCTGCCCCGGGAACAACAACGCGATCTTGTCGGTCGAGGCGGGGCCGCACGCGTAGCGCGCACCGCCGGGCGTGTGGAAGGCCGCCCGGGCGTCGGCCGCGATCCGGCGCCGCGCGTCCGCCGCCTGGGCCCGGAGGTCTTCCTCGTCGCGAACGACCAGGCACAGCCGATGGGTTGCCGCGGCGTCGAAGGCGAGTTGGGTACGGCGCGCCAGGTCGGCCGGCGGCGCGGTGTCGGCGGCCAGCGCGTCCAGCGCCGCGACCAGCGCGGGACCGGACTCGGCGCTCAGCAGCAGCAGTTCGCTGGGCGCACTGCGGGTGTACCGCTCGCCCGCCGGGGCGGTTTCCGCCGTGCGGTGCTCTTCGAGGGTGACGTGGAAGTTGGTTCCGCCGAACCCGAAGCTGGAGACCGAGGCCCGACGCGGGTGGTCGTCGCCGCGGATCCAGGGCCGGGTCCGGGTGCTCAGGTAGAAGGGGCCCTTCTCCATCTCCAGGGCGGGATCGGTGCGGTCGGCCTTGATCGTGGGCGGCAGGATCCGGTGGTGCAGGGCCAGGGCGGCCTTGGCCAGTCCGACGGCGCCGGCGGCGGTGCGGGTGTGGCCGATCTGCGACTTGACCGATCCGAGCGCGCAGCGCGCGATGTCGGCCGGGTCGCCCGAGCCGAACACCTCCTGGAGGGCCGTGACCTCGGCGGTGTCGCCGGCCTTGGTGCCGGTGCCGTGGGCCTCGATCAGCTCCACCGTCGCGGGGCTGTAGCCCGCGCTGGCGTAGGCCCGGCGCAGCGCGCGGACCTGCCCGGCGACGGCGGGGGCGTAGATCGAGGATCCGCGTCCGTCGGAGGAGGTGCCCACGCCGCGGATCACCGCGTAGATCCGGTCGCCGTCGCGTTCGGCGTCGGCCAGGCGCTTGAGCATGACCATGGCCACGGCCTCGCCCAGGAGCGTGCCGTCGGCGTCGACGGAGAAGGGTCGGCACTCGCCCGACGGGGACAGCGCCGGGGTCTTGCTGAAGCAGGTGAACCCGAAGGCGTCGCACAGCGGGTCCACGCCGCCGGTGATCATCATGTCGGCGCGGCCGAGGGTGAGTTCGTCGATGGCGGCGCTCATCGCGGACAGCGAGCTGGCGCAGGCCGCGTCGGTGGTGTAGTTGCTGCCGTGCAGGTCGAAGTGGCGCGCGACACGGCCGGCGATGACGTTGGTGAGCATGCCGGGGAAGGAGCTCTCCTTCCACACCGGGTAGGAGGCGGCGATGGCCTCGCACAGCTCGTCGGCCTTGGCCTCCGGCACGCCGCGCGCGAGCATGACCCGGCGCCAGGTCGGCCGCTGGGATCGAAACGACATGCGAAAGGCCAGCTCGGTGGGGCTGGCTCCCAGGATGATGCCGGTGCGTTCTCGCATCGTCTCGGAGGGGCCGTCGTCGCCGCAGGCGTCGCGCAGGACCCGCTCGGCCGCGACCAGGCTCAGCAGTTGTGCGGTGTCGGTGGCGTCGATCGTGGACGGTGGGGTGCCGAAGGCCAAGGGATCGAACGCCACCGGCGACATGAACGCCCCACGCTTGCCGTAGGTCTTGTCGGGGGCGGTGGGGTCGCTCGAATAGTGATCGCTCACGAGCCAGTGGGTGTCCGGCACGTCTCGGATGAGGTCACGGGCGTGGACCACGTCGCGCCAGAACCCGCCGGCGTCCGAGGAGCCGGGCAGCAGGGTGCTCAGGCCGACGACGGCGATGGGTGGTTGGGAGGGACGGGAACTCTCGGGCACGGGACTCCTTGCGATATGAGAGTCAGAGGAGTTCATGGGCGTGGACCGTGAACGCCTGGGCGGGCAGGTCGACACCGTGGCTGCGCAGTTGTTGCGCGCGGGTCAGCACCGTGGCGCCTTCCATGAGGTTGCGGGCGATCTGCACGACGGACAGGTTCGCGGGATCGGCGAGGAATCCGTCCTTGCGCCAGTCGTTGAAGGCGCCCACCGCGGGGCCGCACCAGATCTGGTAGTCCACACTGCGGTCGGCGACCCCGGTGGTCGCCCAGGTGCTGGACATGCCCAGGTACCAGCGGAACACCAGCGCCATGCGGTGTTTGCCGTCCACGGCCGCGCGGTCGGCCTGCGCGGGCTCCCTGGCGCGCCAGAACTCCTCGGTCTGGGCCCACACCTGCGCCACCGGCTGACGGAACATCTCCCGTTCGAGTCGGGCGATCAGGGCCGGGGGGATGTCCTCCAGCGACTCGTGGTCGCGGTACAGCTGGAAGAGCCGGGAGGCCCGGGCGGCGAACATCGTGCCGCGGCTGAGGACCTGTACCTTCGAGCCCATCTCGAACATGTCCGCGGACGGCGCCATGGCCACGTCCATCGTGTCCGCGGCCTGGAGCATCGTGCGGGCCCGGTCGGAGGTGTCGGCCTCCAGGCTGAGCTGGTTGACCGATCCGGTCACCACGTACGCGGCGCCCATCGCGAACGCGGCGGCGACGGCGTGCGGGGTGCCCAGGCCGCCGGCCGCGCCGATCCTGGTGCGCGGCGCGATGCCGTGCCGGTGGGCAACGGTGTCGCGCAGGGCCAGGATCTGCGGGAGCGCGGTGGACAGCGGCCTGCCGTCGGTGTGCCCGCCGCTGTCGGACTCCACGGTCAGGTCGTCGACCATCGGCACGCGGGCCGCGAGGGCCACCTCGTCGGCGGTCAACAGGCCCCGCGTCAGCAGTTCGTGCAGCAGCTCGGGGGGTGCCGGTGCGAGGAACTGTTCGGCGACCTCGGGCCGCGAGACCTTGGCCATCATCATCCGGGGACGGACGATCCGGCCGTCGGGGCGCACCTGGAGGCCCGCCGCGCAACAGTGTGCGAGGGCGCGGGTGACCTTGCTGAAGGCCGACACCGACACGCACCGCACACCGTGTCGGATGGCGAGGGCGGCGACCTCGTCCTCCCACACGGGCGAGTGCGGGTTGTGGATGATGTTCACCCCCCACGGGGCGTGTTCGGGCAGCTTGTGGCGCAATTCCTCGATCGCCCGGCGAACCGCGTCGATCGGCAGTCCGGCCGCTCCGAAGATGCCCAGCAGATCGGCGCGCGCCATCGCCTCGACCATGGCGACGCCCGCGATCCCCTGCGCCATCTCACCGGCCACGTAGGGGAATCGCACGCCGTGGTCGGTGGTGAACGAACGATCCCCGAGCCATTCGGGATACAGCGGAGAGAGTGTGCCGACGACTTCGCAGCCGTCGACGGGCGCGTCACCCAGGACGGCGCCGGTCACGGAGTCGGACAGGCGCCGAACGATCGTGGCCATGCTCCGCGGTTGGCGAAGCACGGCCAGGAGACCGTCGGCGGTGGGATCCGACACGTCACGACGGGGTGATGCCTGCAGTCCGATGGTCATGAACGGTTTCTCCTGTGGCCTTTCGGAAAGGGTGTCGAACTCGGGTTTCGTCGACCGTCAGAGAATCCCGTGCGTACCGGCCAGGAGATAGGCCATGTCGACGGTCGTCCGGGAACAGGGCGCACCCAGGACGCGGCGTGCGTTGCGGTCGTCGAAGACCCGCGTGTGCCGAAAGTACGCGGCGAACCCGGCGTAGCTGTGAAAGCGCTGCTCGGCCGGGGAGAGCCTTTCGGGCAGCTCGGGTCGCAGGACGATGCGGATCGGGGCGAATTTTTCGAAGAGCTCGATGAGCGTCGTGGCGGAGACGTCGTCCGGGTGGACGATGTGGTATGTCTCCGCCTTCGTGGACCGGTGTTCCGCCGCGATGCTCACGATGGCCCTCGCGGCGTCCTCGACGGGGAGGCAGTTCAGCCGCGCGTCGGCCTGCCCCTGCATGTGGATGACCGGCCGCAGGCCCCGTGGAATGGAGAGTCCGGCGATGCCTCTTTCGATCGTCGACGCACGCAGCAGTCCGCTGATGGTCTGCAAGGGGTGTGCCGGGAGGCCCGGCGTGGGGGGCCGGTCCGTGAGGAGAATGCTGGGGCGCATGATCAGTGCCGGCATTCCGCTTTCCCGGGCCCATCGGCCGACCAGGGATTCGGCGTCGCACTTGGACCGCTCGTATTCGTTCTCGAATCCGTAGGTGTCGATCAGGTCGGCTTCGGCGACGGTGCCCGAGCGTCGGGCGCCCGCCACGAACGCGGTGCTGACATGGCAGAACGGCGCGCCGTGCGGGCTCCTGGAGGCGATGTCGAGGAAGTTTTGCGTTCCGTTTACATTCACCGGTCGAATCGCCCGGGCGCCGGTGTTGAGATCGATGTTTCCGGCACTGTGCAGGAACATGTCGGTACGCCGGACGAGTTTTTCCACCCGGTCGTCGGGGAGGCCGAACAGAGGACGCTCGATTTCGATGTCCAGTTCGTCGGCACGGCGCCGAAATTTCTGAATGAATTCCGGTGTCTCGCCCAATCGGCCCAGGGCGTGCGAGATTCGGTCGATGGCGCTCGCGCCGCCGCGGCGTGAGAGCAGGGTGACGGAACAATTCCGATTCACGAGTTCACGAACGAGCCGCAGACCCAGGAAACCGGTGCCTCCGGTCAATACAACCTGCACGGTCTCATTCCTCTTCTCGTGGAACCGACGCCGGCTAATGCGACGACGATACTATCCATGCGCGGGCGCTGGAAAAGTCCACGCTGCGGCGGGGGAAGTCAGATTCACCGGTATGGGCTAGTTCCGAGCCGGGGTGTCGATGGGCATAGGCATCCACTCGCGCGCCGGCCGGACACGTCCGATTCTTAATACATACGATTTATTGCGATGCGGCGCCCGCGGGCGCAATAACGAGTCGGGGTCCGCACGCGCGGTACCCTTCGCTTGCGGTGCGCACAATTCCTCCGAATATCCGTCGACGCCGCGGACCGTCGGCAACGGTATTCGCCCCTGCCCGGCCGCCCGACGCGATGGCGGCCCGGAGTTCGCCGCGCCCGCACCGAGCCCGGTTCACGGGCGTCCTCGCCCATCGCACAGACGACGTCGTCCTGGGAGGACACACAATGCTCGACACCATCCCGGTCCCACCTCCCGAACACGAGACGCCGGACCCGCCCGGCGACCCGCTCGGCCGCCTCGCCGGGCTGTGCGTACGGCACCGCCGCCCGCTCCTGGCCGGCGCGCTGATCGTCCTGCTCCTGGCCGCCGCCGTGGTCGCCGGCGCCAAGGACCGCTGGGCCAACGGCGGTTTCACCGCGACGGGGACCCGGGCCGCAGAGGCCGAGCGGGTCGCCGCCCGCTACGGGGCCGACGCCGCGGACCTGGTGTTCTACATCCGCGCCGACAAGCCGGTGGACGACGCCGAAGTCGCCGAGGCGGGCCGCCGGATCACCGCGCTGGTCGCCGGCCGCCCGGGCGTGAACGCGGCGCAGTCCTACTGGACCACCGGCTCCTCCCTGTTGCGCTCGCGCGACGGCGAGGGCGCGTTGATCCGCGTCGACCTGGCCGGGAGCGAACGCGACGGCGCGGTCGCCTCGCGCGCCCTGGTGCCCGCGGTGCGCAAGGCCGCCGCCGGTCTGCGGGTCGATGCCACCGGACCCGCGTGGTTGAACGCGCAGGCCACCGACGAGTCCGAACGCGACCTCGAACGCGGGGAGTTGCTGGCGGCGCCGCTGACCATGATCATCCTGCTGCTCGCGTTCGGCTCACTGACGGCGGCGGCAATCCCCCTCGCCGTCGGCGCGGTCTCCGTGGCCGGCGCCCTGGCCGTGCTGGCGACACTGACCCTCACGATGCCGATCACCGTGTTCGCGATCAACATCTGCGCGGCACTGGGCTTCGCCCTCTCCGTCGACTACGCCCTGTTCATCGTGACCCGCTATCGCGAGGAACTCTCCCGGGGCGTCGAGTCGCGCCGGGCCATCGCGCTGAGCATGGCCACCGCCGGGCGGGCCGTGCTGTTCTCCGCCGCGACGGTGGCGCTGTGTCTGTCCGCGCTGTTCGTCTTCCCGCTGGAACTGCTGCGCTCGTTGGCGTGGGCATCGATCCTGGTGGTGGGCATCTCGTCGCTGACGTCCCTGCTCGTACTGCCCGCGCTGCTGGCCGTGTTGGGGCCGCGTCTGGATCGACTGGACCCCTTCCGCCGCTTCCGGCGCGGGCGCGGACGGGTGGGCGGCGGCAGTCCCGTCTGGCGTCGCATCGCCACGCTCGCCACCGCCCGGCCGCTCCTGTGCGGTGGCACCGCCGCGGCCCTTCTTCTGGCCCTGGCGCTGCCCTTCCTGCACGCGCGGTTCGCCACCATCGACGAGAAGATCCTGCCGGCGAGTTCCGAACCACACCGCACCGCACAGCTGTTGCGCGGCGACTTCGCCGACCCGCCGGACCGGATCATCCCGGTGATCCTGCCCCGAGCGAACGCGGCGACCGACGCGCCGGCGATCGACGCCTACGCCCGACGGTTGTCCGCACTGCCCCACGTCGCGCACGTACTCGCCGACACCGGCGACTACCGCGCGGGACTCCCGGTCCGGACAGCGGAGTCGGCACCGAAGCCGGAGGAGACCGCCGCCGACGGTACGACGCGCGTCGACGTACGCCCGGCCGCGCCGCCGGAGCCGTCCCGCCCGGCCGTCGTGGGCAGTGTGCTGCGCGTGGTCGGCACCGCCGACAGCCAGTCGCCCGACACGGTCGCGCTCGTACACCGGTTGCGCACCCTGCCCGCCCCGCAGCCCCACCTGGTCGCGGGCAAGGCGGCCGAGTTGACCGACACCAAGCATGCCCTGCGCGACGCACTGCCCTACGGCGCCGCGATCATGCTGCTCGGCACCCTGGTCATGCTCTTCCTGTTCACCCGCAGCGTCCTGGTGCCGATCAAGGCGGTCGTCATGGGCCTGCTCAGCATGACCGCGAGCCTGGGGGCCATCGTCTACGTCTTCCAGGACGGTCATCTGCGATCGCTGGTCGGTCACTTCACCACCGACGGCACGCTGGAGACCACGATGCCGCTGCTGACCCTGGCCGTCGCCTTCGGCATCTCCGTGGACTACGAGGTCTTCCTCCTCGCCCGCATCAAGGAGGAGTTCGTACGCACCGGCGACAACACCCGGTCGATCGTCTTCGGAATCGAGCACACGGGTCGACTCTTCACCGCCGCGGCGCTGATCGTCGCCGCCACCATGGTCGCGCTGACCATGTCCCACGTCACCATGCTCAAAACGGTCGGGGTCGGCCTCGCGGTCGCGGTCGTGGTGGACGCCACCGTCGTGCGCGGCGTCCTGGTCCCCGCCCTGATGCGGCTCACCGGCCGGGCCAACTGGTGGGCGCCCTCGTGGTCGTTGCCCCGCCGCCCCCGCGACACCGGCGCGAAGTTGCCCGACGCCCGCACCGAGGCCCGCCCCGAACTCGTCGGTCAGGCAGCCGACTCCGCCGCCGACGGGGGCGACCGACCCGCCGGCTGACCGCCCTCTCGGGTGCCGGGTCGAAACGGCAAATCGTCCGACCCACAAGGCTGTTCGGATATCACGTGCCGAAACCCGCGCCATTACCCGTTCGGGCGATCGTGTTTCCGGCCGGGCTCCCCCGAGGGCATAGAGTCTCCGCGATCGGCCGGCATTCGCCGAACGCAACCCACCCCCGCCTTTTCGCGTAGTTCGCGTAGGACGAATCGAGAATCGCCTGTGGAATCCATCTGCCGCCCGCTCGGCACTCGCTCTCCGCGCCCGGACCTGGTCACCTATACACCCCGACCCCTCGCCCCGGTACGGATGTTCACCATCCCCTACGCGGGCGCGGACGCCACGATGTTCGCGTCGTGGGTGGATTACCTGCCGGATTCGGTCGAGGTGACGGCCGTACGACTTCCCGGTCGCGGCGCACGCACGGGCGAGGTCTCACTCACCGACCCCGCCCAGTTGAGCGCGATGGTCGCGGAACTCGTGCTCGAATCCGACGACGGCCGGCCGTACGTCTTCTTCGGCCACAGCATCGGCGCGATGATCGCCTTCGACACCGTGCGCGACCTGCGCCGATGCGGCCACACGATGCCGTCGTTGCTGGCCCTGTCGGCCGTGCCGCCGCCGCAGGGCGGCGCGTTCGCGCGCGCGTGCCAGCCGATCCTGATCTCCGACCAGCCCTGGCGGCAACTGGGACTGACCGACCTGCTGCCGCCCGAGGTGTTTCGGGACCAGGGCGCGATGGCGGCCTTCGGACCGGCGATGATGGCCGACCTCCTGCTGGCCCTGCAGCACCGGTACGTCCACGAGGCGCCGTTGGATTGTGTGCTGAGTGTGTTCGGTGCCCGGGACGACACCCTGGTCGCGGTGGAATCCCTGTCGAATTGGCAGGAGCAAACGACGCGGCCGCTGCGACTGCGCACCTATCCCGGCGGCCATCTGTACGTGCACGAGGCATTGCCGAGTCTGTTGACCGATCTCTCCACCGATCTGCGCTCCACCGTCGGCGCCTTCTCCTGAATTACGGAGCCGATGTCCCCTCGTTTCCGTGCAGTCGAGTTTTTGGAGTGAACCCGTGATTCGAGACTACGCAGGACGCGCGTGCACGGTGACGGGAGCCGCCTCCGGAATCGGACAGGCACTCGCGTTCGCCCTCGCCGAACACGGCGCGCGACTGGCCCTCGCCGACATCGACGCGGAGGGCCTGGACGCGACCGCGCGGCGGGCCCGGGAGTTGGGCGCGGAACAGGTACACGCCGACGTGGTCGACGTCGCGCGGCGCGAGCAGGTGCAGGACTGGGCCGACACCACCGCGGAGCGCTTCGGCCAGGTCAACCTGGTGATCAACAACGCCGGGGTGGCGTTGACCGCGAGCGTCGACGAGATGGAGTGGGCCGACTTCGAATGGATCATGGGCATCAACTTCTGGGGCGTGGCCCACGGCACGAAGTCCTTCCTGCCGCACCTGCGCCGTGCCGATCCGGCGCGCGGCGCCCATCTGGTCAACGTCTCCTCCTCGTTCGGGCTGTTCGGCATGCCCCAGCGCAGCGCCTACTCGGCGACCAAGTACGCCGTGCGGGGCTTCTCCGAGTCCGTACGCAACGAACTGCGCCGTGAGGGCAGCACGATCGGGGTGACCACCGCGTACCCCGGCGGGATCAGGACCTCCATCGTGCGCAACTCGCGGGCGGCGCCGGGCACCGACCGGGCCGAGGTCGTGGCGGTGCACGACTCGTTGTCCAAGACCTCGCCGGAGCACGCGGCGCGCGTCATCCTCGGCAGTGTCCGCAAGCGCCGCACTCGCGTGTGCATCGGCCTGGACGCGAAGGTCATGGACCTGGGCACCAGGTTGCTGGGCTCCGCCTTCGAACCGGTCGTACACGCCTCGATCGGACGGGCGCGGGCGAAGGTCGTACGCCAGGCGGCCCCGCTGTCCTGACCCGGCGCAGCCGCACGGCCCGGTGGAAAGACGTCGGCCTGCCCGATCCGATCGGATCGGGCAGGCCGACGTCCGCGTGCGGCGTCAGGCAACGAGCGAGCGGCCCGTGGGGGTCAGTCGGAGCGTGCGGACGGGCGCGACCTGCTCGCGCTCGATGGCCGGCAGGATTTCGGCGCCGGCGACGGGATGGGCCCGCAACTCGGCGACGTGCCGCCGATGCGCGCTCTCGTCGGGGTAGGACGTGAGGACCACGGCGACGTTCTCCCCGGTGCGCACCGGCAGCCCGGGGAACGTGTTGGGGGCGCTCTCGGTACCCAGCACGGCGAGCGGGGCCGGCCCGGTCTCGCGCAACACGGGGACGAGTCGGTCCCGGACCGTCGCGGGGCCCTCGTCCCGGCCGGGCGGGAAGGACCACACGGTGGCGGATACGAATCGGTCCGGCGCCGGCGTACCGAACGCGGCCCGCTCGGACGGGCGCACGGCCGGGCCGCTCCCGGCCGCCAGGGGGCGCAGCAGCAGAACGTCGTCGGAGTCGACCATGGTGGCATTGGCGCGGTGCGCGTGCTCGGCCCAGACGGGGCCGCCGTAGAACGCCGTCAGCGCGTGGAGGCGCGTGTCCATGTCCGGGAATCCGCGCAGCCAGACGAAGCGGTTCGGATCGTCGAGATCACGGAACTGCCCGAGGATGGTCATCCCGGTCGCTTCCTGGGTCTCGACGAGTTCGCGGTCGAACAACGCGATGAGTTCGTCCCGCCGCCCGTTGTGCAGGGTGTACTGGCGGAGCTCGATCACGGGTGGAGCGGCGACGAGTTCGGCTCGGGGCACGGGGACACTCCTGACGGCGCGTGGGACGGGGCCCCGACCCTAACCTCTCGCGCCGACACGTCGCGGTGCCGCGAAGGCGTGCGGTCCGGGCGGCCCGGTGAGCCGCGCCGCCCGGACCACGTACCGACCCTAGGGCCTGCTCCAGCCGCCCCCACCGCCGAACGGGCCCCAGCCGCCGGCTCCGCCGCCGCCGTGCTCGTCACCGCCGCCGTAGCCCCAGCCGCCCAGGCCACCGCCGCCACCCCAACCGCCGTCCTGCGGAACCGACGCCGGCGCCGCGTGGTCGGCGTGCGCCGTCAGGGCGAACGCCGGGCCGGCGGCCACACCGGCCATGAGCAGCGCGGCGGCAACGGTGCCGGAAGCGCGCGTGATCCTACGCATGAGATCCCCTTGTCCTCGAAGAGACCACCTCGCCCGAGGCGGTCGGGTTCATCCTGAACGCGGATGCGCGGGCGGCGGGCACCCGAACCTCCCCGAATAACCCTACAAATGCCGAGACTTCCGGCATTGTCGCTGCTCACCGGGTACGTCGGCAATTTTCGAAACCACCCCTACGGACGCGCCGCGCACTGCTGCATTCGGGCGACCGGTGACGGGGACGGGTCGCCGTCGGTCGAGCCGCGCAACCCGCGCTCGATGGCCTCGATGATCCGAGGACGCAATTCCTCGGCGCGGATGACGGCATCGACCGAGCCGACCTCGACCGCCCGTCGAATATCGTGCACCCGGTCGAACTCCGCCGCCACCTCGCCGAGTTTCTCCGCCCGCACCGACGCGCGAAGCTCGTCGAGCCCCGCCTTGGCCGCGGCGCGTTCCGCGCCGAAGACGGTCGCGACGTGGGCCTCCTGTGCCCGCACCCGCGGGTCGGCGATGGTACGGGCGCGCACATCGCCCGCGAACACCACCGCGGCGGCGGGCGCGCCGCCCAGGACCGAGGCGAACGAACCCTCCAGCGCAAGCACCGTCATATTCGGGTTGAGCGCCTTGGAGAACACCACGAACGCGCCGCCATGGTAGCGCGAGATGACGCAGAACACGATCGACCCGCGGAAGTTCACGACCGCCCGGCCGATCTCCGCGCCGTACTCCAGTTGCAGCTTGCGCATCGACTCGGGCGAGCCGTCGAACCCGGACAGGTTGGCCAGCACCACCAGCGGCCGGTTGCCGGACGCCGCGTTGATCGCCCGCGCGACCTTCTTCGACGACTGCGGGAACAACGTACCGGCGGTGTAGGTGTCGGGGCCGTCGGTGGGCGGGAAACCCAGCCGCGGCACCGACCGCGACTCGATCCCGATCAGGCACACCGGCACACCGCCCAGACGCACGTCCTGTACCGCGGCGGTGTCCGCGTCGGCCATGCCGGCCCAGCGCTCCGACGCGGGGTGGTCCTGGTCGGACAGCGCGCGCATCACGGTGCGGATGTCGAACGGCTTCTTGCGGTCCGGATTGTGCTCCGCGGAGAAGATCTCACCGACGGTGGTGAAGTCGCTGCCCGCCCACGTGTGCGGGAAGTCGCGCACGTCCCGATCGACGGGGTCGCTCGTCGGCGCCCGCCGCGGCATCGCCTCGCCGGACGCCACATGGGTCCGGTCGTAGTGCTCCATCAGCACGTCCCGCGCGGCGCCCAGGTTCGGCGCCCAGTACTGCGCCTGCCCGTTCGGGCCCATCACCCGGTCGTAGCCGCCGATGCCGAAGTTGTCCTCGGCGGAGACGCCGCCGGAGAAGTCCAGCGACTGCTTGCCGGTGAGCACCATCGCGGAGTCGGGGGTCATCACGAGGATGCCCTTGGTGTGCATGAGCATGGTGGCCTCGGCGTTCCAGTACGGCTGCGCGCCGACGTTGATGCCCGCGACCACGATGTTGATCTCGCCGCCGTCCTGGGTGAACGTGACGATCCGCTTGAGCGCGGCGGCCACCCAGTCCATGTTCTCCGTGCCCGACTCCATCGAGATCCGGGCGCCGGAGGACAGCGCGTACCACTCGACCGGCACCCGCATCCGCTCGGCCAGGTCCAGCGCCGCGATCACCCGACGGCACTCCGGCTCGGACAGCGCCCCGAGCGACTTCGTCGGGTCGCCCAGCAGCACGACCCGGTCGATGCCCTGCGGGTGCAGCGCGGTCGGCGTGGTGACCACGCCCGCGACGATCGCCGCCGTGTTGGTGCCCCTCGGTCGGTCGACCGGCGCCAGGACCTGCTCGTCGTCGAGGTCGTACTCGACGAAGTCACCCAGCAGGCGCACCAGTTCGTACGGGTAGACGGTGTTGCGAGCGGCCGCGCGGAGCACCTTGCGCCGGTATTCGTCGATCGGCTCGATCGGCTCGAACGAGCGTTCGTCGACGGTGAGTTCGGTTCCGCCGGAGGCGTCCACGCAGATCCGTACGGCGATCTTGTCCAGGTCACCGGTGCGCCGGTCGCGCATCCGGGCGATGACCAGGAGCTCCTCCAGTCCGGCGCCCTCCGTCGTCGGCAATACGCGGTCGACGAGCGTCTCCAACTCGGCGCGGGTGATCTCGGTCGGCGGCCAGACGTAGATCACGATCCGATTGGTGTCGGTGTACTTGCGCCCGGGGCGCCGCGACTGGGCGCGGCGGATCGAGTCGAGGCACGTGGCGACGACGTTCTCCGCGGTCGGCAGTGCGACCAATCGGCCTTCGTGGTCGCGGAGTTCGGTGAGGTCGCGGACCTGGGCGAAGGCGACGAGGCGGTCGTCGGCGGGGTTCTCCCGGGCCACGCACTGGAAGAGGTAGACCTCCTCGTCCGAGGAGGGCAGCCGGGTGAGGTCGAACTTGCTCAGCCGCTCCAACTGCATGCGCTGCGCGATGTACGGGTGCAGACCCCGGATCAACCGCTCCTCGACCATCCCCGTGTCGGACGGGCGGAACGTGAAGTGGTGGTGCATCACCGCGCCGCCACGACCGGCCACCGTGGTGGTCAGTCGGCGGACCCGATCCGACAGCCGGTGGCCGTCCACGACCTCGTGCAGGGCGGCGGCCATCGCGTCCGGGTCCGCCGGCTGCTTCTCCCACGCGAGATAGATGTCCGCCTCGACCGCGCCCTCCCCGTCCGCGAGTTCCGCGAGCCCGCACAACGCGCCGCCGAGTTCGTCGAACCTGACCGCCGCGGAGACCAGGCGTGTGCCCGCCCGCTCCGCGACCACGAACGCGCAGCCGGCGACCTCGCTGGAACGCACGTCCGCGAGGCCCTTGTTGCCGTAGTACCGGCGGGTCAGCACCTCCAGCATGATCGTGTTGTCCAGGCCGTCGCGGACGAGCCGCCGGCCGAGCAGGCACACCAGCGGTTCGGTGCTGCGCACCATCGACGCGATGCGCTCGGCGCGGTCCGGGGTGTCCGGGTGCGCGTCCAGGTGACGCAGGTGCCGGCGGACGTCGGTGTAGACGCGGGCACGGTTGCGCCGCAACAACGGCTGGGCCAGCCACGCGAACACCAGGCCGCGCGCCAGGTCGGCGACCACCGGGAAGCGCACCTGGGTGGCCGCGACCAGGCGTTCCAAAGCGAGGCCGACCGGCTCGCGCAACGTCGCGTCCGGCGGCGCCTCGCGCAACCACACCCGCAGCAGCGACGAGACCACCGCGGCGTCGGCGGATGCGCGCTGCCGGCCGAGGAAGATCCGGAACACCGCGGCTTCCAGCTCGGCCGAGGGCCCCGCTTCCGTGACGCCGTAGTAGGCGAGAGCCTTGGCCAGCTTGACCCGGAACGCCTCGGGCAGCCCGGCCCGTTCGACATCGAGGCTCTGCAGGTAGGTGTGGAAGTGTTCACGGGCGCTGTGCACGTGCCCCTCACCACCCCCGTCGTCATCCGCCGGGCGGTTGCGGCCCAACTCGGCGAGATCGGTGAACATCTCGACGAGTTCGAGCTCACGGGCCAGCGGCCGTTCGTCGCCGTCCGCCAGAGCCGCCCGGCGCGCGGTGAGGTAGTCGTCGAGCACGCGGCGCTCGTCGTGCGGGTCGACATCGAAGCCCAGCAGCAGGCCGCGCAGGTCCTCCCGGCCGCGTGCGGCGCGCTCCCGGGTCGGGATCGCCTCCGGGGCGGCCGGCAGGTCCAGTTCGACGGACGAGGTGTCCTCGGCTCCGGCGCCGGCCGCGGCGAGCGGTTCCAGACGCAGCAGCGCCGCACCGACGTCGACCTGACTACCCACCGACACGGCGCATTCCTTCAACCGCGCCCGGAACGGTGCGCGCAGCACGGTCTCCATCTTCATGCTCTCCAGCACCAGGACCGGTGCGCCGGCCTCGACCTCGTCGCCGATCGCCAGGGGGTGGCGACGACCAGGGCGGGGGCGGGGGAGCGTACGACGCCGCCCTCGTCGCGGCCGACGCGGTGGGTGACGCCGTCGACCTCGACCAGGTGGGTCGGCCCGTGGGTGGCGGTGAGCAGGCGGTAGCGGGTGCCGTTGACCACGATCTGGCCGGTGTGCCGGTCGAACCGGTCGAGCTCGACATCGGCGGTACGCACCACCCCACCCGCCTCGATGCCGACCCGGAAACGTTGCGGACCCACCCGCGCCACCCGCACGCGGTAGCCCACGCCGCGCAGCTTCAGGTCGAGGGGGCGACCGCTCTCGTGCCGCACCTGCGGCCGGCCACCCGCGGCCGTGGACAACAGCCGCCGGCGTTCGGCGCGCTCCTCCTCCTCGTAGGCCTCGATCGCGGCGGCGGCGAGGGCGACGGCGGAGTGGCGGTGCGAGACGAGGCGGCCCTCGCCGCGTACGCGGTCGATCCAGCCGGTGTCGGCGCTGCCGTCGATCACCTCGGGCTGGTCCAGCAAATCGAGCACGAAGCTCTTGTTCGTGGCGCCGCCCTCGATGATCACCGTGGTCTGCGCCATCGCCCGCCGCAACCGGCCCAACGCCTCCTCGCGGTCGTGACCGTACGCGATGATCTTGGCGATCATCGAGTCGAAGTCGGCGGGGATCGTATCGCCCTCACTCACCCCCGTGTCCACGCGGATGCCGGGTCCGGACGGCAGGTCCAGGCGGGCGATCCGACCCGGCGAGGGCGCGAAGTCGCGGTCCGGGTCCTCCGCGTTCAGCCGGGCCTCGATCGCATGCCCGCGCTCCACGGGCGGCGCGCCGACCAACCGCTCCCCCGCCGCCACCCGCAACTGGGCCTTGACCAGGTCGAATCCGGTGGTGGACTCGGTGATCGGGTGTTCGACCTGGAGGCGGGTGTTGACCTCCAGGAACGCGAACAGTCGGTCGCCGGGGTGGTAGAGGAACTCGACGGTGGCGGCGCCGCGGTAGCCGACGGCGAGTGCCAGACGCTCGGCGGACGTCTTGAGTTCGGCGACCTGGTCCGGGGCCAGGACGGGGGAGGCGGACTCCTCGACGACCTTCTGGTTGCGTCGCTGGATCGAGCAGTCGCGCACGCCCAGCGCCCACGCGGTGCCCTGCCCGTCGGCGATCACCTGGACCTCGACGTGCCGGGCGCCGGTGACCAGACGCTCCAGGAACACCACGCCGCTGCCGAACGCGCGCGCGGCCTCCTGGCTGGTGCGCTCGTACGCGTCGACCAACTCGGCGTCGCCCGTGATCACACGGATGCCGCGCCCGCCGCCGCCGGCGGTGGCCTTGAGCATCAGGGGGTAGCCGATCTCGGCCGCGGCCGCGAGCGCCGCGTCCAGGGTTTCGACGGCGCCGCGGCTCCACGGCGCGACGGGGACGCCGACCTCCTCCGCGATCAGCTTCGAGCCGATCTTGTCGCCGAGTCTGCGCATGGCCTCCGCGCTCGGGCCGACGAAGGCGATGCCCGACTCCCGGCACAACTCGGCGAACGCCGGATCCTCCGCGACGAAACCCCACCCCACCCACGCCGCGTCGGCGCCGGTGGCCACCAACGCCCGCTCCAGGGCCTTCAGGTCCAGATACGGACGCGCCGACGCCGGCCCCAGGTCGTACGACAGATCCGCCTCGCGCACGAAGGTGGCCGTACGGTCGACGTCGGTGTACAGGGCGACGGTCTCGATCCGGGTGCCGGTCTCCGCGGCCAGCTCCCGGACGGCGTGGATGAGCCGCATCGCGGCCTCCCCACGATTGACGATGGCGACACGACTGAACACCCGACCGAACCTCCTGTGGAACCAACGATGTGCGCGCCGCGACGGGGCGGTTCCGGCGGTGACGGCATTTCCGTCCACCGACCGCGGCCGGGTCGCAGACGGGGCAGGCTATCGGGCGCGGCGCACGGGAAATGCTCACGAGCCATCGTGTGCACGCGCCTGACCAGGGCATATCGATGAGAGCCGAGTTCCGGGGCGTGATGATCGCCTGAATGGCGGTCACTCGTTCGGCGCAGTAGCACCCCCCATCGCTCCTCTCGTTGCGCCGAATCGGGCAACTGCGGCCTTGCCGGCTCGCCTTGGCGTCGCTCCGGACGCTCGCCGGATTCCGGAGCAAGCCGTCAGGATCGAGCCCGGCCGTCCTGTCGGCCCTCGACGACGGGTACCTCGCTCGCGCCTTCGTCGCGCGGTGACACCACCCGACCGGCGTCGGGGCCGCCGAGATCGGCCGGGCCGGCGGTGAAGTCCTTGGCGAAGCCGGGGACGGTCAGCGACCGGTACGGGGCGTGACGCAAAAGCCCGGCCAGCACCCGGTAGCGCAGGCTCGGTACGCACACGACCGGCGGACGCCGCCGATGGATGGCCCGTACCGCCTGCTTCGCCACGTAGGCCGATGCGAGCGTGAGCGAGGGGGGCGGTGCGGGAATGCCGGCCCGCGCATGGAACTGCGACGCGGTGTAGCCGAGGACGAGCGCGGTGAGCGCCACGGGCGAGGTGCGGATGTGCCGGGAGTAGGCCAGCGACTGGGTCATGGCCAACTCGTACGACTTGGTCGCGCCGTACGCCGTGCCCTGCCAGGCGGGACCGAGCGCGGCCACCGAGGAGACGACCAGGATCCGGCCGGAGCCGCGCCGGAGCATGTGCGGCAGCGCGGCGTGCACGAGTCGCGACGGGGCGACGACGTTGAGCGCGAGCATGCGCCGCTCGTCCGCCCAGGTCGTGCGGTCGAAGGGCGTGCCCAGGGCGGCGCCGGCGTTGTTGATCAGGATGTCGCTGTCACACGCCGCCTCGGCCACCCGTTCGAGGTCGGCATCGACGGTCAGATCGGCGGGCAACGCGCGGGCCCCGATGCCGTGTTCGTCCGCCAGTTCGGTCGCGAGGCGGTCGAGGGGTTCGGCAGTGCGGGCGACCAGGATCAGATCGTGGCCGCGGGCGGCGAGGGCGCGGGCGAGGTCGGCGCCGAGACCACAACTGGCGCCGGTGACCAGGGCCGTGGACATTACTGCCTCCTTCTCGAAAGTCGGTTAACCGCGGGGACTTCGGAAAAGTCACGCCACGGCGGCGGTCGTGCGTTCGCGACCCTGACGGTTGCGTACTTGCGGGTGAACATCCGGGCGGGCTCCCGGCGCCGTTCTCGGCGCATCACCCCAGGTGGGGGGCCGGTTCGGGGGTGCGGCGGCGGTCGCGCGGGAGTTTTGCGCCCGACCTCGCCACCGATACACAAGATGCTCGATCGCATACCCGATCGGGGTTGCTGAACGGCGACGCGCCGCCGGGTGTGCCCGGTCCGACCGAGCAGGAAGGCATTCCCCGTGTACGCGATGCTGTGTGAGTTGTTGGTCGAGGAGTTCGGCATCGACGCCGCAGATATCGTTCCCGAAGCGACGTTCGCCACGCTGGAGTTGGACTCGCTGTCACTGGCGGAGCTGGCCGTCATCGTCGCGGACCGGACGGACAAGGACTTCCGCGGGCTCGGCAACCTGGACAAGGACACCACGTTGGTCGAGGCCGCCGCGGCGTTCGAGGCCGCCCCGCGCAGCGAGGCGTTCGTTCCGGGGGCTCGCGGCACCGCGGCCTCGTCCGACGCGCCCGGTCCCGCCGGCGCCGCCTCCGGCTCGGCCTCCGCTTCGGGTGCCCCGTCCTCGGAGGGCTGAGGTGGCCTCGGCCGAGGTCGCGGTCACCGGTCTGGGCCTGGTCACCGCCGGTGGGATCGGCGTCGAAGCCACCTGGCGGACCCTGTGTGCGGGCGTGTCGACGGCCCGCCACGACCCGGTCCTCGCCGGCCTGGCCGTCGACGTCTCCTGTGCCGTCCCCGGCTTCGACGGAGACGCCGTTCTGGGGCGGCGGTTGTCCCGTCGCATGGACCGGACGGCGCAAATGACCGTGACCGCCGCCCGTGAGGCCCTGGCCGACGCCGCCCTCGACCCGGGGGCCTGGGACCCCACCCGCGTCGGCGTGATCATCGGCTCGGGCGGTCCGAGCATGGAGTCGCTGACGGAGGCCATCGCGAGACTGACCGCGGATCGGGCCGGCGCCATCTCCCCCGCCGCGCTGCCCCGTTCCCTGCCGAACAACCCGGCCACCGAGGTCGCCCTCGACCTGGGCGCCCAGGGCACCAACTTCGCGCCCGCCGCCGGCTGCGCGTCGGGGGCGACCGCGCTGGGCGTCGCCCGCGACCTGGTACGCGCGGGCACCCTGGACGTCGTCTTCGCCGGTGGCGCCGACACGATGTGCAACCGCCTCACCGCGGCCGCCTTCGCCCAACTGGGCGCGCTGTCCACCCGCCCCGGCGACCCGGAGCAGGCGTGTCGGCCGTTCGACGCCGACCGCGACGGCTTCGTACTGGGCGAGGGCATCGGCGTCCTGGTCCTGGAGCGGCTGGAGCACGCTCGTGCCCGTCGGGCCCGGGTGCGGGCCCTGCTGTCCGGGTACGGCTCGGCCAACGACGCCCACCACGTCACCGCGCCGCACCCCGACGGCCGCGGCGCCCGGCTCGCCACCCGCGCGGCCCTGGCCGACGCCGGCTGGAGCCCGGGCGACGTCGACCACGTCAACGCGCACGGCACCGGAACGGTCCTCAACGACGCCGCCGAGGCCCGCTTCCTCGCGGCCACCTTCGAGCGCTGCCCGCCGGTCACCGCGGTGAAGAGCGTCCTGGGCCACTCCGGCGGCGCGGGCGGCGCGATCGAGGCGGCCGTCACCGTCCTGACCCTCGAACACGGGAGCATCCCACCCACCGCCAATCACCATCGCACCGACACCGACATGGATCTGGACGTGGTTGCCAAGGCCCCGCGCCGCCCCACCCGCCTGAACACCGCGATCTCCACCTCGGTCGCGTTCGGCGGCCAAAACGCCGTCCTCGCCTTCCGCGCAGCAATCTCAGGAGCCCCCGCATGACCGTGACCCGAGCGGAAACAACGTCGGCGCACTGCGCCGCCCCGGCCTCCGGGCGGCGGTTGGAAGAGTTGGACTGGTGGCGTTCGTGCAGCGTCCGGGTCGTCGACCCGGCTCCCGAACTCTCCGGCGTGCTGCGGTCGTTCCTGGACGATCTGACGGCTGCTTTCGTCCGCGGCGGGCACCGGCTGATCCCGCCGACGGATCGCGAGACGCGGCTCGACGTGGTCCTGATGGGCGTGTCCGTACCCGACGGCCCCGCCCCGCTGGCCGACCGGATCGTCGAGGAGCCGACTCCGCTGCTGCTCAGGCTCCGCAAGGACCAGGGCCGGCAGGGCACGGTCGGGCGACTGGTCGCGGTCGCCGAAGTACCCGAGCGGATGAGCGAGATGGCGCATCCCGAGGTGGTGCGCGTCGCCCGGATCCTGATGGCCAGAGTCGGCGTGTTCACCGTCGTGTTCATCACCCCCGGCACACTGCCCGGGGAGGTCGCCGAGGCGACGCTGTGCACGATGGAGGGCGGACACCCCACCGAGACCGAGCACGTCGCCCAGGGGATCTGCGATCGGCTGGTCGCCGCGGCGTGTGCGCACGAGGTGGCGGGCCGGCACGACGTGGTGCGCGACGCGATCACCGCCGAGGCGTGGGCCGCGGCCCGCGCACCGCGGAGCCTGGTGGCGGCCGGGACCCGGATGGGGGACCTCGGGTTGTTGCCCGCGCCGCACGCGATGCGCGACTTCGTCTCGCCCCGGCTGACCCGCACCTACGCGATGTACCTCAACCTCCAGGGCTTCAGCGAGGGCATGCTCTTCGCGTTCGATCCCGATCTCGACGCGCTCGTGGTCACCGCGTCCGGACGCTGGGGAGTCGACAAACGCGACCTGTCCGCCGGCGACCTCGTGGCCGTCGACCATCGCCTGGATCGGGGCCGGGTGCGCGTCCTGGCGCCCGAGGGCATGCAGCCGATGGCACCGTCGGTGGAAGCCTGGGAGGTCTGCGCGCTGTTCGAGGCGGCGCCCACCGTACGCGTGGGCAAGAACGCGGCGGGGCACTGGCGGTGGGATCCGAACGGTACCCACGAGGTGCCGGCCATTCGGGCGGGCCTGCACGCGCACGTCGGTGTCTCGTATGCCGACCCGGCGCTGATCGAGAGCATCCCGCCGGACCGGGACCGCTATCCGTACGGGTTCGGCTGTGGCACCGACCTGATGATCGACGTGGCCCGCTCCACACTGGCCGCCTCGCGGGCACTGCACGATCCCGCGGACACCCGCCACTATGTGCGCTGGCCCATGCTCTACCACGGCGAGATGGCCCTGGAACTGTGGGGCCCCGGACAGTCCGACGAGCCGCTGCGCGGTCTCCTGGACGTGTTCGACCCGCAGGTGCTGGGAGCCGTGCACTTCCACGCGGACCACATCGACCAACCCCGCTGAGCGGTAGCCCGCACGCCCACGCGACGACGTCGGCCCCCGAGACCCGAATCGTGGTCTCGGAGGCCGACGTCGTCGTGTGGAACGGATGACGAACGCCACGCACCGTCCCCCACCGAGCGCCGCCCCCGCCAACCGATTCGCCCCGCCGGATCCGCGTGGGATCCGACGGGGCGAGGCAACGGGAACCGCCTTCGACCAACGGCGTCCGTTTCGACGATGGGGGCCGACCGCGCGAGCGCCGGCTCCCTCTGCGGCGGGTCGTCAGACCCCGACACGCTCCAGGAGCGAGCGGTGGCCGTCGTCGTGCTGGTAGCCACCGCCGCCGTGCGGGTGGCCCTGGGGACGGTGGTGGTCGCCCTCGTGGTCGTAGTCCTCGTCGTCGTAGTCGTTGTTCTCGATCTCGGCGATGACGCATTCGCTCCCGAACGCCGGGTTGAGCGCGGCGACCGCGTTGGCGGTATTGGCGCAGCCCTCGGCCGGCGTGTGGAACGGAGACTGGCCGATGTTGCCGGAGAAGACACCCGAGGACTTCACCGCGGCGGCGTCGGCCTCGGAGCTCGCGCTCGCGGCGCCCGTACCCGCCATCACCAGAGCAGCGGTACCGACGGCCAGGGCTCCGGCCTTTTTGAACGAGTTCACGACAATCTCCCGGATAGCGCACCATCCGCGCCGCCGGACCGCGACGCGCACCCGGTTCAACGAGACCGCCCGCCTCCGGCAACCACCATCACTCCGGTTCACTCGAATGACCCACAACCGCGCCGCCCGCCGGCGAACCCGCGGCCGGCACGGACGCGGCCCGACAGTCGGACGGGGGTCAACCGACGTCGGGCCGCGCGGGTGCCGGCCACGGGGGGAGCCGGCACACCCGTACAACTACCCCTGTCACGCACGGCAATACACCAACAACCTTATGTATTCGCGATGTTCATGAGCGGACACCCGGCGGGCGACACATCGCGGCGTCACTCCGTCGGGACCCAGCTGCCGTGGAAGCCGAGCGGGACCCGGACGGGGAGGTGTACGCGCGCCACCGGCTTGCCGGTGAAATCCTGCGCGGACAGGACGACCAGGTCGGTGGCGTCGCGTTCGGGGTTGTTCACGTAGGCGAGGATGTAGCCGTCGTCCTCGGCGCGTCCCGCGGACGCGCCCCGCTCGGCCGGAACGAACACCGGCTCGCTCGCGTCCGCGCCGCGCGGAAGTCGGTGCACCGCGGTCGTACCGCGCAGCAGGTCGTGCTTGACCAGCGCGTTGCCCGCCCGCACGCCGCTCTCGCCCACCGACGGCCCGTAGGCGCGGTACAGCTCGACGGACGCCGCGGTGTAGCCGTATCGATGCCGCCTCGCCAGGTACGCCTCGTTGATCCGGGGGAACTCCTGCGGGCGATCGTCGACACGTTCGGTGCGCACGACGCCGCGCACGGGGTCGATCGTCCAGCGATGCAGCGAGGGTGGCCCGGCCGCGGCCGGACCGCCGAGTCCGCGTCCGGCGGGCTCGAAGGGCGCGGGCATGCGCGTGAAGTCGACGACGACACGGCCGGCGCCGTCGTCGTAGGCGTTGAGCGTGTGCGAGAAGTAGAACGGCGAGATGTCGAACCATGCCGTCGTGCCGCCCGCTCGTGGCAGCAGGCCGACGCGCGCCGGGTGTCGTTCGTTCCAGGCGTAGGGCACCAGGGCCCCGGCAGCGGCGGCCTCGGCGTCGAAGGTGATGGGGTTGTCGAACAGGACGACGTACTTCTCGGTGAGGCCGAAGTCGTGCATCATCGGCGAGTCCGCCACCGGGACGCGCGTGGTTCGGGCGACGTGTCCGGCCCGGTCCAGCACGATGTGGCGCACGTGGTCCCAGTCGATGGCGTACGTCACCGCGTGCAGTTCGCCGGTGTGCGGGTCGAACTTGGTGTGCGCCGCGAAGGATCCGTCGAGAGTGCGGTCGAAGTCGCACAGGCCGACGGTGTTCAGGTCGCCGTCGAGCGCGTAGGGCAGCGGCCCGCCCTCTTGGCACGCCAGGATCCGCCCGCGATACCCGATCACGTGCGTGTTGGCCGCGAAGTCGTCGACGGGGGGCGGCTGGGGGCCCCGGTACGGCTCCCCGAGCCGGGCGGCGACGGCGGCGGATCGCACCCAGCGGTTGCGGTACCACTCGGCCCGACCGTCGCGCAGCCGCACGCCGTGGACCATTCCCGCGCCGATCATCCAGTGGTGCGCGCGGGGGTCTTCGAGGCCCAGGACGTTGGGCCCGTTGCGCAGGTAGCGACCGTCGAGCGCGCGCGGCAGGCGACCGGTGACCGGCAGGTCGAAGGCGGTGATCTCCTCGCGCTGTGGGGCCAACGCGCCTTCCAGGAACGGGAATCGGCGACGGTCGACGGCGTCGGGATCGGCCTGCGACCCGGCGGCGAAGGCCGGGCCGGTCGCTCCGAGGACGCCCGCGGCGATCCCGCCCGCCGCGAGTGCGCCGCCGCGCAGGACGGTCCGCCGTGTGGGGCTGTTCATGACGACACTCCGTTTCGTGGACTGTGCGTCCAGCCTCCCGCCGACCCGGCGCCACGACGATGGCGCTGCGCCCCGGCCCCCGGTGGGCCTGTCCCCACCCTCGCGGCGGCCCCGTGGTTTCAGGCACCCGCCCGCAGAGCGGCGTCGAGGGCACTCATGAGTTGTCCGACACGATTCCTCGAGGTCGGCGCGAGGGGGTATCGCAGCAGTACGGACACCAGTTCCGGCGTGGCACGTCGTCGCGCCTGTTCGATCAGGGTGTCCCCGACCGCGGGGTCGCCGCCCGCGCGCAGTTCGCCGATGCGGGCGGCGTTCGCGGCGGCGCGCAGGATGTGTCCGACCTGGGTGGCCCGCGATATCGGGTGCAGGTAGGCGGCGGCGGCCGCATCGCCGGCGGACCGCGCGGCGAGGCGGGCGGCTTCGGTGCCCGCGTCCTTCGCGGCCCGGTGCGCGTCCAGCGAGGTGACACGCTGGAGCCTGGTCCGCTTCGCACCGTCGGCGAACTCCCGGGCGGCGTCGAGCGCGGCGCGCGGACGCGGGTCGTCGGGAACACTCTCCTCGAAAACGGGCAGGACGTCCCACGCGCTCTCCGCCGCAAAGCGCGTCACGACGCGCAGCTCGTCCATGGTCAACTCGAAGTCCCCGAAAACACTCGCCACGGCCTCGATCCTGCCACCGCCCGCGGGTGGCGACTCCCGGATACCGGCCCCGCCCGCCGCGCCTTCGCCGGAAACCACGTCAACGCCCGTTCGGCACCCGCGATATGACGGCGTTTCAGGCGTAGTCGCCGGCATTCCGGTCGAGACTCTTCCGGCGCGGTGCGACATGTGCCATGTTACATGTCGCACATCGGAAGGTCGCGTCCCGGCACGCGGCCACAACAGCTCCGGAGGTCCCCGCACATGCGTCTCTCCCGGATATCGACGGTCCCCGCGCGAAGACTTCCCGCGCTCGGCGTAGCCCTGTTCCTGGCCCTCGGCCTGTTCGCTCCACAGGCCCAGGCCCAGGGCCAGGGCCAAGGTCAATCCCAAGCCGGCACCGCCCCGGCCCGCGCAACAGCCGGCAAGACCCCACCCACCGCCCCCGATCGATCCCGGTCCCCAGGTCACCCGATGCCCGGGCCGACGCCTCCGGCTTCGACATCTCCTCGCAGGAAGGCACCGAGGAGTCCGCCCAACAGGCCGCCCCGACCACCGAACCCGGCGCGACCGGCGGGCAGTTCGCGGCCGCCGCCAACGGATGCGGCGACCTGTCCGGAGTGATCGACGCAAGCGGCGCCGAGCTGATCCGACAACTGACGGCTCTCCCCGACGTCACGTGCACCTACCCGCTGTTCAACCTCACCGGCCAGACCGCGGGCGCGGCCTTCCGCGAAGCCAAGATGGTCACCGTCGCCGACGCGCTCCGCGACGCCTCCGCGGCCTACCCGGGCACCAACGCCACCTCCATCGGGCAACTGGTGCTGTTCCTGCGGGCCGGCTACTACGTGCAGGAGAACAACCCCAACGCCGTCGGCGCCTACGGCCCGGCGCTGGACACCGCGGCCCGCGCCGCACTGGACGCCTTCTTCGCCTCCCCGCACAGCAAGGACGTCACCGACGCCAACGGCGCGACCCTCAACGAGGTCGTCACGCTGATCGACAGCACGCGCACCGCCGGCCGGTACGCCGGCGTCGTCAAGTGGCTCCTCGCCGGCTACGACGCCACCTGGCCCGACGGGATGGCCCTCGCCGTGGCGCACGTCGAGTGGGTCGCCGAGAACGGCTTCAAGGCCAAGAACGACGCCCGCGGCTGGCGTGCCGCACTCAGGGCCGACCCCACCATCGTGAACACCTGGGCCGACTTCATCACCCGCAACAACTCCCAGCTCAACCGCCTGGACGTGGTCAGCAACGTCGGTCGCTTCCTCGGCTACGCCCTCGACATCCCCGAACTGAAGGATCGGGTCCGGCCGTTGCTGAAGGACCTGATCAACCGCTACCCGAACATCGGCCCCACCGGACCGATCACCATGAACCTGGCCTGGTACACCCGCGAGTTCGACCGGAACAACTGTGCGGCGTACGCCATATGCGACCTGGGTGCCCGGGTGCTTCCGGTGGTTCTGCCGTACCAGCACACTTGTAGCCCGAACCTGAAGATCCGCGCCCAGGACATGTCCCCGCGCAACTGACCGGCACCTGTACCAGTCTGATCAACCAGGACGCCTACTTCCACCGGGTGATCGGCGACAAGGGCGCGATCCCCGGCGATGTGAACACCAACCTCGAGGTCGTCGTCTTCGACGACTACACCCAGTACTCGCTCTACGCCTGGGCCATCTACGACATCGACGTCGACAACGGCGGTACGTACGAGGAGGGCAACCCGAACCTGGCCGGCAATCAGGCCCGCTTCATCGCCCACGAGGCCGACTGGCTGCGCCCGTCCTTCCAGATCTGGAACCTCAACCACGAATACACCCACTACCTGGACGGCCGCTACAACATGTACGGCGACTTCGAGGCCGGCATGACCACGCCGACCATCTGGTGGGTCGAGGGCATCGCCGAGAACATCTCGTACGGCTACCGCAACCAGCGCAACGACGACGCCATCGCCGCGGCCGGCCAAAAGACCTACACGCTCAGCCAACTCTTCGACACCGTCTACGACCAGGACGACGACCCCGACGTCAACTCGGCCCGGGTCTACCGCTGGGGCTGGCTGGCCGTGCGCTACATGCTCCAGGCGCACCCCGCCGACGTCGAGACCGTGCTCGCCGAGTACCGCACCGGTGACTGGGCCGGCGCCCGCGCCTTCCTGAAGCAGACCATCGGCACCGGCTACGACGCCGACTTCGCCCGCTGGCTGACGACCACCTGTGCCACCGCCGACTGCGGGCCGCTTCCCGAGGCCGCGGCCGTGGCGCTGTGCACCAATCCCGACCCCCGACAGTTCGACAAGAACTGCCGCCGGGACAACCTCGCGGCCACCACCGGCAACGCCGCCTACCACTTCCTGTACCTGCCGGCCGGCGTCAAGGAGTTGACCATCACCACCGGCGGTGGCACCGGCAACGCCGATCTGTACTACGGCGGCGGGACCTGGGCCACCACCACCGACTACCGGGCGAAGTCCGCCAACGCCGGCAACGGCGAGACCCTGACGATCACCGATCCACCGTCCGGTTGGGTCTACTTCACCCTCGCCGCCGCGCAGACGTTCGACGGCGTGACCGCGAGCACGCGGTACAAGTGAGCCGCTCCGCCGGCCGTTGAACCGAGGTGAACCACCGCAACCCCGAGCACGACGGCGGTCCCTGCCATCCGATGTGGATGGCAGGGACCGCCGTCGTGCTCGTCTCCGCCGCTACTGGGGCGGAGCGTCCCGGTCCCGGCCGAGTTGGTCCCTGAGCCTGTCCTGGGCAGAGTCGACCTGACCGCTGTACTTGCCCTGGGTCTTGTCGTCGACGAAGTCGCCCGCCTTGTCGACGCCCTGCCCGGCCTTGTCCTCGTGGCCCTTCAGCATCTGCTTGAGCTTGTCCATGACGGACATCGTGGCCCTCCTCGAACGTGGTGGTCCTGCTCTCCAGCGTCACACTCGTTCGGGCGGGGTGCATCCGCTGGATCAATCGCCGCCCTCGCGCTGGTGGCCGCGACGGGCGTCGCGGTCGAAGATGCCCAGGATCTCGCAGGGCCCGCCCGCCGTACCGATCGCGTGCGGCAACATCGTGGGGAACTCGGCGGCCTGGTTCGTCTCGATGCGGAAGCGGCGATGGCCGAGCAACAGGATCGCCGTCCCCGACAGCACGACGAGCCATTCCCGGCCCGGGTGGGCGCGCATCCGCGCGGGATTGTCCGGCGGCGGCTCCGTCATGCGCTGACGCACCACGCTCATGCCGGGGTCGCCCTTCACGGGCCAACGCATCAGACCGTGCGCGCCGTCGATCATCGGACTGACGACGACGTCGTCGGCGGCGGTCTCCACGAGCTGGTCCAGCGTGGTGTCCAGCGCGCGGGCGAGGGTGACCAGCTGATCGAGCGCGAGCCGGCGCCGACCGTTCTCGATGCGGCTCAGTGAGGACTGGCTGAGGTTGGCGCGGCCCGCCAGATCCTCCAGGGACCAGCCCTGGGCCACCCGCAGGGCGCGGATGCGTTTGCGCACGAGGCCGTCCAGATCCCCGTCTTCTTGCGTCATGGGCAACATCGTATGCCTTTGATGCAACGCGGCTTGGCGTCGAGAGCGCTTGAAACGTCGCCCACACCCACATGCCGGTCGAGGTCGACGCCTCGCAGGGCACGGTCATGCTCGCCGCCCGCGCGGCCGCCGGCGTCGGCACCGCGACGATCACGCCGATCACCCTGGCCGTCATCGCCGCAGGCTTCCCCGAGGCGCAGCGCGGCAGGGCGATCGGCGTGTGGACGGGTGTCGCCGGGGGCGGCGGCATCCTGGGCATGTTCCCGTCCGCGCTCCTCGTCGACGTCGCGGACTGGCGCCGGCTGTTCGTACTGCCTGTCGTGCTGGGCGTGGTGGCCCTGGCGATGACGCTGACGTGGGTCCCCGATTCCCGGGAGCAGTCGGCCCATCGTTTCGACACGGTCGGTGCGCTGGTCCTCCGCCGGCCGCGCGCCCTACATCTTGATCCACTCGACCGAGGTGGTCACCGCGTCGAGGACGTCGGGCAGGGGCTCGACGCCGAGGCCGGGGCCGGTGGGGACGTCGAGGTGACCGTCGGAGAGCACGAACGGCTTCGTGATGTCGGTGGCGAAGTACCGGCCGGACGCGGAGGTGTCGCCCGGGAGGGTGAAGCCGGGCAGTGCGGCCAGGGCCACGTTGGCGGCGCGGCCGAGGCCGGTCTCCAGCATCCCGCCGCACCAGACGGCGACGCCGTGGGCCCGGGCGAGGTCGTGGATGCGGCGGGCTTCGAGATAGCCGCCGACCCGCCCCGGCTTGATGTTGACCACCGAGCAGGCGCCGAGGGAGATGGCCGCCGCCGCGTCGGCCGCGGACGTGATGGATTCGTCCAGGCAGATGGGGGTGCGCAGCAGCTCGGCCAGTGCGGCATGCCGGACCAGGTCGTCGTTGGCCAGCGGCTGTTCGATCAACTGGAGGCCGAAGTCGTCCAGTCCGGCGAGGTGTCGCGCGTCCGAGAGGGTGTAGGCCGCGTTGGCGTCGACCTGTAGCTGCAGATCGTCGCCGAAGCGCTCGCGCACCGCACGTACCGGAGCGAGGTCCCACCCGGGCTCGATCTTCAGCTTGATCCGTACATAGCCCTCGGCGATGTACCGCTCCACGGCGTCCAGGAGTTCCGGCACGGAGTCCATGATTCCGACCGACACACCGCAGGGGACCCGGTCCCGCGCGGCGCCCAGGTAGGTGCCGAAGGACTCGCCGGCGGTGCGCAGATACGCGTCCAACACCGCAGTCTCCAGCGCCGACTTCGCCATGCGGTGGCCGGTGAAGGGCGCCAGGACCCGGGCCACCTCGTGCACGTGCAGGCCGTCCTTCGGCAGGGCGGGGATCAGGAACGTGCGCAGCACGTGCTGGGCGCTGTCGACGTACTCGGAGGAATAGCGCGGCTCGGACATGGCCCCGCACTCGCCCCACCCCTCGTGATCGGCGGTGACGACGCGGACCAACAGCACATCGCGGGTGGTCTCCACGCCGAAGGAGGTGCGGAAGGGGGTGACGAGTGGCATCGCGATCCGACGCAGTTCGATGCCGGTGATCCTGGTCTTCATGACTGGTGGCTCCTGTACCTGGGGTCAGACGCGGGTGGTGGAGGTGGTGCGTCGCACCACGTAGCGGCGGCGTTCGTGGAAGCCGACGACGCGGGCGCCTTCGGCGAGCAGACCGCCCAGGGTGGCCCGCACGGCCAGCCGCCAGGCCCGGGCGGTGCCGGGGTCGGTGAGGCGCAGGGCCTCGATGTCGTCGGGAAGGTCGACGAGTACGGTCTCGGCGTCGGTCGCGGCGATCTCCGGGCGGCCCCGGTGATTGCGGACGCCGTGGGCGGCGCCGAGCGGCGGTTCGACCGCCTCGGGCGGGGTGGGTGCGGTGAGGTCCCAGGTGACCAGGACGCGGTCGGACTCGTCGCCGCCGTTGATGGTGTCGTGCATCGCGCCGTAGAAGGACGGCAGGTAGTCCTCCGGCAGGGCGCCGAGTTTGGTCAGGTTGAAGTAGGCGTTGCGGCGGATGAGCGGGTCGTAGGTCCAGGTGATGCGTCGTAGTCGGTGGGCGAGCGCCCACTGCCGCTGGTGCATCTTGAGGGCGAGGCCCACGCCGCGGCCCACGACGGAGCCGGTGATGTGCGAGTGCAGGCTGGTGCCGACGGGTTCGCCGAAGAAGGCGACCGACGCCCCGACCAGGCGGCCGTCCTCGTACGCTCCCGCCACGTAGTTGCCGGTGTGCGCGAGCGCCCGCATGACCTCGGCGGAGATGGGTGAGTTGCCGGGTCGGGACCCCCAGATGCCGGCATAGAGGAGGCTGACGGCGTCGAGGTCCTCCATCATGCGCAGTTCTCGGATTGTGGATCCGTTCATCGCAGTGCTCCGACTGGGTGGGCCGGTGGCCGGGCAGGGGCCGGCACGGTGGCGGTGGGGGCGTGTGGGTGATCGGTGTACGCGGCGCGGCCGGCCTCGCCGGGACCGTCGGGCGTGGAACACCCCACCCCGGCGGGGTGGTTGCCGTATCGGGACACACGGAAGCCGGCCGCCGCGGTGGGCCGTGGCCGAACGCGTTCACGTCACTTCCGCAGGTTAAAACCGTCGGGGTTCCCGCGCCTTTGTTTCGGGCTACCGGGATACGCCCGCCGATTTGTACGCCGGAACAACGGCGGCGGGTCCGCCGCGCGACGGAATTCGTGCGCCCGGAAATTCGGTATTCCCGTGCCCCGGCGCGGCTCGGGGGCGCACGTATCCGGTAGTTCCGGGAGTTTTCCGGGATCGGCACCCCCCGGTATCGCGCCTACGCGCCTCTTTGGCCGGACATCCAAAGCATTCGCGGAATCTCTGGACGGGCATCACATGCCCCCGGCGGATCCAGGAGCCACGCTTTCCGCAGGCACTATCCGGCAAACGTACGGCGGGCCCGTCCCGCCCCGCGGGAAGTGCCGGTGTGAGCGGTGGCGAACCCGCACTCCGGTCCCGATGGCCGAGCTCCGCGGGGCGGTGTGGTCGCCCCGCACCCGGTGCACATCCACTACGGTCCGGCCCGCGCCGGTCGAGAGGGGTCCCTGTCAGATGACGGCACCATTGCACGAGCCGACCGCGAAAGCGGCCCCGAGCCCGGTCGCGGCAGCGGCCCCCGGCGTGGTCGACGAAGCGGCGGCGGCCGGGGGCGGCACCGGGCCCGTACAGGGCCGTTCGCCGGCGCGAATCGCCTGGGAACGACTCAGGCGGGACAGGTTGGCCCTGGCGGGCGGCGCCGTCATCCTCGCGCTCGTCGTGATCGCGGTGCTCGCGCCGGTGATCTCGGATCTGGTCGGACAGGATCCGGACGTCTTCCACGAGGACACGATCGACCCGCTGTTCGGCACCCCCAAGGGATCCCTCGGCGGCGTCAGCGGCGAGCACCTGCTCGGCGTGGAGCCGGTCAACGGCCGGGACATCTTCGCCCGCATCCTCCACGGCGCCCGGATCTCGCTGCTCGTCGGCTTCCTGTCCGCCCTGGTGGCGGTCGTCCTGGGCACGGTCCTGGGCATCGTGGCGGGCTTCTTCGGCGGTTGGGTGGACGCCGCCATCAGCCGCGTCATGGATGGTCTGCTCGCCTTCCCACAACTGTTGTTCATCATCGCGCTGGTCTCGGTCATGCCGAACGACATGCTGGGCATGACCGGTTCGAGCGTCCGCGTGTTCGTGATGATCCTGGTCATCGGTTTCTTCGGATGGCCCTACATCGGGCGCGTGGTGCGCGGCCAGACGTTGTCGATGCGCGAACGCGAGTACGTCGAGGCCGCCCGCGCGCTGGGCGCCGGGCGTTTCCACATCCTGGCCAAGGAGCTGCTGCCCAATCTCGTGGCCCCGATCGTCGTCTACACGACGATGATGATCCCCACGAACATCCTGACCGAGGCCGCGCTCAGCTTCCTGGGTGTGGGCGTCAAACCGCCCACCGCCTCGTGGGGACAGATGCTCTCGAACGCGATCGACTACTACGACTCGGATCCGCTGTACATGATCGTTCCGGGCGTGGCCATCTTCACCACCGTTCTTGCCTTCAACCTCTTCGGCGACGGCGTGCGCGACGCGCTCGACCCCAAGGGCTCGCGCTGAACCGCCGTACCCCAGGCCACCCGAGGCGACCCGCGGCACGTTCCCGGGGCACCGCACACAATCCGGAGGATCCGAGATCGTGACTACCCGACACGCCCCAAAGCGGCGCAAGCAGGCACTGGCCGCGGCGGCCGTGGTCGCAGGACTGCTGACCACGGCGGCGTGCGGCGGTGACGGCGACACGGCGAGCGCGGCCGGCTACGACGCCGCCACCACCAAGGTCGTCAACACCGCCACGACGAAAGGCGGCACCCTGAGATTCGCCGGCACCCAGGACGGCGACTCGTGGGACACCACGCGCAGTTACTACGGCTTCGCCTGGAACTTCATGCGGTTCTACAGCCGCCAACTGGTCACCTACAAGACCGAACCCGGCAAGGCGGGCGCCACGCTGACCCCCGACCTCGCCACCGACATGGGCAGGGTGTCGGACGACGGCAAGACGTACACGTTCACCCTGCGCGACGAGGTCACGTGGGAGGACGGCAGGCCGATCACCTCCAGGGACGTCAAGTACGGCATCGAACGCCAGTGGGCGCAGGACGTGTTGTCGGGCGGCCCGGTCTACCTCAAGGACATCCTCGACCCCGACGGCGAGTATCACGGCCCGTACCGGGACGAGTCCGCCGACAAGCTCGGTCTGAAAACGATCGAGACGCCCGACGACAAAACGATCGTCTTCCGACTGCCGCAGCGCAACAGCGACTTCGCGCAGATGCTCGCGATCCCGTCCGCCTCCCCGGTGCGTCAGGACAAGGACACCAAGTCCAAGTACGGCTTGCGTCCGTTCTCCAGCGGCCCGTACCGGTTCGAGTCGTACGACCCGGGCAAGGACCTGCAACTGGTCCGCAATCCGCAGTGGAAGCAGGCCTCGGACCCGGTGCGCAGGGCCTATCCGGACACCGTGAGCGTCAAGTTCTTCTCCAACGCCAACGACATGGACCAGCGGCTGATCGCCGGCGACTACGACCTGGATCTCGGCCAGTCCGGCCTGTCGCCGCAGGGCCGCCAGACCGCGCTCAAGCAGCACAAGGGCAACCTGGACAACCCGCTCTCCGGCTACATCCGCTACGCGGCCTTCCCGCAGAACGTGAAGCCGTTCGACAACGAGCACTGCCGCAAGGCGGTCATCCACGGGGCCGACCACCTGTCCCTGCAGACCGCGCGCGGCGGCCCCGTCGCCGGCGGCGACATCGGAACCAACATGTTGCCGCCGACGGTCCCGGGCGCCCAGGGCGTCACGTACGACCCGTTCGACATGGCCGGCGCCGACCGCAACGGAAACGTCGCCAAGGCCAAGCAGGAGTTGGTGGCCTGCGGCAAGCCGGACGGCTTCACCACCACCATCGCCGTCCGCAACAACAAGCCGGTCGAGGTGGCCACCGCCCAGTCCCTGCAGGCGTCGTTGAAGAAGATCGGCATCGACGCGCAGATCGACCAGTACGACGGCGCGCAGACCTCCGGCATCGTCGGCAGCCCCGACAACGTGGCGAAGAAGGGCTACGGCATCGTCATCGACGGCTGGGCCGCCGACTTCCCGTCCGTCCAGGGCTTCGGCCGGCCGCTGTGGGACGGCAAGTACGTCCTGGAGAGCGGCAACGTCAACTACGCCCTGATCAAGGACCCGGCGATCGACGACCTCTTCGACGCCTTCGCCAAGGAGCCCGACGAGGGCGCCAAGGGCCGGATCGCCACACAGATCAACCACAAGGTCATGGAGGGCGGGTACTACCTGCCCTTCACCTACGAGAAGTATCTGAACTGGCGCGGCGGCCGACTCACCAACGTCTACATGACGGACGCGTACAACGGCTACGACTTCGTCAGTCTCGGCCTCGACTCCGGCAAGTCCTCGAAGACTTCGCCGTGAACCCCGGCACACCCGTCGAACGGCACGAAAGGCAGGTGAAGGCCGGCGCGGCGTGACCGCGGGCCGCCGGAAACCCGGCGGCCCGTGCTCCGCGGCGGGCCGTTAGCTGTGCTCACTTACCTCATCAGGCGGCTGTTCGCCGCCGCAGTGATGCTGGTGGTCATCATCATGGTGGTCTTCGGCATCTTCTTCCTCGTCCCCGAATGGACGGGCGTCGACATCGCCGCGAGCTTCGTCGGCAAGCAGGCCGACCCCGCCGCGGTCGAGGCCGTGCGGGAGAAGCTCGGTCTGAGCGAGCCCATCCAGGTCCAGGCCTGGGAGTTCTTCAAGGGCATCTTCGCGGGCCGCACCTACTCGACCGGCGGCGACGTGGTGCACTGCTCCGCGCCGTGCTTCGGCTACTCGTTCAAGAGCGAACAGGCCGTCTGGCCGGTGCTGACCGACCGTTTCCCGGTGACCCTGGGACTCGCGCTCGGCGCCGCCGTGTTGTGGCTGGTCTTCGGGGTCGCCGCGGGCGTGCTCTCCGCGCTCAAGCGCGGCAGCCTGTGGGACCGCGGCGCGATGGTCGCCGCCCTCGCGGGGGTGTCCCTGCCCATCTACTTCACCGGCATGCTCTCCCTGGCGACCTTCGCGTTCGGACTGAAGTGGCTCGACGCGCAGTACGTGCCGTTCGGCCGGGATCCCGGCGGCTGGTTCGGCGGCATGATCCTGCCGTGGATCACCCTCGCCTTCCTGTACGCGGCGATGTACGCGCGCATCACCCGCGCCACGATGATGGAGGTGCTGGGCGAGGACTACATCCGTACCGCGCGCGCCAAGGGCCTGCCGGAGCGGACCGTCGTCGGCAAGCACGCCATGCGCTCCACGATGACGCCGATCCTGACCATGCTGGGCATGGACCTCGGCGCCCTCATCGGCGGCGCGATCCTCACCGAGTCGACGTTCAACCTGCCGGGCCTGGGCCAGGCCGTGCTGAACGCCATCCGCAACCAGGACCTGCCGATCATCCTGGGCGTCGTCCTGATCACCTCCCTCGCGGTGCTGCTGGCCAACCTCCTGGTGGACGTGCTCTACGCCGTGATCGATCCCCGTGTGAGGCTCGCGTGACCACCTCCGACACGAGCACCGCCGTATCCGACCGGCCCGCCGGCGCCTCGACCGCGCCGCGCCCGTTCCTGGACGTGCGCGACCTGCGGGTGCACTTCCCGACCGACGACGGCGTGGTCAAGTCCGTCGACGGGCTCAGCTTCCACCTGGAGAAGGGTCGGACGCTGGGCATCGTCGGCGAGTCGGGCTCCGGCAAGTCGGTGACCTCGCTCGGCATCATGGGCCTGCACACGACCGGGCAGTACGGCAGGCGCAAGGCGCGGATCTCCGGCGAGATCTGGCTGGACGGCACCGAGTTGTTGTCGGCCGGACCCGAACACGTACGCCGCTTGCGCGGCCGCCGGATGGCGATGATCTTCCAGGATCCGCTGTCCGCGCTGCACCCGTACTACACGATCGGCCGGCAGATCGTCGAGGCGTACCGGATCCACCACGACGTGGATCGCAGGACCGCCCGCAGACGGGCGGTGGAAATGCTCGACCGGGTCGGCATCCCCCAGCCGGACAAGCGGGTCGACGCCTACCCGCACGAGTTCTCCGGGGGCATGCGCCAGCGCGCGATGATCGCGATGTCCCTGGTGAACAACCCCGAACTGCTCATCGCGGACGAGCCCACCACCGCCCTCGACGTCACCGTCCAGGCGCAGATCCTCGACCTCGTCCTGGACCTGCAGAAGGAGTTCGGCTCCGCGGTCATCGTGATCACCCACGACCTGGGCGTCGTCGCCGAACTCGCCGACGACGTCCTGGTGATGTACGCCGGCCGCTGCGTCGAACGGGGCCCGGCGGAACGGGTGTTCCACGAACCCGGGCACCCCTACACCTGGGGTCTGCTCGGCTCGATGCCGCGCCTGGACCGCGAACAGCAGGACCGGCTGGTCCCGGTCGAGGGCTCTCCGCCTTCGCTGATCAACCCGCCGTCCGGCTGCGCCTTCCACCCGCGTTGCCCGTACGCGGACGTGCCGAAGGACGACGTCACCCGCACGGTCCGCCCCGAACCCACCGAGGTCGGCGAGCGGCACTGGGTCGCCTGCCACTTGACGCGGGAGCAGCGGGAGCGGATCCGGACCGAAGAGATTGCGCCGAGATCGTGAACGAGAACGCGGAGGACGACGCAGTGGGCAACCCCGCACACGAGCACGCCCGGCCCGCCGGTGCCGTCGGCTCGTCCGACGGTGCGACCACCCTCGCCGGGGGCGCCGCGCGCGGCGAGGTCCTGTTGAAGGTGACCGGGCTGCGGAAGCACTTCCCGATCCGCAAGGGCCTCTTCCAGCGCCGGGCCGGCGCGGTGCGGGCCGTGGACGGCATCGACTTCGAGGTGCGCTCGGGCGAAACGCTCGGTGTGGTGGGCGAATCGGGCTGCGGCAAGTCGACGATGGGCCGGTTGATCACCCGCCTGCTCGAACCGACCTCGGGCACGATCGAGTTCGAGGGCGAGGACATCACGCGCCTCGGCGTGCGGGGCATGCGCCCGCTGCGCCGGGACGTGCAGATGATCTTCCAGGACCCCTACTCGTCGTTGAACCCGCGCCACACCACCGGCACGATCATCGGCGCCCCCTTCCGGCTCCAGGGCGTCGAGCCCGAGGGCGGCATCAAGAAGGAGGTGCAGCGACTGCTGTCGGTGGTCGGCCTCAGTCCCGAGCACTACAACCGCTACCCGAACGAGTTCTCCGGCGGTCAGCGCCAGCGCATCGGCATCGCCCGCGCGCTCGCCCTCGGGCCGAAGCTGGTGGTGGCGGACGAGCCGGTGTCCGCGCTCGACGTGTCGATCCAGGCCCAGGTCGTCAACCTCATGGACGACCTGCAGCGCGAACTGGGCCTGACCTACGTGATCATCGCGCACGATCTGTCCGTCGTCCGGCACGTCTCGGACCGGATCGCGGTGATGTACCTCGGCAGGATCGTCGAACTCGCCGACCGGGAGTTGCTCTACCGGGCGCCGATGCACCCGTACACGAAGGCGCTGATGTCGGCCGTCCCGATCCCGGACCCGCGGCGCAGAAAGGACCGGAGCGAGCGGGTGCGGCTCGAAGGCGACGTGCCCTCGCCGATCGACCCGCCCAGCGGCTGCCGCTTCCACACTCGGTGCTGGAAGGCCACGTCGGTGTGTACGACGGCCGAGCCGCCGTTGGAGGAGCTGCGGCCGGGTCAACAGGTGGCCTGCCATCACCCGGAGAACACCGCCGACCGGGCCCCGCAGGACACGGGCGCGGTCGCCACTGCGCAGGTGGCGCCCACGCGGCCGTGACGCCCGGTCGCGGTCGCGGCCTCGGCCCCCGGATAAGTTGACCTTCGTGCTGCACGGACGAACGCCCCACACCGCCGCCCTCGACACCCTGGTCCGCGCCGCCGCCCGGGGACACGGGGGCGCGGTCGTCCTGATCGGCGACATCGGCACCGGCAAGAGCGCACTACTCGACGCCGCAGCCGAAACCGCAAAGGACCTACGCCCGCCGCACGCCACGGACGGGCAGACCGGAACGGGGCTGCCCGCGCCGCGCGACACCGGGGGCGAGTCGGGAACGGCCCTGAGCGCGCCGCGCGACGCCGGGGCGGGGGCCACCGCAGGGCTGCGGGTGCTGCGCGGCGCCGACGGGCAGGCCGGAACCCGGCTGCCCGCGCCGCGCGACGCCGGGGGCGAGTCGGGGACGGGTCTGTGCGTGCCGCGCGATGCCGGTGTGGGGCTGCGGGTGCTGCGCGGCGCCGAGCCCGAAGCCGGAACGGGGCCGCACGTGCCATGCGGCGCCGACGGGCAGGCCGGAACGGGGCTGCCCGCGCCGCGCGACGCCGGGGACGGGTCGGGCACGGGTCCGTGCGTGCCGCGCGGGGCCGGTGTGGGGGTGCGGGTGCTGCGCGGCGCCGAGCCCGAAGCCGGAACGGGGCCGCACGTGCCATGCGGCGCCGACGGGCAGGCCGGAACCCGGCTGCCCGCGCCGCGCGACGCCGGGGGCGAGTCGGGGACGGGTCTGTGCGTGCCGCGCGATGCCGGTGTGGGGGTGCGGGTGGTGCGGGGGGCTGGGGTCGAGTCGGAGGCTCGGCTGCCGTATGCGGGCCTGCATGTCGTGCTTCGCGAGGCGTTGCATCTGGCCGGCCGGCTCCCCCCGCATCAGGCCGACGCGCTGCGCCGCGCCGTGCACGGGTCCGCCGCCGATCCGGCCGTGCCGGGCGACTACGACCGGTTCCTCGTCGGCGCCGCCGCGCTCGGCCTGCTCGGCGAACTCGCCGACGAGCAGCCGCTGATCGTACTCGTCGACGACGCGCACTGGCTCGACCAGGAGAGCGCCGACGCCCTGCTGTTCGCCGCGCGCCGGCTCGCGGCCGAGCCCGTGGCGATCGTCTTCGCCGCCCGCGACGGGTCGGCCGACTTCGACGCACCCGGGCTGCCCGTGCACCGCCTGGAGCCGCTGGACGACGACGCCGGCGCCGCGCTGCTCGACCGGCACGCCCCCGGCCTCACCCCGGCCGTGCGCCGCAGGCTGCTGCGCCAAGCGGCCGGGAATCCGCTCGCCCTCGTCGAACTCGCCGCCGCCCTCACGCCCGGTCTGCGCACCGAGGCGGACCTGCTCGACGACCACGAGATCGCGGTGCTGCCCGCGTCCTGGCGGGTCCGTCGCCTGTACGACGAACGCATCGGGACCCTGCCCGCCGCCACCCGCACGCTCCTCACCCTCGCCGCGGCCGACGACACCGGCGACCCCGCCCTGGTCCTGCGCGCGGGACGCGAACTCGGCGCCCTGCCCGAGGATCTCGAACCCGCCGAACACGCCGGGCTGATCCATCTCACCCCCACCCACCTCGCCTTCCACCATCCGCTCGCCCGCGCGGCGGCCTATCACGGCGCCACGCTCGGCCGGCGCAACGCGGCCCATCACGCGCTCGCCGCGGCGCTGCCCGAGAGCGACCGCGACCGGCAGACCTGGCACCTGGCCGCCGCCACGGTCGGCCACGACGCCGCCGTGGCCGACCGACTCGAGGAGGCGGCCGAACACTTCCGCGCCCGGGGCGGGCGCGCGACGGTCGCCACCGCGTACCGGCGGGCGGCCCAACTCACCGAGGACCCCCGGCTCCGCGCCCACCGGCTCACCCAGGCCGCGCTCGCCGCCGCCGAAGCGGGTCGCCCCGAGACCGCCGCCGCGCTCGCCGAGGCCGCCGCGCCGTACGCCGACGGTCCGGCGGTGACCGCCAGGCTCGCGTCGATCCGCGCCACCGTCGAACACACCGCCGGACGCCCCGACGCCGCCCGCCTCATCCTCGTCGAGGCCGCGCGCGCCACCGCGCCGCACGACCCGGACACCGCCGCCGGGATCCTCTTCGAGGCCGTCGCCGCCGCCTGGGACACCCCGGATCCGGCCGGCGCCACCACCGGCATCCTCGACACGCTCGCGGGCCTCGACTTCGGCGCCGGCCCCGCGCACACCGGAGCCCTCGCCCTCCACCACCTCGCCACCAAGAACCCCGAGGCCGGCCACCCTCTCCTGCGCCGCTTCACCGACGGCACGCGGGCCGCGGGCGGCACCCGCCCGCTCGCGGACGAGACCCGCCTACAGGGCTGGGACATGCTCCTCGGCGACTACCGGGGCGTGCACGACCGCGCCGAGATCCTCGAACGGCGGGCCCGCGAACAGGGCGCGATCGGCACCCTGCCCACGCTGCTGCTCCGACTCGCCCGCTGCCGCCTGTTCCTCGGCCGCCACGAACACGCGCACCGCACCGCCGTCGAGGGCCTCGACATCGCCCGAAGCACCGCCAACCACCACCACGAGGCCATGCTCCACGGCGTGCTCGCCGTCCTCGCCGCCATCGACGGCGACGAGGACGGGTATCGCGCCGCCGCCCGCCACGCCGGCGCCGGCGGCGGGCCGGCCGTCTGGACGGCCTGCGCCGAGGCCCTCCTCGATCTCGGCCGGGGCCGCCACGAAACCGCGCTGACCCGGCTCACCGACATCGCCGACGGCCCCCGCGCCCACGTCGCCGTCGCCATCCACGGCCTCGCCGACCACGTCGAGGCCGCCGCCCGCCTCGGCCGCCCCGACGAAGCCCGGCGCACCGCCGAGCGGTTCGCCGCCTGGGCACACGGCACCGGCACCCCGTGGGCGCGCGCCGTCGCGCTGCGCTGCCGGGCCCTGCTCGCCGCCGACGACACCGCCGGCGACCTGTACCGCTCCGCCCTCGAAGCCCACCGCGGCGACGGCCGGCCCTTCGAAGGGGCCCGCACCGAACTCCTCTACGGCGAATGGCTGCGCCGCAACCGGCAGCGCGCCGCCGCCCGCACCCACCTCACGGCCGCCCTCACCGCCTTCGAGACCCTGCGCGCCGGCCCGTGGCACCACCGCGCCGCCGCCGAACTCCGCGCCGTCGGCGCCCCCGCGGCCGGCCCGGTCGGCACCGGCGACCCCACCGACGCCACCGCGCGGCTCACCCCGCAGGAACTACACGTCGCCCGCCTGGCCGCCACCGGGCTCAGCAACCGCGACATCGGCGCCCGCCTGTTCCTCAGCCCGCGCACCGTCGGCTACCACCTCTCCAACGCCTACCCCAAGCTCGGCATCACCTCCCGCGCCGCACTGGGCACCCTCGACTGGCCGAGCACCTGACCGCGCACCCGACGCCCGGCACGACAAAGCACCCGCGACGATCGGCCGGACCCCGGCGACCCGGTACCCACCCCGGTCATTCGACGGATCCGCCACACCCCCACGCGTCCCTAGTGTCGTCCCGACAAGGCCGATCACCACCGGATCGGCCCACGGACCCACACGCACCAGGGGCACACCATGAAGGTCCTCGTCCTCGGCTCCACCGGCTACATCGGCACCGCCGTCACCCGCCGCCTCATCGAGGACGGCCACACCGTCGTCCCGTTCCTGAAGACCGGCACCCCGTCCGAGCCCGGCCTCGACGTGCGCTTCGGCGACCTCACCGACCCGGCCGGCCTCCGCGACGCCGTCACCGACGACATCGAGGCCGTCGTCAACCTCGCCACCCCCACCGGCGACGAACAGGCCGACGCCGACGCCGTCGAAGCCCTCACCGCACCGCTGCGCGGCACCGGCCGCGCCTTCGTCTACACCAGCGGCATCTGGGTGCTCGGCGCCACCGGCGACCAGGCCGTCGACGAGGACGCCCCCACCGACGCGATCGACATCGTCGGCTACCGCCCCCGCATCGAGCAGCAGGTCCTGGCCGCCGCCCGGGACGACGTGCGCAGCGCCGTCATCCGCCCCGGCATCGCGTACGGCCACGGCGGCGGCATACCCGCCCTCATGCTCGGCTGGGCCAAGGAGCACGGCACCGGCCGCTACGTCGGAACGCCCGGCACCCGCTGGCCGATGGTCCACGTCGACGACCTCGCCGCCCTGTACGCGCTCGTCCTCGCCAAGGCCGACGCCGGCACCCTGTGGCACGGCGTCGGCGTCGAGGCCGTCGCCACCCCGGCCCTCGCCGCCGCCGTCGACGTCGCCGCGGGCGGTATCGGCCGCGCCGAGCCGTGGCCGCTCGAACAGGCCGCCGAAACCCTCGGCTTCCCGTTCGCCGAAGCACTCGCCCTCGACCAGGCCGTCTCCGGCGAGCGTGCCGTACGCCTGCTCGGCTGGCGGCCCACCCAGGCCTCCCCGACCACCGACCTCGCCGCCGGCGACCGTGCCTGACACCGGCCCCGCACCCGCCGCCGTGCCCGCCCGGCGCACCTCCTCCGGCGCCGCTCTCCCCATCTGCACCGCCTGCGGCACCCAGTACGCCGGCCCCCGCCCCGACTGCCCCGTCTGCCGGGACGACCGCCAGTACGTCCCCGTCGCCGGCCAGCGGTGGACCACCCTCGCCGAGCTGCGCGCCGCGGGCCACACCGCGAAGTTCGCCGAACAGGGCCCCGAAGTCCTCGGTATCGGCACCACGGAGTCCATCGCCATCGGCCAACGCGCGCTGCTGCTGCGCACCACCGAGGGCAACATCCTCTGGGACTGCCCGCCCTACCTCGACGACTCCATGGCCGAGGCCGTCGCCGACCTCGGCGGCATCACCGCCATCGCGATCAGCCACCCCCACTTCTACTCCGTGATGGTCGAGTGGGCGCACGCCTTCGACGCGCCCGTCCACCTGCACGAAGCGGACCGCTCCTGGGTCGGACGCCCCGACCCGGCGCTGCGTTTCTGGTCCGGCGAGACCCGTCGACTGACCGACGAACTCACGCTGATCAACCCGAGGATCCACTTCCCGGGCAGCGCCGTCCTGCACTGGAGCGCGGGCGGCGGGGCACTCTTCTCGGGCGATGTCCTCAACGTCTGTCCGGACTGCCGCTGGATCACCGTCATGCACAGCTACGCGAACCACATCCCCGAACACCCCGACGCCGTCCGCCGTGCCGCCGAACTCCTCGGCCGATACCGCTTCGAACGCATCTACGGCGCCTGGTGGGACCGCGTGGTCACCGCCGACGGCAACGCGGTCCTGCGCCGCTCCGTCGACCGCTACCTCGCCTGGGAGGGCGCCACGACGCATCCCACCGACTGACCGCACCGACCGACCACGCGTCATCGCGGCGGAGCCGAAAACCGGCCCCGCCGCGATGATGTCGCCGTCAGCGCAGGTCGCGCAGGAGCTTGCTCATGATGGCGTCCACCCGGTCCGAGTCGAACGACTCCGAACCGATCAGCAGCGTCACCGACCGTCGGCCGTCGTCGGTGACGGCGTTCCGGAACTTGTGGCCGCTGGACATGCTGCCGCTGTGTCCCCACAACACGAAGCCCGGGTAGGGCTCGTGGCGCTCGACGCCCAGCCCGTAGCGCTCGTTCGCGACGTCCTCCGCGACCGTCGTCTTCAGCTCCGCGAGTTGGGCCGGGGCCAGCAGCTTCCCGGTCAACAGGGCGGTCCAGAAGGCGGTGGTGTCCGCACCGTCGGAGATCAGCGCACCCGACGCGTCGGCTTCGGAGGTGTTCCATTCGGTCCGGTCCACCAGGGTCTTGCCCCGCTCCGCGTAACCGCGCAACTCCGGCTTGGGCAACGTGGTGCGATCACCCGCCCATTCGGTCTCGCACAGCCCGAGCGGTGCGATGATCCGCTCCTCGATCTCGGTGGCGATGTCGCGGCCGGTGACCTCCTTGACGATCAGGCCGACCAGGTTGTAGTTGGTGTTGGAGTAGGCGAAGCCCGACGGCGCGCGCTCGGGCCTGGGCAGGGCGAGCGCCTGCCGGACCGTCTGCAGGGGCTCGATGTGATCCCACCGGTGCGCGTCCTCGTCCTCCCAGAACGGCGCGTCCAGGTAGTCGGGCAGGCCGCTCGTGTGCTGCAGAAGCTGTCGGATCGTGATGGTGCGCCCGTCGTAGAGCCTGGTGCGGATCAGACCCGGCAGGTAGTCGTCCACCGTGTCGTCGAGGCCGATCCGGCCCTCGCCGACGAGTTGCAGCACGACCGTGGCCGTCCACGTCTTGGTGTCGCTGCCGATGCGGCTGTGCTCGTCGCCGACGACCCTGCGGCCCGTCCTGCGATCGGCGACGCCGACACCGCCCGTGCGCACACCGCAGTTCGGGCTCTTCACCGTCACGGTCATCCCCGTGGCGCCGACACCTTCCAAAGCCTTCATCGCCGCCCGGATGGGCGTGGTGTCACACCGCGGCGCCGCCGCGCCCGCCTTCGCCGGCACCGTCAACAAAGACGCCGCACACGCCAAGGCCACGACCGCACTCGTCCTGTATCGCACAATGTCTCCTTCTGCGGCACCTATACGTGTGCCGTAATCGATAACGCCCGACGGACACGGATTTCGATATCGGCGAGCGGCAAAAACGGTCGACGGTCACCTGCGGCATTCGGCTCGTCACGGCCGGCTGCGGTCGGTTGCGCTCCATGGGGCCGTAGCAGGTACGGTCACTGGATGCGCCCGCCGCACGCTTGCCGAATTGTGCATGCGGAAAGCGTGGCGCCCGGATCGGCCGGGGGCATGTGATGCCGGTCCAGAGATTTCCCGAATGCTTTGTGGGTCCGGCCAAAGAGGTGAGAATGCTCGGTACCGGGGTTCCCGATCTCGGACAGGTCCTGGAGGTATTGGGCTCGTCACTGTTGCGGCCGTTGACCGAACCGCCGGAAAAGCCGGTGCCGGTCTCGGGCGTACTCATCCACGAGCGACGCGCCCCGCTCCCCTTCCCGGCCGTCACCGACGCGATCCTGCTCGCCGTCGGCGTGGGGATGGACGAGGCGCGGGCGATGGACCTGATCGGCTCGGCGGCACAGGCCGGGTACGCCTGCCTGGTGGTGAAGAGCTTCGGCGAGCCGGTCACCGCGTTGGTGGAGGCCGCCCGGCAGGCCGGCATCGTACTCCTGGCCGCCAACGAGGCGGTGGCCTGGCACCACCTGGACGCCATGATCTCCTCGGCCCTCACCCCCGCCGTGCGCTTCGGGCAGGCGGCCGGCGCCCCGGCCTTCGGCGACCTGTTCGCGCTGGCCAACGCGATCGCCGGCATGGTCGGCGGAGCCACCGTGATCGAGGATCCGCACCGGCGCATCCTCGCCTACTCGACCCTGCCCGGCCAGGCCGTCGACGAGGGCCGCCGCCAGGGCATCCTCGGCCTCCAGGTGCCCGACGGCCCGGACTACGACGAGCAGTACCGCGTGCTCACCCGGCTCGGGCGCACCTGCCGATTCCCCGCCGTTCCCGGCGGACTTCCCCGGCTCGGCGTCGCCGTGCGGGTGGGCAGCGAGGTGTTGGGGTCGATCTGGGTCGTCGACGCCGGCGAACACCTGGACTCCGCCGCCGAACAGGCCCTGTCCGATGTGGCGGACAACGTCGCGCTGCACCTGCTCGCGGCCCGCACCACGGAGTCCGCCGTCCGGCGCAGGTACGCCGACCTGCTGCGGCGGCTGCTGGCCGACCCGAGCAGTGTCACGGCGGTGGCCCCCCAGCTCGGCCTGGACCCGAACCTGCCCGTCGCCATGGCCGCGTTCGCCGTCGCCTCGGTCGATGCCGAGGACGCGCTCACCGCCCACGCGGCCACCCGGCTGGCGGACCTGGTCAGCCTGCACTGCGAGGCGCGCTACGGCAGACACGGCTGCGCGTTGATCGACGGAACGGTCTACGCGCTGCTCCCGGGCGAACCGTCGCCGAACGCGCACCGCGAACTCGTCGCCTACATCGCGCGGCGGGCGCACAGCGCGCTCCGGGTGCCCGTCCGGGCCGGACTCGGCTCGCCCGTCCAGGAACTGCGCTCGATCGAGAGTTCGCGCGCCGACGCGGATCTGGTGCTGCGCGCGCTGTCCGAGCGGCCGGGCGATCCGCAACCGTGCGAGGTGGCCTCGATCGACGAGATGTGGGCCGGCGCGACACTGTCCGCGCTGGCCGCGATGCTGGCCACACACGAGGTGGTCCCCCGCAGGCTCGGACCGGCCATCCGCGCCCACGACGTCGAACACGGCACCACCTACGCGTCGACCATCCTCGCCTACCTGGACGCCGACGGCGATGTCGCGGCCGCCTCGCATCTGCTGTCGGTACATCCGAACACGATCCGCTACCGGCTCTCCCGGGCCACGGAGATCTTCGGGTTCGATCTCGCCGACCCGGACGAACGCCTGGTGTTGTGGCTGCGGTTGCGCCTCGGCGGCCGGCTCGACTGGTAGACCCCCCGCTCCGTGGTCACCGGGCTCTGGTAGGCATGGCCCATGTCGAACTACGACGGCGACGAGCGGTTCGCCGGACTGCCCATAGCCGAGCTTCCCCCGCAGGCGAACCCCGAGGCCACGCGGGCCGAGAACGCGGCGGCGAGGAACGCGCGGCCGCTCCCCGCCGCGGCGGACGCGGCGTGGCGGCTGCGGATCGAGGGGTATCGGAGCACGGAGAAGTTCGCCGAGCACGTCGCGCGTTTCCTCGACACCGTCGACACACCGCGGGTCACCGCCCTGCTGGTCGGCATGTGGGAGCCGGGCGAGGACTCGAAGGAGGCGGTGCGCTCGCTCGTCGACGCCGCCGACCGGCTGCCCGCGCTGCGACACCTCTACTTCGGCGACATCGCGCCGGAGGAGAACGAGATCTCGTGGATCCTCCAGTCGGACATCACGCCGCTGTTCGAGGCGTTTCCCCGGCTGGAGACGCTGATCGTCCAGGGCGGCCAGGACCTCGTGCTCGATCCCGTGCGGCACGAGAGCCTGCGGCACCTGGAGTTCCGTACCGGCGGGCTCCCCGGGCGCGTGGTGCGCGCGGTCGGCGCGAGCACCTTCCCGGCGCTGCGCACGCTGGAGCTGTGGCTGGGCACCGACGAGTACGGCGGCGACGCGACCGTGCGCGACATCGAGGGCATCCTGCGTGCCGGCGGCCTGCCCGCGCTCACCCGGCTCGGCCTGATGAACAGCGAGATCCAGGACGAGGTCGCGGCCGCCGTCGCGGCCTCCCCCGTCCTCGGGCGGCTGACCGAACTCGACCTGTCCATGGGCGCGTTGGGCAACGAGGGCGCCGAGGCGCTGCTCCTGGGCCAGCCCCTCGGACACCTGCGGGTGCTGAACCTCAGCCACCACTTCATCACCCCCGCCATGCGGGAACGACTCACCGCGGCCCTCGCGGCACCCGGCCTCGCGCTGGACCTCGGCGACCCGCAGGAGCCCGACGACGACGGCGAGGAGGCCTGGCGCTACATCGCCGTCGCCGAGTGACCGACCCGCTCGCCCCGCACACCCCCATCGGCCGAACGGCATCCCGCCGTCCGGCCGTCCGCATCGCCCGGAAGCCGAGAACAGCGCATGTCGCTCTACGAGTTCACCGCACACTTCGGCGGCCTGCCCGTCGCCGACCTCCAACACCGCGACTCCACCGCGACGTCGACCACGCCGGACCACGCGCCGGACGCCGTCGCCTGGCGAATCCGGGTGGACCCGTGGGAACACGAGGAGGCCGAGTTCGAGAAGCTCTTCCGGTACTTCCTCGACACCGTCGACACCGCCCGGGTCACCGCGCTGCTGTGCGGGTGCTGGAGCGACGACCTGTCCGCCGAGAGTCCCGCGCTCGCGCTCCTGGTCGAGCACGCGGACCGCTTCCCGAACCTGCGTCACCTGTTCCTCGGCGACGTCGTCCAGGAGGAGTCCGAGATCTCGTGGATGGGCATCGGCACCCTCACCCCGGTGCTGCGGGCGTACCCGCGACTCGAGGAACTCGTCGTGCGCGGCAGCGCCTTCGACGGCAACCCGGACACCGCGCCTGCGCTGGAGCCGCTGCGGCACGACGCGCTGCGTACCCTGCGGTTCGAGAGCGGCGGCCTGTCCGCACGCCTCGTCGGCGCCATCGGCCTCTGCGACCTCCCGGCCCTGGAGGACCTGGAGATCTGGCTGGGCGTCAGCCACTACGACGGCACCGCGACCGTCGACGATCTCGCGGAGTTGATGTCCGGCGTACGCGTCCCGGCGCTGCGCCGGCTCGGTCTGATGAACAGTGAGATCCAGGACGCCGTGGCCGCGGCCGTGGCCGCCGCGCCGCTGACCGCCCGCCTGGAATCCCTCGACCTGTCGATGGGGACGCTGGGCGACGAGGGCGTCGAGGCGCTGCTCGCCGGCCAGCCGCTCACCCACCTGAAGACGCTGCGCGTCAACCACCACTTCGTGTCCGACACGATGGCCGAGCGCCTGCGGGAGACGCTGCGCCCGCACGGGGTCACCGTCGACATCAGCCGCCCCGAGGAGTTGCGGGACTGGGGCTCGGGCCGTTATGTCGAGGTCGCCGAATGACCCGCCGCGCGGGAGTGGCGGCGTGATCGCACACCCTGCCGTCACCGTCGTGGGCAATCCCGGCCACCGCCGCGTGGCCGGGTTCGCCGCGGCGGCCGAGGCCGCGGGGCTGCCGGAGCCGCGGTTGCTCGCCTGGCGCGACGTCCTCGCCCGGAGGCCGCTCGGGTTCCCCGCCGGGCCGGTGCGGATCGACTCGCCGGGCGAGGACGCCGCCGTGCACGCACTGCTGAGCGGCGCGCCCGCCGACCCGTTCCGGGTCGAGGGCGGCAGCGCCCGGCATGCCGCGTTCGTCGCCGCCCTCGCACGGATCGAGGCCGCCGTGGCGGCCTCCCCCGGGGCGTGGTCGGTGAACGACGCCGGGGAGATCGCGGTGATGTTCGACAAGCGCCGGGCGCACGCGTTGTTGGAGGCGCGCGGGGTTCCGCTGCCGCGCGCGCTGACCGGGCCCGGCGCGGAGCCGGTGCGCTCGTACGCCGACCTGCGGCGGCGGATGGCCGACGCGCGCTGCCCCCGGGTGTTCGTCAAGCCGCCGCACGGGTCGTCGGCGTCGGGTGTGGTGGCCCTGGAGACGCACGGCACGACGCGCGTCCAGGCGACGACGTCCGTCGAACTCGTGCGCGAGGCCGCCGGCGTCGCCCTGTACAACTCGCTGCGGATCAGCAGATATCGCGACGAAGCCGACGTCGCGGCGCTCGTGGACGCGCTCGGCGCCGACTGCGACGCGGGCGGCCTGCACGTCGAGGCGTGGTTGCCGAAGCTGACCCTGGACGGGCGCGCGACCGACCTGCGCGTCCTGGTCGTCGCGGGACGGGCCACACACGTCGTGGCCCGGTCGAGCCGGTCGCCGATGACGAACCTGCACCTGGGCAACGCGCGCGGCGATGTCGCGGCGGTGCGCGGCGCGGTCGGGGAGGACGCGTGGGCACGGGCGATGGCGACCTGCGTCCGGGCGGCCGGATGTTTCCCCCGTACGCTGCACGTCGGCGTCGACCTGCTGTTCGCGGTGGACCGGCGCCGGCACGCCGTGGGTGAGGTCAACGCGTTCGGGGACCTGCTGCCGGGTGTGCTGCATCAGGGGCGGGACACGTGGGGGGAGCAGGTCCACGCCCTGGGAGAAGGTTGGCGGCCGGCCGGATCCACCGGTGCGGCGCCCCGAGACGAGGATCGAGTTCCGTGCCCGACATGACGACACCTCGACCGCCCGAACCCGGGGATCGCGGCGGCCGGTCCGCGCCCGTGGACATGAACGCCGTCGTCGGCCGGCACGATCTGCTGATGGTGACCCTGGACACGCTGCGCTACGACGTAGCCGCCGAGTTGGTCGCCGCGGGGCGCCTGCCCAACCTGGCGCAAGTGCTCCCGGACGGCCGGTGGGAGCGGCGGCACACCCCGGGGAGCTTCACCTACGCCGCGCACACCGCCTTCCTCGCCGGCTTCCTGCCGACGCCGGTGGGCCGGGGTCCGCATCCGCGGTTGTTCGCCGCCCGGTTCGGCGGGAGCGAGTCGACCGCGCCGCACACGTGGGTCTTCGACGACGCGGACCTGCCGACCGCACTGGCCGCGGCGGGCTACCACACGGCCTGTATCGGCGGCGTCGGATTCTTCAACAAGCGGGGCGCGCTCGGCTCGGTGTTGCCCGGCATGTTCGCGGAGAGCCACTGGGATCCGGAACTCGGCGTCGCCTCGCCCACCTCGTTCGAGGCCCAGGTCGCGTGCGCCGAGCGGGTGGTGGGTGCGCTGGACCCCGACCGGAGGTTGTTTCTCCTGGTCAACGTCTCGGCGCTGCACCAGCCGAACTGGTTCCACCTGGCGGGCGCCGACCCGGCCGACGGCGACACCCGGGAGACGCACGCCGCGGCGCTGGAGTACGTGGACCGGCACATCGGCCGGCTGTTCCGGGCGATGAGCGGCCGCCGCCCCTGCTTCGCGATCGTCACGTCCGACCACGGCACGGCCTACGGCGAGGACGGGTACACCGGCCATCGGCTCGGCCACGAGGTGGTGTGGACGGTCCCGTACGCCCACTTCACCCTCGACCCGGGCCAGTGGTGAGCGCGGCCCCGGGCGGACCGGAACGGGCCCGGGTGGCGGCGGTGCCGCAGGTGTCGGCCCCGGGTGCCCACCGTGTCGGGTCGGCCGCCTAGGCTCGCGGGGTTCGTCGCAATACCCGTCGCACGTCCGGAGGTACCCGTCCCATGGCCCCGACCGCCGCCGAGGCCCCGTCCGTGGACATCGGGTCCCCGTACACCGGATACGTCTACTCGTACCCGCACAAGACCGCCTATCGGCCGCTCGAACCCGCGCCCGCGCTGCGCGACGTGTGGGCCGGGCAGGACCTGTCCGCGCTGTTCCTGTACCTGCACATACCGTTCTGCGAGATGCGCTGCGGGTTCTGCAACCTGTTCACCCGCACCGGCGCGCCACAGGAGTTGGTGGCGCGCTACCTGGACGCGCTGGAGCGGCAGGCGCACGCGGTACGCGAGGCGGTGCCCGACGCGCGGTTCGCGGTCGGGGCAATCGGCGGCGGCACGCCGACCTACCTGGAAGCCGCCGAGCTGACCCGGATGTTCCGCATCGCCGCCGAGGTGATGGGCGCCGGGTTCGGATCGATGCCGCTGTCGGTGGAGACCTCGCCGGCGACCGCGACGCCCGACCGGCTCGCGGTCCTGGCCGCGCACGGCACGACCCGGGTGAGCATCGGCGTGCAGTCGTTCCTCGACGCGGAGGCGAGGGCCGCGGGGCGGCCGCAGAAGCGCGCCGAGGTCGAGGCGGCGCTCACCGCGATCCGCGAGGCGGCGATCCCGACCCTGAACATCGACCTGATCTACGGCATCGACGGCCAGACGCACGCCAGTTGGCTCGACTCCCTCGACGCGGCGCTCGCCTGGCGGCCCGAGGAGATCTATCTGTACCCGCTGTACGTGCGCCCGCTCACCGGCCTGGGCCGACGCGCCGTCTCGCGCGCCGACTGGGACGACGACCGGCTCGCGCTCTACCGCGCGGGCCGCGACCACCTGCGCGCGGCCGGATACGAGCAAGTGTCGATGCGGATGTTCCGTCGTGCCGGTGCCCCGGCCGACGCGGACACCGGATACCGGTGCCAGCGCGACGGGATGGTGGGGCTGGGCTGCGGCGCCCGGTCGTACACGAGCGAGCTACACTATTCGTTCGACTACGCGGTGAACGTGGGCGAGGTGCGCGGCATCATCGACGAGTATGTGGCCCTGGACCGGGACGCCTTCTCCCGCGCCCGGTTCGGCTACCGCCTCGACGCGGCCGAGCAAAAACGCCGGCACCTGCTGACCTCGCTGCTCCAGGTCGACGGCGTGGACGTCGCCGAGTACCGCGCCCGGTTCGACTCCGACGCCGCCGCGGACTTCGCCCGGGAGCTGGAACCCCTCGCCAAGCACGGCCTGTTGAGCGTCGACGCGGATCGCATCGCACTCACCGAGGACGGCCTCGGCCGGTCCGACGCCATCGGCCCCGCGCTGTTCTCCTCGGCCGCGGCGGCGCTCATGGACGGGTATCGGGCGCGGTGAGCGTGCCGCTGTCGCTCTCCCTCGCCTCGGCCCGGGAAGCCGCGCGGCCGTTGACGATCCTGTATCGCGGGCCACTCGCCTCCTGCGACTACGACTGCGGTTACTGTCCGTTCGCCAAGCGCCGCGACTCGCGGGCGCAACTCCTGGCCGACCGCGAGGCGTTGGCGCGCTTCGCACACTGGATCGCGGCGGCCCCGGAGCGGATCTCGGTGCTGTTCACGCCGTGGGGCGAGGCACTGGTCCGGCCCTGGTACCGGCGCACCCTGGCCGAGTTGACGCACCTGCCGAACGTCGACCGTGTCGCCGTGCAGACGAACCTGGGTGCCCGGCCGTCGTGGACCGAGGCGGCGGACCTGCGGCGGTTGGCGCTGTGGGGGACGTATCACCCGGACCAGGTGCCGTACGAGCGCTTCCTCGGCCGTTGCCGCGAACTCCGCGCGCGCGGCGTGCGCTTCGGCGTCGGGGTCGTCGGCCTCCCCGAACACCTGGCCGCCGCCCGGAGGTTGCGCGGTGACCTGCCGGCCGAGGTGTACCTGTGGGTGAACGCCGCCGAGGGCCGTACGTACACCGACGCCGAGGCCGCGGCGTGGACCGACCTCGACCCGCACTTCGGCTTCAGCCGGCACGCCCACGTCTCGGCGGGGGCGGCGTGCCGGACGGGGGACACGGTGGTCAGCGTCGACGGCGACGGCGTGGTGCGTCGGTGCCACTTCGTACCCGAGGTGCTGGGCAACCTCTACGACGGCTCGTTCCGCGCGGCCCTGGGGCGCCGCCCGTGTCCGCGCCCGCTGTGCGACTGCCACATCGGCTACGTCCACATGGACGCGCTGCCGCTGTACGACGTCTTCGCGGGCGGGATCCTGGAGCGCATTCCGGCGGGGTACGGCACCGGGCCGCGCCCGGACGGCGGCGCGGCTCGGCCGACCGGTGCCGGCCCGGCAACCGCTTGACGGTGCCGCCGGTTGCGTCGGCGGCGGCTCAGGTCTCCCGGGCCGGGCGGTATTCCTGTTCGGTCAGGCCGAAGGTCCAGGCGACGCCGGCGCGGGCGGTGCGCGTGGTCGGCGGGACGCGCAGCCAGTAGACGCGGACCGAACCGTCGGGCTCCGGGGTGGAGTTGAGCACCTCGACCATCACGATCGGCTCGTCGCCGGGCAGTTCGATGCGCCACAACACGCCGGTCTCGTCGCGGTGCAGCGGGCGGGCGCCGACCTCGGCGAGGTAGCGGTCGTAGCCGTAGATCTCCAGCATGACGCGACGCAGTTCGGCGTTGTCCTCGTCACGGATCCGCTGGGCGTTCAACGCGCCGCCGGCCGGCCCGAGGGTGGTCACGAAGTCGGCCGGGACGGGCATGCCGCGCCACGCGTGCAGCGCGAAGCCGTCGGGGAAGGCCAACGCGGCGCCCTCGCCGTTGTGCAGGCGCGCGGACTCGTCGCGGTGCAGCACGGTGGGGCGTTCGGCGACCAGGACGACGTTCTCGTACGGCCACCACCAGCCCGCGGACCGCGCGACCTCGGCGACGGCGTCCAGCGCGGCCGCCGACGGGGAGGCGTCCAGACGCGGGAAGCACCGCCGCAGGCCGTCGAACGCGGCGAGCCAGGCGGCGTCGTGCTGGCCGCCGAGCGCGTCGAGGGTCGCCGCGCGGGCCTCTCGGGCCACGGGCGCCGTCGGGGTGACCGTGCCGCGCCGGGCCGGGCCGCGGTCGGTGCCGGTCGCGGACAGCACGGCCTCCTCGATGCCGTCGCGGATGCGCGCGGACAGGCTCGTGGTCGGGTCCCACAGGCGTTCCGCGATCTCGCCCCAGGCCTGCGCCCAGCCGGTGTGGCCGAGCAGCGCGACCGCGTCGGCCCGGGCACGCTCCCAACTCGCCGACCGGATCCGGTCGCGCACGCTCGCCCCGGCGCGCGACGCCATGGGGGCGCGCACGGGCAACCGCAGCGCGGCGAGTTCCTGCGGCTTGAAGGCGCCGGACACCACGGTCGCGGCCACGGCGGCGGCGAGCGGCGACGCGTACCACAGGATCTTGCCGGGTTCGGCGAGCCCGGCGGCCCGGTAGGCGGCCCGGATGCCGCGCTCGGCGGCGTCCCGATCGGCGGGCCGCGCGGCCGCGGCGACCTCGGCCCACCCGTCGGCGGACTCGGCGAGGGTCGCCCGGTGCGCGAGCGTGAGCTGCGGGAAAACGGTCGGGGCGGCGGTCACGAAAGGCTCCGGGAAAGTGGCGGGTCGGCGGTCGGGGTGGCGGGTCAGTCCGCGATGATACGGACGGCGCCCGGGATGTATTCGCGCTGGCGGACCACTTTGTACCAGCCCTTGGGCAGCGAGATCGTCGCGTGTTCCTCGTGCACGAGCCGGGTCGGCGCGTCGATCTTGAGGTGGCCGATGGTGGTCGGCTCCGGGTCGAGGAACAGCGTGCCGGCGCCCACGACCGCGTGCGCGTGCCCGGTGACCTCGCCCAGCGCGAGCACGATCCGGCCACGCCCGTCGCGCGGCTTGGCCGGCAACCCGGTCACCCCGACGGGCACCGCACCCTCGTCGACGGGAAGCAGCAGAATGTCACCCTGGCGATACATGAATTCCCCTCACGGATCCGCGACTTCGAGGCCCACCCCCGATTTCCCGAACGCTACGCGCCCCGACCGACAACCCACGCGACGACGAACGCCGCCCCGACGACTCACGCCTGCGCCGCGGCTTCCTCGGCGGCGCGGGTGAGCAGGAGTCGCTCCTCGTCCGGTGTGAGCGGGACCTCCAGGACGCGCAGCCAGTCGGCGAGTTCGCCCTCGCGGAGCGGGCGGTGCTCGGTGGGCGCGTCGGTCCGGCGCACCGTGAGCGCGGCATGGGTGACGGTGACGTGCCGGCCGGGCAGGTGGCGGGTGATCATCAGGGTGCGCTTGAAGTGCGACGTCGGGTGGGTGCTCGTGTAGTAGTGGGCGATCTCGACGTCGACGGGCAGCACGAGCAGTTCGTCGACGGAGTGCATCATCTGCCAGCCGCCGTCGCGCCAACGGCGCATCCGCCACACCTCGTCGTCGCGGTCGATGCGGTAGCGCCAACCGAGGTGGTCGTCCTGCGCTCCGTGCGCCACCGGCATCGGGCGCAGCACGCTCATCCCGAACCCCGGGTCGCACAGCAGCCGTTGTCCGTCCACGGTGACCTCGACGGCCATGTGGGTCCGGCCCTGCAGACTGCCGTCGGCCGGATCGCCGACGCGCCCGAGCCGCCGGATCACGTCGTAGCCCAGCCGCTCCAGCGCGGCCGCGAACAGCGTCGAGTGCTCGAAGCAGTAGCCGCCCCGCCCCCGGCCCACGAACTTCTCCTGCACGGCCGCCAGATCCACCCCGCCGGGCCGCCCGAGGAACACGTCGATGTCGTCGAACGTGAACGTCCGGACATGCACCTCGTGCAACTCGTCCAACGCCTGCCGCCCCGGCGCCCTCGCCGGGAGGCCGAGCCGCCCGAGATAGCCGCCGAGGTCGAGACCGTCCACCTGCCAAACGTCAGTACTCACGGCCCAAGTCAACCAGTGCCCGCCGGCGGCGCCCCGGCGGGCCTGCGGGAGACCTCGTGGGGTCGGGAGGCAGTCCGGGAGGCGGTCCGGGACGACGACCGATAGCCGTCAACCGCGGCGACTTCTCCCGCCGCCGCCCGCGAGCCGGCCCAACAACGCGTCGACGGGTCCGACGGAGTCCTCCACGGCGAGCCGGGCGGCGATCGCGCCGGCGCGGTCGCGGTAGCGCGGGTGGCCGGTGGCCTCGACTAGGGCCGCCCGCAGGGTGTCCGCGGCGAGCCGGCGCAGCGGCACCGCGCGCGGCGCGACACCGAGTCGCACGAGCCGATCGCTCCAGAAGGCGCCGTCGAGCTGGATCGGCACGGGTACGCTCGGCACGCCCGCGCGCAGCCCCGCGGCGGCGGTGCCGGCCCCGGCGTGGTGGACGACCGCGGCCACGCGGGGGAACAGCAGGTGGTGCGGGATGTCGTCGACGGTGAGCATGTCGTCGCCCACGGCGCCGAGATCGGCCCACCCCCGCTGCACGATCCCGCGCAGCCCCGCGGCCCGCAGCGCGCGTACCACCTGCTCACTCACCCGTTCGGGATCGGGAACGGTGGCGCTGCCCAGGCCGACGAACACCGGCGGTGGACCGGCCCGAAGAAAATCCTCGACCGGCGCGGTCAGTTCGCGCGAGTCGTACGGCCACCAATAGCCGACCGGATCCAACCCCGGCCGCCAATCCGCGGGGCGCGGCACGACGATCGGGCTGTATCCGTACACCACCGACCAGCCTCGACGCTCCCGCGCCCGCCGCGCCGTGGTCGGACCGGCCGCCGGCAGCCCCAGGCGCTTGCGGAGGTCGCGGGTCACATCGGTGTAGACCCGGTCGAGGGCAATGTCGACCGCATGGGCGGCCAACCGATTGCCCACCTGGCCCAAAGAGTGCTCCGAGACCATCGCGGGCGCGAACTCCCTTGTGGGATGCAGCGGTTGCAGATATGCCCCCGCGCACGGCACCCCCAACCCCAGGGCGATCGTGCACGCGGCGGGCGCCAACGACGCCGACGCCACGATCACGTCCTGCCCCTGCGCGGCCTCGACCAGACCGTCGGCCATCTCGCACGCCAACGAACGGGCCAGCGCCAACACCCGAACCAACTTGCCCGCACCGGTGTTGCTGCGATGCAGCGCCCGGCCCTGCTCCGAATGCATCTGCTCCTGCGGATCGATCGGCAACGCGTGAAACCGCATTCCCGTATCCGCCACCAACGGCTCGAACCGCCCATGCGTCACCAGGGTCACCTTGTGCCCGGCGGCGAGAAGCCCGGCCCCCAGCCCGGTGAACGGAGCAACATCACCCTGAGAACCCGACGTCATGAGAGCAACACGCATGGCCACAGTGTCCCCCGCCCCACGCACCCCACCCAACCCCTCACCCACACGCCAAGTCCCCTAAAGCGAAACCCACTTCGCCCCTGCGACGGGCCGCACCGGCGACCCGGTCGGCCGGTTCCCGCACCGACCGGCACCCACCACTCGCGATCGTCACAGCGAGTACGGACAGGGGCGCCGGCCCTCACCGGATGTCACTCGAAAGTGGGGTTTCGACGGTATTCGTCGGAGTGTGTCGAGGTGGCGTCGTCACTCTGATGCCATGGGCAACCCTCGATGTGCGGCTCGGTGTCTGCTGGTCGTGTGCGTCTGTCTGCCGGTCCTGGTCGCGAGCGGTGCGGCGTTCGAGGCATCGGCCGACGACGCCGTCGCGGTGATCGTGCCGGCCGACGGCCGACCACCCGACGGGAATCGGCCCGGCGCGGCGCGCACGGAGGTACACGCCGGCCGGGTGCACGTCGTGTACCAGCCGGGTGTGGTGACCTCGGTCCGGATCGGCGACGACGTCGCGGTGACCGTACGACCCGGATGCCGATGCCCGAGCCGGCCGGCCACACCGCCGCCCGCGTCTCGGCCGTCCCGGCCGCCGAGCAGCCATCCGCCGTCGACCGAGCGGGCCCCGGCCGCACCGATCCGGACCGGAGGGCCGCCTCCCGCCGCGCCCGCCGGCGTCAACGCCCCCGCCCGCACCCACGCCCCCGTCGAGGCGATCCCCACCCCGGAGCCGCCGAACACCCGGGCGCCCTCCGCCGAACCACCGCCCGCGTCCCGGCCGTCGCGACCGGCCGCCGCCCCACCCGACGACGCCGCCGCAGGCTCCGGCTTCGCCGACGGGTTCGCCCCAGCCCTCATCGTGTCGATCCTGCCCGCCGCCCTCGCCGCGCTGCTGCCGGGCCCGAGCCGACGCGGGGTGCGCCCGTGATCCTGTGGATCCTCGCCGCCCTGCTCGGCGCCGGCGTCGCGGCGGGAGCCCTCGTCCTGCTGAGCCGCGGCGAGAAGACGAAGTCCAGCGGAACCGACGGTCAACTGTTGTCCTTCTGCGGCGGCGCCGTGTTGTCCTCCTTCGTGCTCCTGACCAGCTTTCAGATCGTCGGCGCATGGGAGCTCCAGGCCACGGTCCGCCAACACGCGAGCGACGAGGCCCGGGTGTTGACCAAGACGTACGCGGCGGCCGGCGCACTCCCGCCCCCCGACCGCGAGGCCGTGCGCGCCGGACTGCGCGACTACACCCACACGGTGATCGACCAGGAGTGGCCGGCCCTGGCCGACGGGCACGACACCCCCCGCGCATGGCGCCAACTCGACCTGATCGCCTCCCGCGTCGACGCCGCTGCCGCCACCGCGCACGACCGGACCGCCGACACCGAGGCGGCGGTGGCCGACCTGTACGTCAAACGCCACGCCCGCCTCGCCGACCCGTCCTCGATCACCCCGGTCGTGCTCCCGGTCGCCATGATCGTCACCGGCGTCTTCGCGATCGTCTTCCCGGCCCTGGTCGGCCCGACCGCGGACCGCCGCCACGCGACCGCCCTGGCCTTCGTCGGCGCGATCATCGCCTTCGCCGTCCTGTTCGTCCTGCAACTCCGCAACCCCTACACCGACCCCCTGGCGGTACACCCGACTTCCTTCCGCACGGCGCTGACCCGCTACACCCAACTGGGCTGAAACTCCGCTCCCGCGCACCGCGGAACGACAGAGCGCGGGCACCCGTCGGGGCACCCGCGCTCCGCACGAACCGCGCCGACTCCGTCGATCAGCCGCCCAGGCCGAGTCGGGTCACGTCGGACCGGGTCAGACCGGCTCAGGAAGCCGCTCCGCGTTCTGCGGTGCGTCCACCGCCGTGACGGATGGACCGCTTCGAGGCCCGCGACTGGGTCGTCCGGCGGCCCGACCCCGGCGACGGCCGGTACACCCTCGCCACCCTGACCGACACCGGCAGCCGAAAGCTCGCCGCGAGCGCGCCGGAACACGTCGCACAGGTGAAGCGGCTCGTGTTCGATCCCCTCAGCACCGCTCAACGCCGCCATCCCGGCGCCGCGCGCACCCGCGTCGCCGCCACCGTGCGCGCCGCACCCGACGCACACGCCACGCGCACTCCGTCAGCGAGCGGAATACCGCACCAGACGATCCCGACCCGCGCCGTACCCGGCACCCGCCATCGCGACGCAGAGCCCGACCAGGACCACGAGCGGCAGGGTCCAACTGTTCGTCGCGTCGTGCAGGATGCCGAGGAGAAGCGGCCCCGAGGCCGCCACCAGGTAGCCGATGGACTGCGCCATGCCCGCCAGCGCGGCGACTTCGCCCGCACTGCCGGCACGCTGGCTCTGGAAGGTCAGCGCGAGGACGAGGCACACTCCGGTGCCCAGGCCGAGCAGGGTGCACGCGACAACGGACAGCCCGGGGGCGGACAGCAGCACCACGAAGCCGGCGGCCAGCACGACCGAACCCCCGGCCGCGGTCCAGCGCTGGTCGTGCCGGCCCCGGGTGAACAGGGGCAGGAGACTGCCGGAAGCCAGCGACATCAGCTGGTAGTAGAAGAGCATCCATCCGGCCGTGGTGCCGCTGGTGCCATGGTGGATCAAGATGCTGGGCAGCCACGCGACGGCGGTGTAGAAGGCCAGGGACTGCAGACCCATGAACATGCTGACCTGCCAGGCGAGGCCCGATCGCCAGGGGACCGGACTGCGGGTCACCCCGTCCCCCGCCTGCGGCTTGTCGCCCCGCATCCGGGGCAGCCAGACGAAGAACGCCGCAACGCTGAACGCGACGCCCCAGGCCAGAGCGGTGTGCCAGGAACCCGGCAGCGTGTGCGAAAGCGGCGCGGAGATCCCGGAGGAGACCGCGGCAGTGACGCCCATGACCGTGATGTAGAGGGCGCTGACCCCCTGAATGCGGTGCGCGGGCACGCTGCGCCTGATCAACGCGGGCAGCAGCACATTGCCGAACGCGATGGCCGCGGACAGGATCACGGTGCCGGCGAACAGGCAGATCACGGAGGGCAGCGAGCGGACCGCGGTGCCGACGGTGAGCGCGCCCAGTGCGGCCACCAGCAGGCGCGCGCTGCCGAACCGGTGCGAGGCCCGGGCCACCAGCGGCGATGTCGCGGCGAACGTCAGCAGCGGGAGCGTGCTCAGCAGCCCGCCCCAGCTCGCGGTCAAACCGCTGCCGTTCTCGATCGCCGGCAGCAGGGTGCCGACGCCAGTGAGGCTCGTACGCAGATTCGCCGCCACGAGGCAGATCGCGACGACGAGCCCGATCGACACGGCGGGCAGGGTCCTGTCGGGGGCCGGCGACGTCGAGGGGGCGAGCGGGCGGGATATCGACGACTGCGGGCTCACCGCGCCTCCGCCGTCCGGGACACCTCGGCCTCGTGGTCGCGGGTGAGCCCGACGATCGCCGCGGCCGCGGCGCGCGCGCCGCCCTCGTCCCGGGCCTCGATCGCGTCGACGAGCCGCCGGTGCAGTCCGGCGTGCTTCTCGGCGCCGGCGGCGTCCCAGGACAGGCCGCCCAGGTGGGCGGTGAGGGCCGTACCGAGATGGTCGTACACCTCGATCAGGAGGTCGTTTCCGCTCGCCCGGACGACGGCCCGATGAAACAGCGCGTCGACGTTCCCGGCCGCGGCGACGTCCGCCCCCGCGCAGGCCGCGTCGGCGTCGGCCAACAGCTCCCTGAGCCGGCGCAGTTGCTCGTCGGTGCGGCGCAGGGCGGCGGCCCCCGAGGCGTACTCCTCCAGGACGGTGCGCAGTTCGAGAACGTTGTCCCGCTGCGCGGAACCCGCCCGCCGCACCATGACCGACTGGAGCTCACTCGACGCGCGGACATAGGTGCCGTCCCCGACCCGGGCCTCCAGCAGGCCCAGGTGCACGAGCGCGCCGAGCGCCTCCCGCAGGGTGCTGCGGCCGACCCCCAGCTCCTCCATGAGGGCCTGCTCCGGCGGGATTCGGGTGCCCACGGGCCATCCCCCCGCCTCGATGTGCGAACGAAGACTGTCCACGAGCTGCGAGGCCAGGCTCGCGGACCGCCGCGGTGTGCTGATGCGCTTCATGGAAAGAGCATACATACAAACGTCAGACATTTGAACATGGCGGCACAGTGCACCCGCGCCGCACCGGGCGCCGAGGAGGTCCTCGCGCCGCCGACCCCGCACACCGACCCGGCACGGGGCGTCGATCGCTGGTTCTCCGTCAGGACGAGGCGGGTTCCACCGGGTCGACCACGACGAGGTCCTCGATGTGCTCGCCCAGTTGCTCGCGCGCCTCCTGGGGCACGCCCGTATCCGTGATCAGCGTGTCGGCGTCGCCGAGTTGGGCGATCGTGCTGATTCCGATCAGGCCCCACTTGGTGTGGTCGGCGACCACGACCAGGCGGCGGGCCGCCCGTACGAGGGCGTGGTTCGTCTCCGCCTCCAAGAGGTTGGGCGTGGTGAATCCGACGCGCGGGCTGATGCCGTGTACACCCAGCATGAGCATGTCGACGTTGAGGCTGCGCAGGGCCGCGACCGCGACCGGGCCCACCAGCGCGTCCGAGGGTGTACGCACGCCGCCGACGATCACCACGGTCTGGTCGGAGCGGCCGGATTGGTGGAAGACGTCCGCGACCGGAATCGAGTTGGTGACCACGGTGAGTCCGGGGACGTCGACGAGTTGCCGGGCCAGTGTCCAGGTCGTCGTCCCCGCGGACAGCGCGATGGCGCTGTTGGGCGCGACCATCGCGGCGGCGCGACGGGCGATCGCCTCCTTCTCCGCCGCCTGGAGTCCGGACTTCCGTACGAACCCCGGTTCCTCGGTCGAACTGCCGTCCCGCGAGGTCGCCCCGCCGTGCACCTTGGCGATCAGTCCCTGCCCGGCCAGCACCTCGAGGTCGCGTCGAATCGTCATGTCCGAGACGCCGAACTTCCGTACCAGCGTGGCGACCCGAACGGATCCCTGATCGGCGATCATTTCCAAGATCGTGTTTTGTCGCTGCCGTGCCAGCATCCCCGATCCTCCCGCCCCTGGATATCCAACAATTTCCAACATAGCAGTGTTCGTTTATCGCACCCGACTTCGGCATCGGGAAATGCTCGGGTGCGCACGGCCATTCCCGCACGTGAAGAGGGCCGGCGACAGGAGTTTTACCAAATCGGGTCTTGTTGGTTAATGTTTGAACTGCTAGATATGTGAGTCGTGTTACGAGTGAATACGGCGCCAACCGTGTTCGATTTCAAGATCGACGTTTCGACGACAAGATCGACTTTCTCCGTGCGCGCGGAGATCTTGCCGCGCACGTCCCGCTCTTTCGCAGGTCACGGCACTTCCCCGCGGTCCTCGCAGGCCGCCGACCTTCACAGGGGCTGATCATGACGCACCGCAGACGCACCCGGCGGGCAGCGGCGATGGTGGCGGCGTTCGCATTCGCCGCGGCGCTCACCGCGTGTTCGTCCGGCAAGGACGACAAGACCGGATCCGGCTCGCCCTCGGGCCCGCCCGCTTCGTTATCCGGCACGGTCAAGATCGCGTACCTGCAAAAGCAGGGCGATCAGCAGTACTTCGTCGACGAAGCGGACGGTGCCCGCGCCAAGGCCAAGGAACTCGGCGTCGACCTCAAGGTCGTCAATCTCGGCAACGACACCAACAAGGCCGTCAGCGAGGTCCAGGCGGCGACGGCCCAGAAATACCACGGTGTCGTGATCGTCGTACCCGATCCCGCCGTGGGACCGCAGGTCGTCGACATCGCCACGAACGGCGGCGCGCCCCTGCTCGCGTCCGACGACCAGATCTGCCTCACCGGCCCGGACCCGACCAAGTGCGCCAAGGACAAACTCGTCCCGCGCGTGGGCTTCAGCGGCCCGCAGATGGGCACCCAGGTGGGCGGGCGGGCGGCCGACGAATTCAGGAAGTCGGGCTGGAATCCCGCCGACACCGCGATCATCGCCGCCTGGAAACAGGACGTGACCGTGTGCACCGACCGGGTCGACGCCGCCCGCGAGGCCTTCAGGCAGGCGACCGGCGCGGACGTCAAGGTGCTCAGGGTCGGCACCGACAACACCCCGCCCGACGCGCAGAACAAGACGGCGGCCACGATGAGCGGCAACCGCTCGGTGAAGCACTGGATCGTGTGGGGCTGCAACGACGAGAACGTCACCGGCGCGGTCACCGCGCTGCAGAACGGCGGCTACGGCGCCGCCGACGTGATCGGCGTGGGACTGGGCGGCTATCTGGCGTGCAAGGACTGGGGTTCGGGCAAGCCGAGCGGGATGAAGGCCGCGCTGTTCATCAACGGCTACGAGGTCGGCGGCCTCGCGGTACAGACCATGGTCGATCGGCTCAGGAACGGGAAACCCTTCCCCGCCGAGGCGTTCGCGACGACGAAGATGGTCGACCCCGCCGACTGGCGACAATCCGGCCTCAAGTGCACGTGATCGGGCCCGACTCGCGGCCGCGCCCACCCGAGCGCCGTCGCCCCTGACCGGGTCGCGGCGACCCGGCGTACCCCCACGGGCCGCCGCGACCTCCCGAGACGCCCTCGAGGTCCAGCCATGACGAACAACCCGTCCCCCGCCCTCCCGGGCCCAGCACTCGCCGTCGAGGACATCCACAAGGACTTCGCCGGAGTCCACGCCCTGCGCGGCATCACGCTGGACTTCCCCCGCGGCACCGTCACCGCGCTCATGGGGGAGAACGGCGCCGGCAAGTCCACCCTCATCAGGATCCTCAACGGCGACCATCGACCCGGACGCGGCCGGGTCCTCGTCGCCGGCATCCCCCGCGTACTGCACAGCCCCGCCGACGCCCGCCGACACGGCATCCGCGTCATCCCCCAGGAACCCGAGATCGTCCCGCACGTCAGCGTCGCGGAGAACGTCTACATCGGCGCGCTGCCCCGCAAACCGGGCCGCCTCCTCGACCGCGGCACCCTGTACCGGCGCATGCGCTCCGACCTCGAACGCCTGGGATTCGCGCACGCCATCGCCCCCGAAACCCTCGGCTCGCGGCTCTCCCCCGCCCAGCGCCAACTCGTCGAGATCCTGCGTGCCCTCACCACGGAGGCCGCCGTGTTGGCCTTCGACGAGCCGACCTCGTCGCTGTCCGAACACGAGGTGGAAACGCTCTTCGGCCTCATCCGACGCCTGCGCGACCGGGGGTTGGCGATCATCTACGTCTCGCACCGCATGCAGGAGATCTTCCGCCTCGCCGACCGCGTCGCGGTCCTGCGCGACGGCGAGTTGGCCGGCATCCGCGACGCCGGACGCACCGACGAGGGCGAGGTGGTTCGGCTGATGGTCGGACGCGACCTGTCGGCGCTGTTCGCACGCAACCGCAACGCGCGCGACCGGGTCGTCCTGGAGGTCCGGGACGTCACCACCGACGACGTCTCGCACATACACCTCGACGTCCGCGAAGGCGAAGTCGTCGCCCTGGCCGGGCTGGTCGGCGCCGGCCGATCCGAACTCGCCGCCGCACTCGTCGGCGACGTGCCGATCCACTCCGGCGAGATACGCGTCGAGGGCCGGCGGCTGCGCCTGCGCAGCCCCCGCGACGCCGTACGCGCGGGCATCGGCTACGCACCCGAGGAGCGCAAGGCGCAGGCGTTGTTCCTGACCGGCTCGGTCCGCTACAACATCGGCATCGCGGTCCTCGACCGGCTGCGCCGCTTCCGCTTCGTCGGCGCGCGCCGCGAACGGCGCCTCGCGCGGGAGTTCGTCGACCGCCTCGAAGTACGCACCCCGTCCCTCGACCACGAGGTGCGCAAACTGTCCGGCGGCAACCAACAAAAGGTCGTCCTCGCCCGCCGGCTCGCCCGCCGACCCGAGATCCTGATCCTGGACGAGCCCACGCGCGGCATCGACATCGGCGCCAAGGCGGAAATCTACCGCCTGATCGACGAGTTGGCGGCGGCCGGCATCGCCATCCTCGTCATCTCCTCCGAACTGCCCGAGGTACTCGGCCTCGCGGACCGCATCGTCGTGATGCAGAACGGCAGGATCACCGGCGAACTCGACCGCGCCGACGCCGACGAGGAGGCCGTCCTCGCCCTCGCCATGGCATTCGACCTCGCCGAACCGACCCAGGGGAACCCGACATGACCACCACGACCGACGCATCGCCGCCGACGCCCGCCACGTCCGCCGGCGGCGCCCGTGCCCGCGCGCTGCCCCGCCGGGTCGCCGGCGCCGTCGGCGCGCAGAACACCAGCCTCGTCGGCGCGCTCATCGTCGTCGTCGGCACCTTCGCCTGGCTCGACGACGGCTACCTCACCAGGGCCAACATGACGGTCATCGGCGACACGGTCGCGGTCACCGGTCTGCTCGCCGTGGTCCAGACCGTGGTCATCATCTGCGGCGCGCTCGACATCTCCGTCGGCTCGCAGGCCGGCGTCGCCTCCGTCGTCAGCGCGATGGCCTTCACCTCCACCGACGGCAATGCCGCCCTCGGCATCCTCGCCGCGATCGGCGTCGGCATCGCGGCGGGCGTGGTCAACGGGATCGTCATCGTGTACGGCCGGGTCAATCCCGTCATCGCCACCCTCGCCACCCTCGCCGCGTACAAGGGTGTCGCCCAACTCCTCGCGGGCGGCCGGGCCCAGGGCTACGTGCTCGGCGACGACTTCTTCATCTTCGTCGCGCGCGGCAAGATCCTCGGACTGTCCGTCCAGATCCGGGCGTTGGCGGTGGTCGCCGTCGCCGTGCACGTCCTGCTCAAGTACACCGACATCGGTCGCAACCTCTACGCGATCGGCGGCAACGACACCGCCGCGCGCCTCGCGGGCATCAACATCAACAAGTATCTGGTGTCCGTGTACGCCCTCGTCGGGGTCGTCGCGGCGATTGCCGGCGTCATCCTGACCGCGCGCACCGGGTCCGGCCAACCCACCTCCGGCAGCGAGGGCCTGGAGCTCAAGGCCATCACGGCGGCGGCACTGGGCGGTTGCGCCCTCAAGGGCGGCAAGGGCGGCATCGGCGGCACACTCCTGGCCGTCTTCCTCCTGGGCGCGCTGGAGAACGGCCTCAACGTCGTCGGCGTCAACTCGTTCTGGCAAAACGTCGCGCAGGGAGCCCTCCTGGTCGTCGCCGTCGTCATTCAACAACGCCGCAACGGGGAACGGGCGGTGGGGCTGCCGACGTAGCGGGCTCCTCACGGGGTCCAATGACGTGATCGCCGTCGACCAGCATCCCCTGGGCAGGCGGGGCACCGTGGTCGCGAACAACGCCGGCCTGGTGGTCATGGTCAAGGAATTGGCCGACGGCGACCGGGCCGTCTCGCTGACCAACGAGACGGGGAGTACCGCCACGATCTCCACCACCGCGGACGCGCTGGGCATCGCCAACCGTGGGCCGTACCGGCTGAAGGACCCGTGGACCAAGGTCCCTTCCACGAACACCACCGGCACGATCAGCGCCTCCGTACCGTCCCACGCCACGGTCGTCCACCGCACCGCCCCCGGTCCGGCCCCGCTCCCGCCCTGACCATCAACGGCACCGTCTACGCCAAGGGCGTCGACGACGACAGCACCTCGACCGGCGCGGTCGCCTCCCGGATCAAAACGAGTTGCGCGAAAGCTCGGGCCAGTGATGCTGACGGGATGAGCGAAACGATCTCCTACACCTGGCGCGAACCCCTCACCGACGACGAGATGGTCGACCTCGTCCGGTCGCACGGCGGCAGCGCCGTTGCCGGCTGGTGGAACCGGATCGAGCCGCACAGCCTCGGCTGGGTGAGCGCCCGTGACGGCGCGGGACTCCTGGTCGGCTTCGTGAACGTGGCCTGGGACGGGGCGGACCACGCGTTCCTGCTCGACACCAAGACGCGGGGCTCGTACCGGCATCGCGGCATCGGAACGGCCGTCGTCCGCCTGGCGGCGGAGCAGGCGCGCGCGGCGGGGTGCGAGTGGCTGCACGTGGACTTCGAACCGGAGTTGCGACGCTTCTACTTCGACGCCTGCGGCTTCCGCGGCACGGATGCCGGGCTGATCCACCTGACCACAGGGCCGTAGCGCAGGCGCCGCACGCCCATCCTTGCCAGGAGCGCGGCGGCCGGGGCCGAAACGGCGCCGGCGACGGGCCCGCCGATCTCGAACGGCCCTCCCCGCGCTGGCCGTTGCGGGTCATGACATCCCCACCGCCTGCCGCTCCGGCTCGATGATCGCGACGACGCGCCGTAGGTCTCGCGAGTACGGCCGGCCGATGTACTTGGCGGCCACGCGGTCGACCACCGTCCAGCCCGCGTCGCCGTCGAGCCATTCGACGACCCGGCCGCGGATGGCGATCGGCCGGAAGGGGTCGTCCTCCGGCGTCAGGGACAGCGCGACTCGGGGGTCGCGGCGCAGGTTTCGGGCCTTGCGGCTGTCCGGGCCGGTCAGGATCACGATGTGGTCGCCGTGCGTACCGATCCACACGGGGACCGAGTGCGGCGCGCCGTCCGGGAGGACGGTGGCGAGGTGGGCGATCGGGGTTCCGTCGAGCACGCGGCGCACTTCGGGGTCGAGCATGGCGGTGGTCTCCTCGGGTCGGTTCCGGTGGGGCATTGCGTGGTCCTGCTCGTGCTCGTGGTCGTGGTCGGCGAGCGGTGCGAGCGGGTCGGCGGCGCGGGTCATCGCTCCACCGCGTAGTGGAGGTGGGTGACGCCGGGTGCCGGGACGGCGTCGACCAGGCGCAGGTGCACGTGTTCGGGCAACTCCCGGAAGAACGGGCGGCCTTCGCCCAGCAGGATCGGCACCTGATGGAGGATCACCTCGTCGACGAGCCCCGCCGCCAACCCCTCGGTCAGGACGCCGCCGCCCATGAGCGCGACGTCCTTGTCGCCGGCGGCCTCGCGAGCCGCGGCGATCGCGTCCGCGATGCCGGTGGTGATCAGGGTCTGCCGCTCGGTGATCTCCGGTGCCGGGCGGTGACTGAGGACGAACAGCCGGGCCGTCGGGTGGGGGCTGCCGCCGCCGAAGCGGTCGGAGTCCTCGTAGGTGTTGCGCCCGGCCACGACCGCGCCGATCCGGCTCGCGAGGGCGTCGAAGACCCGCGCACTCGGCTCGCTCTGCCGGAAACCGTCGAACACCCGGCTGGGGACGTCGCCGTCGAAGTACCAGTCGAAGAGCATCGACCCGGCACCGAGCCCCCGCCCCGGGCCGGGCTCGCGACCGGTGATGTAGCCGTCCACCGATACGGCGTGGCTGCTGATGACCTTGCTCATCGTCGGCATCCTCTCTGGAGTTCCTTCAGGAGACTTCGAAACCGTAGCAGTTCGAGTTCCTTCAGGGAACCCCAATTGCTAGACTGCCCTCATGCAGCGGACGGACTTCAGCAAGATGGCGTGCTCGATCGCCCGAACCCTCGATGTCATCGGCGAGCCCTGGTCGCCACTGGTGCTGCGCGACGTATGGGTCGGGGTCACCCGCTTCGAGCAGCTCCAGGCCGACCTCGGAATCTCCCGCAAGGTCCTGACGGAGCGGCTGAACCACCTGGTCGAACAGGGTGTGCTCGAGCGACGCCCGTACGACCGGCGACCGCGCTACGAGTACGTGCTGACCGAGAAGGGCACCGAGTTGGTCGACCTGCTGATGGTCATGACCGGTTGGGGCGACAAGTGGCTCGCGGGCGAGGCGGGCCCACCGGTGCTGTACCGCCACCACACGTGCGGCGAAATCAGCGGCGCCGAACTGCGCTGCACCCACTGCGGCAACCCGATGCACGCAACCGACGTCGACCTCCTACCGGGCCCGGGCGCGGCCGGGTAGGGGCTCGGTCACCCCATCGGCAACTTTCGGCTCACCATCACCGACTTTCGCGGGTTACGCCCCCAAGGCGGATGCCGGCACTGTCGACGCATCGGAATCGCGACCACCCGCCCGGTCCGTCGTCTCGAAAGGGTCGATCACTCGTGAAGTCACCCCGCATCGCCATCGCCCTCACCTTGGCCGCCACTCCCCTGCTCGTCCTGATCGGCGCGACGTCGGCAAGCGCGACGCAGGTCTACCCGCCCACGGAATACGACCGATCCGCGCCGGTCACGACACCGATAGGACCGACGGCGACACACTCCGCGCCCCAGGCGGGTTGAGGCGAGGCAACACGACGAAGGCGCCGACGAGTCGGCCGATGGTGCCGGTTGTGCCGAAGCCTCGGTGGTACCGGTATGCGCGGGTGCCGCCGCGCGGGCCTCCACGATGTGAACCGCGGCGGCCCGACGGTGTCGGTTAGGGTGGTGGCATGTCTACGCCCCGAATCTCCTAGCGAAGGACCCACTTCCGCGTCAGAAGTGTGTCCTTTTGCTTTTTCGGAGCGTTACTTCATGATCACCGTTCGCGGTGTCGAGCTGCGCGCGGGCGCCCGCCTGCTGCTCTCCGACATCTCCTTCACCGTCTCCCCCGGCGACCGCATCGGCCTGGTCGGCCGCAACGGCGCGGGCAAGACCACCCTGGCGACCGCCCTCGCCGGCCGCTCACGCCCCGCCGCCGGGACGATCACCCGCACCGGCCCGGTGGGCTTCCTCGCGCAGGACTCCCGCGCCGCCGATCCCGGCGTCACCGTCACCGACCGGATCCTGTCCGCCCGCGGCCTCGACCGGGCGCTGCGTACCCTGCGCGAGGCCGAGATCGCGATGGCCGAGGCCGCCGGGCCGGCCGCGCTGGAGCGGGCCATGCGCGCCTACGACCATGCCGAGGCCGCCTTCCAGACCGGCGGGGGCTATGCCGCCGAGGCCGAGGCCGCCCGGGTCGCGGCCGGACTCGGGCTGCCCGAACGGATACTGGGCGAGCCGATCGGCGCACTCTCCGGCGGACAGCGCCGCCGTGTCGAGCTGGCCCGGATCCTGTTCGCGGGATCCGATGGCACCCTCCTCCTGGACGAGCCGACCAACCACCTCGACACCGACTCGATCGCCTGGCTGCGCACCTTCCTGCAGGGCCGGCGGGGCGGCCTGGTGGTCATCAGCCACGACACCGATCTCCTTGCCGGCGTGGTCAACCGCGTCTTCCACCTCGACCCGCAGCGCGCGACCATCGACATCCACAACACCGACTGGGCCACCCACCTGACCCAGCGCGAGGCGGACCGGCGCCGTCGCACCCGGGAACGGTCGAACGCCGAGCGCAAGGCCGCGTCCCTGCATGCTCAGGCCGACCGGATGAAGGCCCGCTCGGCCACCGCCGTCACCGCCAGGAGCATGGCGCGCCGCGCCGACCGTATGCTCGCCGAACTGGAACCCACCCGGTGGGCGGACAAGACCGCGCACATCCGGCTGCCCGAACCCGCCCCGTGCGGCCGCATGCCGCTGGGCGCCGTAAGCCTCACCAGGTCCTACGGCGCACACACGGTCCTGAACGGCGTGGACCTGGCCGTCGACCGCGGCAGCCGCCTGGTGATCCTCGGCCCCAACGGCGCGGGCAAGACCACGCTGCTGCGCATCCTGGCCGGCCACGAACAACCGGACGCCGGGCGGGTGGTGCCCGGACACGGCCTGCGCCTCGGCTACTTCGCCCAGGAACACGACACGCTCGACCCCACTCGTACGGTCCGGGCCAACCTCGCCGCCGCGGCCCCGCACCTGACCGATGGTGAAGTGCGGCACGTACTGGGCGCGTTCCTGTTTCCCGCAGACGCCGCCGACAAGGCCGCCGGAGTCCTGTCCGGCGGGGAGAAGACCCGTCTGGCCCTGGCCGGACTGGTCCACTCCGGCGCCAATGTCCTGCTTCTCGACGAACCCACCAACAACCTCGACCCCGCGTCCCGCATCGAGGTCCTGGCCGCGATCGGCACCTACCCGGGCGCGATCGTGATGGTCACCCACGACCCGTCCGCCATCGATGCCCTGCGCCCCGACCGCGTCCTGCTTCTCCCCGACGCGGACGAGGACCTGTGGAGCGACACCTACCTCGACTTGATCACCCTCACCTGACGGCGCACGGTTGCGCCGCACAGTGACACGCCCCGCCGCCCCCGCCCGGATCTCGGTCCGGCGCGCGGGTATGGCGGGGCGTGGGGCTCGGCTCAGTCGTCGTGCTTGAGGCCGGAGGGCTCCTGGGTCCGGGTGTATTCGGCGATCAGGCCGGGGGCCGCGGCGGCGATGAGGAGTCTGCCGTCGGCGACGACATTGACGCATGCGATCGGGTCGTAGTGGTGTTCGGGCAACCGCGACCGATGCTGCTCGGTGGGAAGTTCCGCGCGGCGCCCGAGAATCAAGGGAGTCGACATGGGGTGTCCTGTCTTCGCGTAACCGGAAGCGCGGGTGTGCGTTCCTTGGCTACCCGGTAACTCCGCTTCCATGCATGGAAGTTCCGGCTCCACACCACCGAAGGACAATCGCCGGGAAACCCGGCGGACGCACCATTGGAAAGTACCTCGCATGCACCCGGATCCGGCCATCCGTCATCGGACCGGGCCGATCCGAACACGGCCGAGCGGAATCGCGGTTTCCGAGTCGGCCGACATCTCGGTCGTTACGCTCGAGTCCCAAGAGTGGGCGGACTTCCGGGGGGATGATCCATGAAGCGCGAACGCGATCTGAAGAATCCGAGCAGTCAGGGTGTCACGGCGCCGACGGGCGAGCGGGGCCCGGACGACGACACCAAGCGTGCCCGAACCGACGCACACACCACGGATCCCGCGCCCGCGGCGGACTCACCGGCCGTGCAACCCGCACCGGACCCCACGCCGGCGCAACCCCAGCCCTTCCGCTTCACCAGGGCCCCGGGCTTTCTCCTCGCGCAACAGGCGGAGCAAAAGCGCGCCGAGGCCGAGGAGGAAAGGCGGCAGGGGCAACTCCGGGCCGAACAGGCCGGGGCGGAGGCCTCCACCAAGCCCGAACCTCGCACTCCCGCTCCCATGGCCGAACCGAAGAAGGACTCCTCGACACTGCCCGATGTGCGGTTCGCGGAACTGAGCCCGAAGGTGATCGCCCGCATGACGCCGGATCAGCTCTCCGAGGCCATCGAGGACCGTATGGAGAACTTCGGCGGATTGACCCCCGACACCCCTCTCCTGACCTTCCGTCAAACCGCGCTCGTACTCGGCGACGACCTGCCGCTGGCCAAAAGCACCATGTGCGTCGGTCAGGTGCACACCTGGCTCCACTCCCGAGCCGCCCTCGTCCCCGACGTGATCCCGCTGTGCGACGCGAAGGCGTCCACGCTCGCGGCACCCGCGACCCCGGCACCGACCCTCGCCGAACTGACCGCGGTGTGGCGCGCACTCACGGGCTCGCTGGTCGTCCCGCGAAGCGCGGCGCAGGACGGCTGCGAATTCCTCGCGCACGCCGTCTGCGAGTGGTTCGAGAACACCCACCCGGACTGGGCCAGGCTGCACCTGTGCAAACGCTGGGTGGTGGCGCCGAGCGGCGGCATGCACCCGCCCTACCACTGGAAGCACCACGTCGCGCCCCAAATCACCTGCGTGGAGGGCCCGTTCGTGATCGATCTGCTCCTGGGCGCGCAGGCCCCGATGGCTTGTACGGCGTGGGTGACGGCCGCCAAGGGCGCCTCGGCGCCCGCCGACACGTTCGAGGCGACCGCCCCGTGGGAACTGCTCGGCGCTCCCGCCTCCGCGACGGCCGGCTTCGTCCCCGAGACGTTGTCCCCGATCGGCGCGACCCTCCGCACGAGCATCGAAGCCTGCAAACGCGGTTGGTGACGACGGCGCGGCCGATCCGGCGACATCTTGTTCGCCGTCGCCGGTCGGCCGTACCTTGCCGGGCATGGACATGGAACTACGCCATCTGCGCACCATTCGGGCCATCGCGGATGCGGGCAGTCTGACCCGCGCGTCCGCCGTGCTGGGTCTGGCTCAGCCGGCACTGAGTACGCAACTCAAACGGATCGAAAAGGCTTTGGGCGGCGCGCTGTTCGAGCGCGGCCGCGAGGGGGTCACGTTGACTCCGCTCGGCGAACTGGTGCTGGACCGGGCCCGGATGTTGTTACCCGCCGCCCGGGAACTCCAGGAGGAGGCGGTACGGTTCGCCAATCGGGTGGGGGTGACACCCAGATTCCGCCTCGGCGGCACGCACGGACCGCTGTTCGGCGGTCTGGTCGACCGGCTCGCCGAGGAACATCGCGCCGACACGGTGACCACACACATGTCGTGGTCCAACCAGGAGTTGACCGCCATGGTGGCGACCGGGCGACTGGACTACGTACTGCTCGGCGCGTGCGGCGAGAGCCGCCCGGCGTACGGCGGTGGGCTGGCGTGGCGCGAGGTGGGCACGGATCCGGTCTTCCTGATGCTCGCGCTCGACCACCGGCTCGCCGGCGAACGGGAGGTGGATCTCGCCGCGTTCGCCGACGACAGGTGGGCCGCCGTGCCCGGCGAAGGGTGCTTCGAGGACTGCTTCTTCACCGCCTGCGCGCGGGCGGGCTTCACCCCACGGGCGGTCTACGAGACGGACGTGGCCGCGTGCGTGTATCTGAGCCAGGTCGGCCGCGCCGTCGGCCTGTGTCGGGCGACGATGCCGCCGATGCCGGGCATCGCCCGGGTGGCGCTGGCCGGCACCCCGCTCTCGTGGCGACACCTGATCGGCTGGCATCCGCACGCCCCCGCCGCGCGCACCGCGTCCCTGGTGACCGAACAGGCCCGCGCCGCACACGCGGCGGCGGTGCGCGAGGCCCCGGACTATGCCGACTGGCTCGCCGACCACGAGGGGTACGGAACGGCGAACTGACCCTCCCCACCGGCCCAACCTTTCCCCCATATCACCGTGTTAGGGGTCGACTGACAGGTACCTCGTCACCCCGGCTCGCAGATACGTTTCTGTCGTCCCCCTCGACAGGAGTCCCCATGCGTCTCAAGCATGTCGCGGCCACGTCCTGTGCCGCCCTGCTCACTGTCCTGTCCCTCGGCGGCACCGCAGTCGCCACCACCGACCCCACTCCCCCGTCCACCGGCGACGACGCCCTCGTCGTCCCCGTCGGGCCCGCCCCCGCCGCCCCCCAAGGCATCGTCGAGGCCCTCCAACGCGACCTCGGCCTCACCCCGGACGTCGCGAAATCCCGCCTGGCGAACGAATATCGGGCCGCCGTCCAAGAGCCGCTCCTGCGCCAACGTCTCGGCGCGCACTGGGCCGGAGCCTGGCTGAGCGGCGACACCGCGCAATTCGTGATCGCCACCACCGACCGACACGACGTACGGGCCATCGAGGCCAACGGCGCCACCGCGCGGGTGGTCCCGCACTCGCTCGCCGACCTCGATCGGGTCCGCGAGGCACTCGACCGCTCCGCACAGCGTCGGGCCCCTGCCGACACACCGCTGTGGTACGTCGACGTCGCGACCAACAAGGTCGTGATCCAGTCCCACAACCCCGCCCGCACCCGCGCGTTCGTCGCGGACAGCGGAGTCGAGGCCGCCGCGGTCGAGATCCTGCCCTCCGCCGTACAACCACGCGTGCTGGCCGATCTGCGCGGCGGTGACGCGTACAACATCAACGGCAACACCCGCTGCTCCATCGGATTCCCGATCACCCGCGGCACCCAGGGCGGCTTCGTCACCGCCGGACACTGCGGCCGGGCCGGTGCCACGACCACGGGCAACGGCGCGGCGCAGGGTACGTTCCAGGGATCGTCCTTCCCCGGCAACGACTACGCGTGGGTGGCCACGAACGCCAACTGGACCCCGCGCGCGCTGGTCAACCGCTATCCCGGCACGGTACCGGTGGCCGGGTCCACCCAATCACCGGCCGGGTCCTCGATCTGCCGCTCCGGCTCCACGACCGGTTGGCACTGCGGCACGATCCAACAGCACAACACGTCCGTGACCTACCCGCAGGGCACCGTCACCGGCCTCACCCGCACCAACGTCTGCGCCGAACCGGGCGACTCCGGTGGGTCGTTCATCTCCGGCAGCCAGGCCCAGGGCGTCACCTCGGGCGGATCCGGAAACTGCTCGTCCGGCGGCGAGACGTATCACCAGCCGGTCAACGAGATCCTGCAGACCTACGGTCTGACCCTGACCACGGGCGGCGGCAACCCGCCGACGGGCTGCGCCGGGGCGCAGAACACCTACTCCGGCACCCTCGCGTCGGGCGCCCAGGCCATTCAGCCCGACAACTCGTACTACGAGACCACCACGTCCGGCACGCACACCGGTTGCCTGACCGGACCGGCCGGCGCGGACTTCGACCTCACCCTCCAGAAGTGGAACGGCTCCACCTGGAACGCGGTGGCCGAAGGCACCACTCCGGAAGCGGACGAGACGATCTCCTACAACGGAACCGCCGGCCGCTACCGCTACATCGTGCTCGCCTACAGCGGCTCGGGCAGCTACACCCTGGGGGTGAGCAAGCCCTGACCCCGGTCCGACACCGCCGAGCGCACCCACGGCGGTTCGGCACCGCACGGGTACGGACGTCCCCCCGGACGTCCGTACCCGTTGCCGCGCGCGGAGGGCGGACACCCCGCATCGGCGGGCGTCACACCCTCGGCGGTCCGGCCGTTACCCGCCCTGCCCCGGCGCCGGGCCGTCGGGGTTGCGGACCAGCGGGAGAAGCACCTCGTCGACGACCTGTTCGATGAACGCGTCGTCGAGACCGTCCCCGCCCGTGAGGTTCTGGTACACGACGACCGCGATGCCGACCCGGGCGACCAGCGGGGTCGCCGCGCCCGGCCGCACCTCGCCGCGGGCCTCGCCGGCCCGGAGCACGTCGAGCATCATCCGTCGGGCCGGTACGGATACCCGGGCGCGGACCACGTCGTGGGTGGCGTCGGCCTCCGCCTTGGCCAATTGCAGCGCCGGATCGCCGGCCACCGTACAGGCGCTGAACATGAAACGCAGCACGGCCAGCAGGTCACGACGCAGGTCACCGACGATCTCGACGTCGTCGGCGTCCGGGAGCCGGTCGCGGAGGGCGTCGGACAGCAGCGCCTCCTTGTCCGGCCAGCGGCGGTACAGCGGCGCCTTGCCGGTCCCGGCCGCCGCCGCCACGCCGTCCATCGTCAAGCCCGCGTAGCCGACCTCCAGCAACTGGTCGAACACCGCCTGGAAGATGGCCTGTTCGAGCGCCCGGCCACGACGCCGCACGGGCGTGGCGGCGGGGCCGGGCGGCTCGTGGACACCCGAGCGGTCGGGAGCGGAGGCCAAGGCGGATCACCTCTCTCAAGTCGTGCACCGATTATCGCCGAAGGCTTGTAAGAGACCAAAGAGTCTCCTAATCTCGTCGTGTCACTAGAGACGCCAACGTCTCCAATACGGCGTTGCGCGCTCGTGCGCGCCGTCACACCACGCCCGCGCATCGGCATGCCATCGCTTGCCGTGTCCGCGCCCGCGACCACCACCACACTTCGGGGGATCCACCATGTCCACGCCCGCCACCGCGCCCACCGCCGGGCAACCGCCCCACGCATCCCCGCCGTCCCCGCCACGACCCGGGTTCGTACTGGCCGTCATCACCGGATTCATGCTGCTGATCGGCATCGACGTCACGGTGGTCAACCTCGCGCTCCCGCGCATGGGCGACGCGCTCGACATGTCGCGCACATCCGCCTCGTGGGTGCTCAACGCCTACACCCTGGCCTTCGGCGGCTCCCTGCTGCTCGCCGGACGACTCGGCGACGTGTTCGGCCGCAAACGCGCCTTCCTCACCGGCGCGACCGTGTTCACCGGCGCCTCCCTGCTCGCCGGCTGCGCCCCGTGGGCCTGGTGGCTGATCACCGCGCGCGTCCTCCAGGGCCTCGGCGGCGCGCTTGCGGGACCGAGCACCATGGCCCTGATCGTCAGCACGTTCGACGGCCATGCCCGCGCCCGGGCCATCTCCTGGTACTCCGCCGTCCTGGGCGGCGGCGCCTCCGTCGGGCTCGTTCTGGGCGGCGTGATCACCGATCTCGCCTCGTGGCGCTGGGTGTTCCTGATCAACGTGCCACTGGGCGCGCTGATGATCGGGCTCGCGGCACGGGTGATCACCGAACCCGCGCGGGCCCGGACCGATCGGCCACAACGGTTCGACGTCGCGGGCGCGCTGACCGCGACGGCCGGAATGGGCGCCCTGGTCTACGCGTTCATCCGCGCCGCCGCGCACGAGTGGCGGGACGCCCGCACGATCGGGTCGCTGATCGCCGCCGCCGTGTTGTTGATCGTGTTCGTGGGGTCGAGAGGCGGGCCGGCGAACCGCTCACCCCGCTGCGCCTGGCCACCCGTGGCACGCTGGCGCGCGTACTGCCCACGATCACGGCGGCGGCGGCCGCGATGTTCAGCGTGTTGTTCCTGCTGGCGCAGTACTTCCAGGACGTGCGCGGCTTCGGCCCGGTCCGGGCGGGCCTCGCCTTCCTGCCGCTGATGGTCGCCCAGTTCACCGTCGCGCGCCTGTCCCCGGCACTGGTTCGCCGAGTCGGGACCGCATGGCCCGCGGTGCTCGGATTGGCGCTGATGGCCTCGGGGTTGGCGTGGCTCGGGCGACTCGACGAACACGACACCTACGTCGGCGGTGTCCTGGGACCGCTGTTGGCGATCGGCATCGGGATCGGCGCGGCGATGCCGACGATGAGCACCTACGGAATGTCCGGCGTCGACCCGCGCGAGTCCGGGGCCGCGTCGGGTCTGCTCCAGACCATGCAGTGGATCGGCGGCACCCTCGGCCTCGCCGTGTGGGTGACGGTCTTCGGCGCCGCGACCCGCGACACGTCCTCGGACGCGAGCCCCGGACACGTACTGACGCACGGCATCGCGACGGCGTTCGCGGCGGCGGCCCTGTGCGCCGCCGCCGCGTTCGCCGCGGCACTCCCCCTGTTCCGCCGCCGGCTCCGGGACTGACACACGGCCCCCGGCGCCCGATGCGAAGCGAAAACCCGAACACGCCTTCCACGACGGCGGCTTCGGGCGCCGTGCCTTGATCGTCCGTCGGACGGCGGTGGATCACGGGCCGGTCGGTTCCGCGAAGGGGCGGATCAGGTCCTCGGGGGTGTGCGGTTCGCCGTTCTCGACCACCATACGCACGTCGGCCAGGGCGGCGATGTCGTGCGACGGGTCGCCTCCCGTGATCACCAGGTCGGCGAGTTTGCCCGGTTCGACGCTGCCCAGGTCGTCGGCCACGCCGAGCTGTTGCGCGGGCAGCAGGGTCGCGCTGCGCAGCGCCTGGAACGGGGTCATGCCGTACGTGACCATCGCCCGCAGGTTCAGGTGCAGCGCGACGGCGGCGGAGTCGAGCGGCGCGTCGGTGCCGGCAAGTACCGTGCCGCCGGCGGCGATCAGCCGCTTGGCCACGCCGACGTCGCGGCGCGCCTGCTCCGGTGTCCCGTCCAGGAATCCGCACGGTCCCCGACCGAGCGCGCACAACACCTTGGCATGCAGCGCCTGGCGCTCCTGCGCGGGGTACAGCGCCCGCACGCGCGGGCCCTGCTCGATGCCCGGGTCGTCGGCGAGCAGCGAACCGGAGCTGAACAGCGTGGAGCTGACCGGCATCCCACCGGCCGCCTCCAGCTTGAAGACGTCCTCGTAGGCGTTGCCGAGGGAGGATTCGCGGGCGAACCCGAACCCCCACTTGGACGGTGCGGCCAAGTGTTCCTTCATGTCGACGCCGATGCCGACGGCGGGATACAGGTAGTGCGAGGTGGTGGGGATGCCCGAGCGGTGTGCCTGCTCGGTGACCCTGGCCTGCCAGTCCACCCGGAACCGTTCGTAGGTCTTGACCAGGTCGTAGTCGAGCGCGCGCACCCGGTCCAGTTCCAGGGCGAGTTGCCGTTCGTCGCGCACCGGACGCGCGAACTCCCAGGTGAATCGGGAGCCTTCGAGCATCTCGCCGGTCGCGAAGAACCTCGGTCCGATCCGTGCGCCGGAGTCCAACGACTCGCGGTCCTCCAGCGCACGGTAGGCCGGATCGCCGGTCGAGCGGGTGGTGGTGATGCCGTAGGAGAGCAGCAGCCGGCCCTGGCGGTCGCCGAAGGACTTCGAGCGCATCTCCTGATGGTTGTGCATGTCGGTGAGTCCGGGGGTGACGGTGAGCGCGCTCGCGTCGACGAACTTCCAGCCCTTGCCGGGGCGATGCGCTCGATGGGGTTCGACGGCGCGGATCCGGTTGCCCACCACCACGATGTCGACGTCGGTGCGCACGTCCGGGCTGCGGCCGTCCCACAGCCGGCCGGCGTGGATCACCATGCGGGTGTCGGGCCGGTCGCGGGTGTAGGTGAGGTGTACGGGGATGTCACGGGTCCGCCGCCCGGCGTCGGCGGCATCGTCCGTGCCGGCGGTCCCGAAGTCCGGGGTCGTGGTGCGCAGTGTGCCGTTGTGCAGGTACAGCAACGTTCGCGAGTCGCCGCTCCAGGTCGGCGCGTCGCCGCCGTCCCGGGTGACACGGCGGGCCGGACCCGTGGGATTGCCCGCCGGGTCGACCGGCAACACGTGGATCGCGCCGTCCATGGTGAAGGCGAGTCGGCGCCCGTCCGGGGACCAGACCGGGCCGTCGTCGCCTCGGGTGGTGATCGAGCCGAGCGGGGCGGGGTCGACGATGCGGGTGGCGCCCGACGGGACGTCGGCGAGCATGATCCGGTTGCGTTCGGCGTCGTTGACGGTGAGCGCCAGGGTCCTGCCGTCCGCCGACCAGCTCGGGCGACCGGGCACGTTCGGGAGGGCGGGGGCGAGCACGGGGGTGACCGCGCCGGTGTTCGTATCCACGGTCAGGGTCCGGTAGACCTCGTCCTGGAAGGCCAGGGTGTGGCCGTCGGGGGACCAGGCGGGGGCGAACTCGGTGCCGGGCAGGCTGGTGACCCGGCTTTCCCGGCCGCCGACGAGGTCGAGTACGTACAGGTCCTCGGTGCCGGCCTTGTCGGACGCGTAGGCGATCCGGGTCCCGTCCCGCGACCAGGCCGGGTCGACCTCGTAGAACGCGTCCCGGGTCAGCCGTCGGGGCCGGCCGCCGATGGGCGACAACCACAGGTCGTTGAGCGCCTTGAACACCACCGAGCGGCCGTCGGGGGACAACGCCGGGCCGACGATGCCGCGCACGGTGCGCGGCGCGCGGGAGTCGAAGTCGTGCTTCTTGGGCGGGTAGTGGGGCCGCTTCAGTCGGAAGGTCGCGGAGAACGGCACGGTGCGGTCGGCCCCGGCGCCGTCGGCCGCGGTCCCGTCCGTCCCGACCCCGAGGCGCGAGACCACGAGCCGACCGTTGGCGCCGTACGCCAACTCGTCGGCGGACAACCACTGCGCCGGGAAGGGGAACACGTCGTCGTACCCGCCCACTCTGCGGATCGCGCCGGTCTCGATCTCGGCCACCGACAAGGTGCCGCCGGAGCGGTCGCAGCGCACGAACGCGATCCGGCGCCCGTCCGGGGACCAGGACGGCGCGGTGACGAACGACGCGCCGGCGGCCGGAACCACGGTGCGCACGGCCCCGGTCTCCGGGTCGACGCTCTCCACCGTGTTGCCCTGGACGTAGGCGATGGTGCGACCGTCCGGCGACCACGTGGGCTGGGTCTCCTGGGTCGGCGCGGTGGTGACCCGGCGCGGTTCGCCGCCGCGCGCGTCCACGGTCCAGATGTCCTGCCCGCCGGCGCGGTCGGACGCGAACACGATCCGGGTGCCGTCCGGGGACCACGCGGGATGCAGGTCGTCGTGGTCGCCGAAGGTGAGCTGCCGCGAGCCGCGGCCGTCGACCCCGACGATCCGGATGTGGAACATGCCGTCGGCGAAGGACTGCACCGCCACGCGCCGGCCGTCCGGCGACACCGCGGGCCGGAACGGGTCGAGCAGCTCGTCGGCGATCGGCGTGGCGGTGCCGCCCTCGCGGGGCAGCGAGAACAGTTGCCCCTGGAGATCGAGGACGAACGGACCGTTTCCGGGGGCGGCCGCCACGGCGAGATTGGTGCCCTCGGTGACCGTGACCTCGGTGGTGTCCACCGAGGGTTCGTCGGTACCCGACCTCCCGGCCGCCGCGGTGCTGCCGGCGATCAACACGACGGCCAGGGCGCACACCCGCGCCGCGCCGAGCAGGCGTCGACGCCGCACGGCGCGGCTCACAGCCCGAAGGCGAGCAACACGGTGCCGTGCTCGCTCGGATAGCCGGGGTAGTAACCGGACTGGACGTACAACATGCCGTCGGCGATCACCGCGCCGCCGTTGCCGGAGATCGCGCTGCCGAAACCGGTCGGGCCGTTGACCCCGGCGAATTCGCGAATGGTGTCGAAGGTCCACAGGACCTTGCCGTCACGGGCGTCGTAGATCCGCATCTTGCCGTCGTTGCTGCCCTCGTACACCAGTCCGTGGGTGCTGCTGACGGCCGGGGTATGCGCGAGCCGGCACACGTCGGGGAACTTCGCGGCGCCGCCCGTGGTGCAGCCGTCGGCCGGGTTGGGTGTTTGCCACCGCACGTCGCCGTTGGCCGGGTTCAGCGCGAACAGCGTGCCGGGATTGGCCTGATAGGTGGCCATGTACAGGGATTTGCCGTCGTAGCTGCTCCCCCACTGGAGTCCGGAGAGCCCGCCCCCGGGCATCGGCACGGACAGTTGCCGGCGCCACTTGACCTCGCCGGTGCGCGCGTCGAACGTGTGGTAGACACCGCTCTTCTGGCCGACGCCGACCATCGTGCGCCCCTTGACCTTGAACAGGTTCGGGGTCGCGCCGATGTCGAAGTCCAGTGCGGTGCCGTCCCGTTGCCCCGGGCAGTATCCGTCGTTGTCCGGGAAGCCGCACAGCAGCCGCCAGGTATCGGCCTTGGTCACCTGCTGCTTCCAACGCACCGCGCCCGAACGCGCGTCGAGCGCGAGCAGCGAGTCGAAGTCGCCGGTGGTGCCGGAGTAGAGCTGGCCGGTGCCGACGTACAGGGTGTCCGTACGCGGGTCGATGATCGGCGAACTCCACACCCCCGCGCCGGAGGGTTCGAAGCGGGTCGCCCCGCTGGGCCAGGTGCCGACCGCCTGGGGTTCGGGCACCGTGTAGTGGCGCCAGGCGAGTTGCCCGGTGTCCGCGTCGAAGGCGTCGATGTGGCCCCGGAAGGTGCAGCACGGATAGGTGCGGTCCGGGTTGATGTTCTCGCCGCTGGACGCGCCGACGTAGATGCGCCCGTTGTGGTACACGGGCGAACTGGTGTGCATTCCGGCCGCGTGCGGTTCGGTGTTCTCGGCCCAGGCGACCCGTCCGGTCTTCCGGTCCAGTGCGTACAGGAAGCCCCGGTTGTCGCCGAAGAAGACCTTGCCGCGCGCGACGGTGGGGCCGTCGATGACCACGCCGTTGGGGTCGACCGTATTCAGGTCGAAACTCCACTCGGTGGCACCGGACTTGGCGTTCAGGGCATGGAACTTCCCATCGGGGCTGCCGAAGTAGATCGAACCGTCGACCACCGCGGGCTGGCTCTTCGCCGGGAAACCGGTCTTGGAATAGGCGAACGCCCACTTCGGGATCAGCTTGCCCGCGGTGTGCGTATTGATCCGCCACTCCGCCGCGTTGTGCCGGGAACCGGTGCGATCCCCCTGCCAGGTCGGCCAGTCGCCCGGACGACCGTACGATTCCTCGGCGCCGTCGGCGGCCCCGGTGCCCGACACCAACAGCGCCACGACGGCGACCATCGCCGCGATGCGCCCTCTCCCCTTGAACACAGGCACGTCCACTCCCGTCCTGACGCACTGGCGAGTTCCGAGTCGCCTGCAGGTTTCCGTCATCCGACACCGGGTGAACCATGCCGAAAGGGAGCCGGGATCCGCGCTATGTCGCGGCGCGGCGTCCCCGGCCCGGGCCGCGTCGGGCCGGGGCGGCGGACGCCGCCGCGGGGGTCAGATCGCGACCGGGGCCTTGATGGCCGGGTGGTGGAGGTAGTCGACTACCTCCACGTCGGCGTAGGTGTAGTCGAAGAGCGAGTCGGCTCGACGCAGGCGCAGGGTGGGGAACTCGAACGGGGTGCGGGAGAGCTGCTCGGTCACCTGCTCGACGTGGTTGTCGTAGATGTGGCAGTCGCCGCCGGTCCAGATGAAGTCGCCCGGTTCGAGGCCGACCTGCTGCGCCACCATGTGGGTGAGCAGGGCGTAGCTCGCGATGTTGAACGGGACGCCGAGGAACAGGTCCGCGCTGCGCTGGTACAGCTGGCAGGAGAGCCTGCCGTCGGCCACGTGGAACTGGAAGAAGGCGTGGCACGGCGCGAGCGCCATGTTCGCCAGCTCACCGACGTTCCAGGCGGAGACGATCATCCGGCGGGAGTCCGGGTCCCGGCGCAGGGTGTCGAGAACGTCGGCGATCTGGTCGATGTGCCGGCCGTCCGGGGTGGGCCAGCTGCGCCACTGGACGCCGTAGACCGGTCCGAGGTCGCCGTTCGCATCGGCCCATTCGTCCCAGATGGTGACGCCGTGCTCTCGGAGCCAGCCCACGTTCGAGTCGCCGCGCAGGAACCACAGGAGTTCGTACACGATCGACTTGAGGTGCACCTTCTTGGTCGTGACCAGCGGGAATCCCCGCGAGAGGTCGTAGCGCAGCTGGTGCCCGAAGACACTTCGGGTACCGGTGCCGGTCCGGTCGGCCTTGGCCGTCCCGGAGTCGAGTACCAGGCGCAACAGGTCTTCGTACTGGGTGTCTGACACAGCCGTCGAGTCTAGAGGTCGTCCGCGCGGCGCGATGTCAGGGGCGGCGGGCGGTGACGAGCCAGGCGTGGGAGTCGAAGTACACGCCGGTGCCGGTGTCGTGGGCGGCCAGGGTGGCGCGTAGGCGGGTGCGGGCCTGCGCCGCGGTGGTGGGGTCGAGGCCGGCGAGGCGGTCGTCGAACTCCTTCAGGCGGCGGACGGCCTCGAAGGCGGTGGCGCTGTCGGGGCCGTAGTAGACGGGTTCGTGCACGTCGGTGAAGGTGACGTCGGTGAAGCCCGCGGCCGTCAGGATACGTTCGGTGACGGTGGGGTCGGCGAGGGAGAAGGCGTCCGGGCCGCCGGTGGGCGGGGTGGGGTCGGTGGGTGCGCGCGTCGCGTCGGAAAGGGTTCGGCGGATGGCGGTGGCCCATTCGTTGCGGTCGCGGTCCTGCCAGACCAGCAGTACCAGGCGGGCGGCCGGGCGCAGGGCGCGGCCGATGTTGGTGAAGGCGGCGACCGGGTCGGCGAAGAACATGGTGCCGAATCTGCTGATGCAGGTGTCGAAGTGGGTCGAGGGGAAGCGGTGGGTCTGGGCGTCGGCCTGTTCGTAGGCGACGTTGTTCAGTCCCTGGTCGTGGCTGAGCCGACGGGCCCGGTCGAGCATGCGGGCGCAGACGTCGACGCCCAGCGCGCTGCCCGCGACGGCGACGCGGGCGGCCTCGCGTGTGGTCTGGCCCGTGCCGCAGCCGATGTCGAGGACGCGGTCGCGCGGGCCGATGCGGGCGGCGGCGCGGAGGTGGTCGTTGTGCGGGCGCAGCTCGGCGTCGTAGTCGAACAGGTCGGCGTCTTCGATCGGGTGCTCGTCGGCGGGCGGCCGGGTGTCGGGCGCTGCCTGGGTACGGCGGTTCTTGTCGGGCATGGTGGTCACCGGCTTCTGTCGCTACGGGTGTCGATGTGTTCGTCGGCATGTGCGGGGCGGGGCCTCAGAGCCGTATCGGGCCGTCGTGGAGTACGCCTCGCACCTGGTCAACCGACACGGTGTCCGGCGCGAACTCCGCCAGCCACCACGTGGCGCCCGCTTCGGCGTAGGGCGTCGGGTCGGTGCCGGGCGGGAGGGCCACGGCGATGTCGTACGGGGTCGTGCTCGGCGGCCGAAGATCGGTGAGGGTGTCGACGATGGCGGCGAGCCGGTCCGGGTGGTCGAGATTGATCGGGAAGAAGCCGTCGTGCCGGGCGGCGCGGCGCAGCGGTTTGGCGTTGCCGGGGAATCCCGCCGCCCACACCGGCACGCCGGGCCGCTGCACCGGTCGGGGCAGGAAGGTCATGTCGTCGACGGTGTGGTGGCGGCCGTGGTGCCGCACCGGTTCGCCGGACCATGCGGCGGTGAGGATCTCCAGCGACTCGTCGAGCATGCGCCCGCGCCGCACGGGGTCGGTTTCGTCGCCGGTGGCGCGCAGTTCGTCGGCGAAGCGGTCACTGCCGAGACCGACGCCGAGGGTGAGGCGGCCGCCGCTGAGCCGGTCCAGGGTCGCGGTTTCCCTGGCCACCTTGGTCGGCCGGCGGCGGGCGAGCGGGGTGACCATGGGGCCGAGCCGAAGCGTGTCGGTGGCGCCGGCGATCGCGGCCAGTGTGATCCACGGGTCGGCCACGTCGCGGATCGGCGACCGCCAGCTCAGGTGGTCCCAGACGAACAGGCCGTGCCAACCGGCCTCCTCGGCGTCGGCGGCCAGGCGGGCGACCGCCGCGGGTTCGGCCAGCTCGTCGAACAGCGGCAACCACAGCGCCGAACGCAGCCCGGGCGCGGCCGGCCGGCCGAGATGCGCGGGGGCGGGGGCGGTCGGGCCGGCGGAGTCGGCGGGGTCCGCGCGGGCCTCGGCCTGCGACTCGGCGTCGGGGGTCTCGTCCGGCTTGTCGTCGGGGGTGCTCCGAGGGATGTCGTGATCGCTCATGAGTGCCACGCTAGACCGAGGATTCCATCGCAAAAAGCGATGGTTTTCGATCGACTCGATCGCGCCGTTCGATGCTCCACGTTTAGGGTGAGACCCATGCGGGACACGGAGCTGCGGCATCTCGCCGCGATGGCGGCCGTCGCCGACGAGGGCTCGTTCGGGCGGGCGGCCGTGCGGCTCGGATACACCCAGTCGACGGTGAGTCAGCAGATCGCGGCCCTGGAGAAGGCCGTCGGCGGCGCCGTGTTCGACCGGCCCGGCGGCCCGAAGGCGGTGCGGCTCACCCCGCTGGGCGCGGTGGTCCTGGAACACGCACGCGCACTGCTCGCGCAGGCCCGGGCGATGACGGCCGCCGTGGACCGCTTCAAGGCCGGCGACGGCCGGGTCGACATCGGCACCTTCCAGAGCGTGTCCAACGTGATCCTGCCGCCGATCGTGCGCACGCTCCGCGACGAGCACCCCGGCTGCGACATCAGACTGTTCGAGGAGGAGGCCGACACGCCGCAACTGCGCGACCTCGACCTGATGTTCTTCGACGGCCGCGGCGACGGCGACGTCGAACACCTCAAACTGCTCGACGATCCCTATGTACTCGTGGCCCGCCGCGGCACCTTTCCCGACGGCCCGGTACGCCCGGCCCATCTCGACGGCGCACCGATGGTGGCGCACCCGCCGATCTGCGACCAGGCCCGGATGGAACGGGAACTCGCCCGTCGCGGGGTCCGGCCGCACATCGTCTTCCGCACGGCGGGCAACGAAAGCGTGCTGTCGATGGTGCGCGCCGGCATGGGCTCGGCGATCCTCCCGCGACTCGTCGTGCACGGCGGCGACGTCCGCGCCGACGACATGCTGTGCCTGCACGAACTGCGGCCCGAACTCCCCGCCCGCGAGATCTTCCTGCTCTGGCAGGCCGGCCGCACCCACTCCCCCCTCGCGACACGGGCCATCGAGATCGCCGTGCACGTCGCCGAGACGATCACCCGATCCGCGTAATCGCACCCCCCGCCCCGCACCCGCCGCCCGCGGGCCGGGCAGGTTGTCGACGCCGGGGCGACGCCGCGCGCCCAAGCCGCCAACGCCCCGAACCCGCGCCACCGACGGCTCCCGCCCCGACAGCGGCGACAGGCCGCAGCCCCGGGCGAGTTCACCACAGCCGTGCCGCCGCGCCGCCGTCGGCGACGGGCGGTTCGTCCACCGACAGGCCGGGACGGGCCCGGCGCAGCCCGGCGCCAGGTGCCGGACCGCCCCGGCCGCGCCCGGCGAGCCCTCCGCCTCGGTCGAGCTCAGTCGATACAGAACTCGTTGCCCTCGATGTCCCGCATCCCGATGCACGACTCGTTGAAGCCGTCGGCGAGCAGGACCCGCTCGCACACCGCGCCGAGCGCCTCCAGTCGCGCCCGTTCGGCCTGGAGCGCGGCAAGGCGCTCCTCACCCACGAGCCCGGTGCCGACCCGCACGTCGAGGTGCACCCGGTTCTTGACGACCTTGCCTTCGGGAACCCGCTGGAAGTACATGCGCGGTCCCTCGCCCGTGGGGTCCATGCAGGCGAACCCCGCCCCCTGGCGCTCGGGCGGCAACGAGCGCGTGAAGTCGTCCCAGGTGTCGAACCCCTTCGGCGGCGGCGGTACGACGTATCCCAACACCTCGCACCAGAACCGGGCGACGCGCTCGGGGTCCGCGCAGTCGAAGGTGACTTGGAACTTCTTGATCGATGCCATCGCTCCACCGTAGCGGCGGATACCGGATACCGGCCCTGGGGGCCGCCGCCGCGGCTACGGCCGGACGCCCGGCCCGTCCACGACCGCGGTTTCCAAGACCGCCGAGGTGGCGAGCACCTGTCCCGCCTCGATGCTGTCGGTCGCCTTCGTCGCGACCCTGCGCGAACCGATGAACCGCAAGGTGTCCTTGTCGAAGATGAGTTCGTCCCGGACACCGGGGTTGTAGGAGTCGTAGCGCACGATGGTGACACCGTGGCGGTCGGCGGCGTCGACCACGTCCGGTACGACGAGCACACCCGGGATCCGGGCGGCAGCCCGATAGAGCGCGGCCCCCACCTTCGGTGGCATCAGGGATTCGTCGAGCAGTTCGCTCACCAGAACGAAGTCGTCCTGATCCGGGTTGCGGTCGTCGGCGTTGTCGTCCGCCTGGGCGCGCAGCCAGCGGTACATGGCGTCGGGGTCGGTGGGCAGGGTGGAAAGATGCCGATAGTTGGTGCTGCGGTTGTAGCCGAGTTCGCCGGGGCGCGCGTCCGCCTCGATCGGCTCCTCGTCGGCGCGACGCGGTCGGCCGGGCTCTCGGGCCAGGCCCGGACGGGCCCCGTCCACCGCCTTCCACGCCTCGCGCATGTGCAGGGGGGAGAGGGTGGTGGGTACCCCCTCTCCGACCGTCGCGCCGCGAAGGCTTCGTCGTCCCCGTCGCGAATGCGCGACCGCAATTTCGTCGTCATGCCCTTGGTCCTGTCCGGAGCCACACGGCGGTTCCTGTGACCGGCATCACCCACGACGCGCCGTCCCGCGCACGACGGACGGCCGGCGGCGATCGACACGCCACCGAATTGCATAGTCATGCGGAATCCTGTATATCTTTCCCATGTCCAAGGTTCTCACCTCCCTGCCCACCGGCGAACGCGTCGGTATCGCCTTCTCCGGCGGCCTCGACACGTCCGTCGCCGTCGCGTGGATGCGCGACAAGGGTGCCGTCCCGTGCACCTACACCGCCGATATCGGCCAGTACGACGAGCCCGACATCGCCTCGGTGCCCGGCCGCGCGCGGACCTACGGCGCGGAGATCGCCCGCCTGGTCGACTGCCGGGCGGCGCTGGTCGAGGAGGGCCTGGCCGCACTCGCGTGCGGCGCGTTCCACATCCGCTCCGGCGGGCGCGCCTACTTCAACACCACCCCGCTCGGCCGCGCCGTCACCGGCACCCTGCTGGTGCGGGCGATGCTGGAGGACGACGTCCAGATCTGGGGCGACGGGTCGACGTTCAAGGGCAACGACATCGAGCGGTTCTACCGCTACGGGCTGCTCGCGAACCCGCACCTGCGCATCTACAAGCCGTGGCTCGACGCCGACTTCGTCACCGAACTGGGCGGCCGCAAGGAGATGTCGGAGTGGCTGGTGGCCCACGGGCTGCCCTACCGCGACAGCGCCGAGAAGGCCTACTCGACGGATGCCAACATCTGGGGCGCCACCCACGAGGCCAAGACGCTCGAGCACCTCGACACCGGCGTCGAGACCGTCGAGCCGATCATGGGCGTGCGGTTCTGGGACCCGACCGTGGAGATCGCCCCCGAAGACGTCACCATCGGGTTCGACCAGGGCCGCCCCGTCAGCATCAACGGCAAGCGGTTCGCCTCCGCCGTCGACCTGGTGACCGAGGCCAACGCCACCGGCGGCCGGCACGGCCTGGGCATGTCGGACCAGATCGAGAACCGGATCATCGAGGCGAAGAGCCGCGGCATCTACGAGGCGCCCGGCATGGCGCTGCTGCACATCGCGTACGAGCGCCTCGTCAACGCCATCCACAACGAGGACACCCTCGCGCACTACCAGTTCGAGGGCCGCCGGCTGGGCCGACTGATGTACGAGGGCCGGTGGTTGGACCCGCAGGCGCTGATGATCCGCGAGGCGCTGCAGCGCTGGGTCGGCTCCGCGGTGACGGGCGAGGTGACCCTGCGGCTGCGGCGCGGCGAAGACTACTCGATCCTCGACACCACCGGCCCCGCGTTCAGCTACCACCCGGACAAGCTGTCGATGGAGCGCACCGAAGACTCGGCGTTCGGCCCGGTGGACCGGATCGGCCAACTCACCATGCGCAACCTCGACATCGCCGACTCGCGCGCCAAGCTCGAGCAGTACGCCGGCCTGGGCATCGTCGGCACCACCCACCCCGCGCTCATCGGCGCCCTCCAGGCCCCGCCGACCGCCCTGATCGAAGACATGCCGGAAGGCGGCGCCGAAGCCATCGCCTCCCGCGGCGAGGTGTCCGACGACGACCAACTCCTCGACCGCGCAGCAATGGAACTCGGCACGGACTGATCCCCACCGCCACCGTGGGCCCGCCTCGATCAGGGGCGGGCCCATGCGGCGCGTGACCTACGACGACCGGTCTCCCATCGCATGGGGACGCAGCACCATGAGCGAGTCCTCCAAGGCCGCCACCATGGCGAAGGGGAATCGGTCGAGTTCGAGACACAGTGCGACGTCATCGGGGTGAACTCCGCGACGCAGCCCCTCCGTCAACTCGGCGGCAGCGCGCGACGCACCGGCACGGCGGAGAAACCCGCCGGCATCCGGATCGGCCCCGACGGCCCTCCGAGCGATGTATTGGGCACACGCCACATCCTCATCGGCCCGCCCGTCCTCACCGGTGACCACGAACGTGACACCGTCGCCCCCGCGCGCCCGCAGGAGCCGGGCCGTGGCCTCCGCGACCACAAAGCTCGCGCACAGCACCAACGACGCGTTCTTGACCGCCAGGGCACCGACCGTCCCGGCCGTCGTCTTCTGCACAACGGTCCGCCCGCCGAGGTCGACCGACCGCAGCAGCCCCGGCGAGTTGGGGAAGTCGAACCCGGGCGCGGCCGGGCCATCCTTGATCGCCACCCAATCCGGATGCCGCGCCTTGAGCGCCAGAGCCTCGGCCGGCGACTCCGCGAGAACGATGCGATCCGCCCCCGAGCAAAGACCCAGCCGGCCACGGTGAAGGCACGCATGACGTCGACCACGACCGCCACGGACGGGACTCCACCCAGATCACCGATGCCGAGAAACCGAACGTCCATCCGAGCATCTTCGCGCACCCCCACGCGAAACCCCGGCCCTTTTCGACACGCCCCGAACAACACTCGCGCAGGGCTCAGTTCAGGCCGGTGAGGAATTCGCCGAAGAGGCGGTTGGCGGCTTCCGAGGTGTACAGGCGCTCGAATTCGGCGCGGGCCAGGTGGCGGCGGAAGTGGCCTCGATAGGAGACGTCCCCCGCGTCGTGCATGAGGTCGGTGAACCAGGCGGCGAATGCCTGGTAGTTCCAGACGTGCTTCAAGCAGGTGTCGGAGTATGCCTTCAGCAGGCTCTCGTCCTGTTCCTCGACCTGCTTCAGGACGGCTGCGGCGAATACGTCGGCGTCGTGCAGGGCCAGGTTCATGCCCTTGGCGCTCATGGGCGGCACGATGTGCGCGGCGTCGCCGAGGAGGTACAGGCGGCCGTGGCTCATCGGGTCGTGGACCACGCTGCGCAACGGCACCAGCGTCTTGCTCGCGATGCGTCCCCTCACGGTGACCGGTTCGCCGAAGCGCGCCTCGATCTCCTCCCAGACGCGGTCGTCCGTCCACTCCTCGACGGAGGCGTCCAGGGGGCACTGGAGGTAGAAGCGGCTCGCCTGCGGACCGCGGGCGAACCGGCCGGCGAATCCCCGGTCGTGGATCACCATCAGGGACTGGTGGTTGGCGGGGGTGTCGGCCAGGACGGTCAGCCAGGCGTACCCGTACTCGTGGCAGTGGCGGGTCAGTTCCTCCTCGGGGATGCTCGCCCGGCTGACGCCGCGGTCTCCGTCGCAACCGGCGATGAAGTCGCAGGTGATGGTGCGGGTCGCACCCGCGTTGTCGCGGTAGCGCACGCGCGGCCGGGGCCCGGTGATGTTCTCGAGTTCCACATCCGCGGCTTCGAAGCGGAGGTCGCCGCCGTCGCCGACGAACACGTCGACGAGGTTGCGCACGAGCACCTGCTGTGGGCAGAAGCGTCCGTCGCCGTGGTCGTCGGTCACGTACTCGAGGGGCCGCGTCTCGCCGTCGATGCGGAAGTTCAGCACCGGCTCGAAGGGGACGCCGCCGACGACCCGGTCCGCCAGACCCCATTCGCGGAACATGCGCACCGCCCGGGAGTCGATGACCCCCGCACGTTGGCGCTGCTCCACGTACTCGCGGCTGTGCCGCTCCAGCACGACGCAGTCGATCCCGCCGCGCAGGAGAAAGTTGCCGAGGGCAAGGCCGGCGACACCCGAGCCCACGATCACGACGGTGGTGTTCTCGTCCGTTACGGACATGGATTGGTGCTCCTTGGTTCCGTGTGGCTGCCGGCGAGCGTGGTGACGGTCGCCGGAGACGGCCCGCCGCGCGCACGTTTGGCGCGTGGGGGCGTGACGACATACGCTTAAGCGAAGTCCTCACTACGGATCATACGTAGTGCACACTACGTTTGCAAAGGGGTCCGGTATGCGCCGCGATGGAGCCGCCAACAGGGAGAAGGTCCTGCAGGCCGCCGAGCACGTGTTCGCCGAGCAGGGAGCCGCCGCCGCCACCGACGAGGTCGCCCGGCGGGCCGGGGTCAGCATCGCCACCGTGTTCCGGAACTTCGCCACCAAGCAGGACCTGATCGAGGCCACCGCGGTGCGCTACCTGGAAAAGCTGACCGCCGAGGCGCTGCGGCTCGCCGACAGCCAGGACCCGGGCAAGGCGTTCGCTTCCCTGATGAGGACCCTCGCGGCGGCCGGCCCGGTGAAGATGACCCTGATGGATCTGCTGCCTCCGCACGACGACGACGGAACGGGCCTGTCCCGACCCGTCACCGAGGCGGCCGACGCGTTCCGCGCGGCGCTCGACGGCGCGCTCCGCCGCGCCCAGGCCGTCGGCGCCGCACGCCCCGGGGTCACCGGAGACGACGTCTCCCTCCTCCTGCGCGCCCTCGCCCACGCCGCGGACCTCGGCGAAGAGGAGGCCTTCGACCGAGCCGTCGGCATCGTCCTCGACGGCCTCGGCGTACCGCGCTGACACCCGGCACCCGTCGCTCGAGGGATGCGGTGGCGACGAAGAGCATCGATATCGCACGGGAGTTCGAGGTGACGGACCGTGCGTCTGAACGGTCGCCGGTGCGGGTACACGCCGTTGCCCGGTACCGGGACGTGTCCGGTACGGGCGTGTTCCGCCGGTTCCATGTTCAGGGAGAGTTTTGTGATGTTTCCATTCGATCCCGAGTCACCGACACCGACACCGACGCATCACGAACCTGCCGCGCCCACCCGGCGTTTCGGGACGTGGCCCACCCCGCCCGGCGCCCCCGCCGCACCGCCGCGACCGGCCGAACCCCCGTCCCGCCCGGAGGCTCGTCCGGAGAATCGCCCCCCGGAGGCGCACCCGGAGGATCCCGCACCCGCGTGGCCCGCCTCCGCCTCCGCGCCGGCCCCGCCCCCAGCCCCGTCCCCGGCCCCGACTCCGGCTCCGGCTCCGGCTCCGGCCGCAGAACACCCGGGGCCGCCCGTCGCGCACCCCGCACCGAGCGTCCCGATGGAGGAACCGTCCGGCTACCCGCAGGGGGCCTACAACGACCCCGCGGACAAACTGCTGCGCATCGCGGCAACGCACCGGTCGATCCCGGACCTCGCCCGGATGATCACGATCCTGGAGGACGGTTCGGGAACGGCCGCCGACGACGCGTTGCGGGAAGCGGCGATGACGCGGCCGGTGAGCGATCTGGTACTGCTGACGGATCTGTTGCGCAACCCCACCTACGCCACGCACGACGGTCGGCCCGCCACGGAGTCCGACCCGCGCGCACCGGAAGGCACCGCCGCGAGTGCACCCGAATCCGCGCCGAAGCCCTCGTCCGCCGCCGGCGGGGCGGGCCTGCGGTGGGTCATGGCGGTGGGCCTGGCGGTATCCGGGGTGGCGTTGGGCAGCGCGATCCCCGCGACCTACCGCACGCCTCCGTACACGGCCGGATGGTTGGCGACGGTGGCCCTGACCTGTCTGTTCCTGGCCGGACTGACCTCCGTACGCGCCGGCCGGGGCGCGCGTCTGGCCGCCCTGGCGGCGGGATGCGCCACCATCGCCACAGCCGTCGTACCCCAAGTGACTTCCGGGCGGCACGCCGCCGCGTGGCTCGACACGTCGGGTCTGATCGCCTTGGGCGCCGGCTCGATCACCACCCTGTGCGCGGCGGCGTTCCTGGCACGACCGGGCGACAAGCCGAACGCCCGGCAGCCCAAGCCCCCGGTCGCCTTCGAGCCGTGGGAGGACACGATGCTGGAGAACCGCCCTCCGAGGACCACCCGCATGCTCGGTTGACCCCGGAGACCACCATCCGGGTCACCCGACATCACGATGCCCGTCACGGCCGGTTCGAGTCCGGTCGTGACGGGCATCCGCGTTCACTCCGCCGGTCGGCCGCAACGACGCCCCGTCTCGGTCTTCGGCCGGAGGCTCACCGACGCGTCAGCGACGTTCGGGATCCGTGACGGGGCGCTTGGTCTCCACGGTGCGGCCGGGGTCCCGCAACAGATCGGCCAGCAGTACCAGATCGCTCACCGGCCGCGTCATCGCCGCTTCGCGCAACGCGTCGTCGGCGGCGGCCTCCGAGTAGTCCCGCAGGATCGCGACCATCCGGGCGACATCGGGAACCGACCGATGGGTCGCCACCAGTCGCAACAGCCGCTCCGCCGCATCCGCCGGAGGCCCCTGCATGGGTTGGTCGAACGGATCTTCGACCGCGGCGCCGGGCGCCCCCACCGCCGGCCCCCGGGTCTCCGGCGTGGGCCGCCCGGGCGTCGGGGCAGGCTGCCACGGAGTCGGATCCCGCCTCGGCCGGTTGGCCCGCGAGGTGTTTCGCGGGGGCAGTGCGGGCGGCACGGGCGGCGGCGCCCATGTCTCGAAGTGCGCGGCGGCCGCGGCGGCTTCGTGATGGGCCGGTGTCGGGGTCGGTGATTCAGGGTCGGATGCGAACGTCACGACTTCCTCCCTACAGGTGAAAAAACGGCCGGACCGCGCCCGCACCGGACCGGACTCGCCCCCGGCGGCCGGTCGGCGGCGTGTACCCGTATCGACAACCACTCAGTCGTACCGGAGCCACCGCGTTGACCGCGAGGCCCGCTCGCGAAACCGGAATCCGACACGACGGTCCGATGCTCGAACCCGGCGCCCGTCCCACCAGGCGCGATCGCGGTGTCAGGTCGGGCCCGCTCCGGTGGTGGTGTCGATGGCGTATACGTTCCCGTCGCCGCTGCCGATGTACGCCACCCCGCCGACCACCGCCGCCGAGGACCTGACCTCGCCACCGGTCGAATAGGTCCATTTCCGGTTCGAGGTGGCCGCGTCCAGGGCGTACACGTTCTTGTCCCGGCTGCCGAAGTAGATCACTCCGCCGACCACCTCGGGAGACGAGTCGATCTTGTCGCCGGTGGGATACGACCACTTCTTGGCACCGGTCGCCGCGTCGACGGCGTACAGGTTCTTGTCGTCGCTGCCGACGTACACCACCCCGCCGGCCACCGCGGGGGACGAGTCGACCTTGCCACCGGTGCGGTACGACCACTTCTTGGCGCCGGTCGCCGCGTCGATGGCGTACACGTTCTTGTCCTCGCTGCCGACGTAGACCACCCCGCCGGCCACCCTGGGCGGTGCGTTGACGGCGCCGGCGGCGGGGAAGGCCCACTTCTTGACTCCGCCGGCGGCGTCGATGGCGTACAGGTTCTGGTCGTTGCTGCCGACGTACACCACGCCGTCGGCCACCGCGGGCCAGGTGTAGACGTGGCCCATGGGGTACGACCACTTCATGGTCCCGGTGTCCGCGTTCAGGGCGTAGACGTGCTGGTCCTCGCTGCCGATGTAGACGATCCCGTCGGCCACCGCGGGCGACGAGGCGACCTTGCCCTCGGTGGGGAACCGCCACTTCACCAGACCAGTGGCCACGTCCAGGGCGTAGAGGTTCTCGTCCGTGCTGCCGACGTACACCAGCCCTCGGGCCACCGCGGGTGACGAGGTGATCCCGCCGCCGGTGGGGAAGGCCCACTTCTTCGCCCCGGTGGCCACCTCGAGGGCGTACAGGCGGTTGTCCAGGCTCCCGACGTACACCACCCCGTCGGCGACGGCGGGCGACGAGTGGACCCAGCCGCCGGTGGTGAAGCGCCAGGTGCGAGCGGAGCCGGGAGTACCGCCGCCGGCGGGAGTGGAGGCGGCCGGCTTCGACGGGTCGTCGCGGTCGTCGAGCAGGACGGCGGTGGTGATGCCGCCGGCGGTCACCGCCGCGCCTGCGGCCGGCCACAGGAACCGACGGCGTCCGACGGCCGGCGCCGGGGACGCCACTCCGCCGCCGTCGGGCATCCCCCGGCCCACGGCGGGCCGGCCCGGGTCGGCGACGGGTACGGCGCGGGTGGGCTCACCGGCCGCGCCGTCCCCGATCGCGGGCCGCGCCGCCGGGCCGGGTCCCGGGGGCACCGCACCCCCACCACCGTGCGCGTGCCATGGTCCCGGCGCCGGCGGCACCGGCGGCATCTGCGCAGGGGCGATGGCGGCCCGCAGGCGCTCGCCGACCTCCTCGGCCGACGCGGGCCGCTCGGCGGGATTCTTGGCGAGCAGATCGAGCACGAGCCGGTCGAGCGCGGCCGGGATGCCGGGGCGCTGTTCGCCGGGGCGGGCGGGGGGCTTGAGCAGGTGCGCGTTCATCATGCCGACCGGGCCGGTGGCCTCGAACGGCACGTTTCCGGTGAGCAGTTCGTAGAGCACGCAGCCGAGGGAGTACAGGTCGGAGCGGGCGTCGCCGGGGTGTTCGTCGAACCGCTCGGGAGACATGTAGGCGAGGGTGCCCATGACCTTGCCGGAGTGGTTCGTCGTCTCCATGAACCGGGCGATCCCGAAGTCCAGGACCTTGATCCGCCCCTCGTCCGTGCGCATGAGGTTCGCCGGTTTCAGGTCGCGATGGACGATCCCCGCCGCGTGCGCCCGGCCCAGCGCCGCCGTGGCCTGCCCCGTCCAGTCGACCGCGACGGCGACCGGCGGTACACCGTCCTCGCGCAACACCGCGGCCGGATCCCGGCCCTGGACGAACTCCATCACCATGAACAGCGCGTCGTCCGCCGCGTCGTGCCCGACGTCGAACACCGTGACCACGCCCGGATGGTCGAGCGCTCCCGCGGTGCGGACCTCACGCAGGAACAGCGTCGTCGCGGACGCGTCGCCGCCGCCGTGCGGGAGCAGCTTGACGGCGACCCGCCGGCCGATCCTGCGGTCCCGGCCCTCCCACACCTCCCCCATCCCGCCCCGGCCCACGAACCGCACCAGCTCGTACCGCTCGTCCAGAACCCGCGCCACCACCCGGCCCCACCTCCCCCGTCGTCGCGAACCGGCCTCGCCCGATCACCCGGGCGGCCGCCGACGCGACCGTAAGAGGGGTTGCCGGAAAGGCGCTAGTAGTGGCGGGGGTTCGGTGACGCCCAGGCCCTCGACGGCCGCGGCCGGCAGCGGATCCACGATGACGTCCGCGTTCTCGGGGCCGGTGACCCGGGCGGGTCAGTCGTCCTTCTTCCGCCCGAGGGGTTTCTGGGTCCGGGTGTACGCGGCGATCGTGCGCGCGTCGACGACGTGGATCAGGAGTCGGCCGTCGGGTACGACGTTCGCGCAGACGGCGTCGTCGTAGTGGTGCTCGGGCAGCGGACCCGCCGCGCGGGCCGGGGGTGTGGCGCGGCGACCGAGGATCAGCGGTGTCATCGAGGATTTCGTTCCTTCCGGTGTCGGGTTCCGGCTTCTTCGTCTTCCCCACGTCGCCGGGCAGGCGAACGGGCGACGCCTCGCATTCTGTAACAGGTCTTCACACCTCTGAGCGAACAATCGCCGATTCTTCCGCCGATCGTGACGCGGACCGGACACACTCGCGGCGCGGTGTGCCGACCGGGCCGATCTCCATCGCCGTGCCGCGCCGACCCGGTCGGCGTGTACACCGACCCCGCACACCCGGAACTCCTCGCCGACCGGCACCGGGAACTGCCCGGACCGCGCCGGGCGTGCACCCGAGCGGACGTGCCCGGGCCGGGCAACTCCGAACTGCCGTCCGGTCACCGAACGCGGTCCCCCGCGGGAGGAATATCGCCGACGGATACCGGGCGACGGACGCGCGCAGTGCCCACGAGGCCCTGGTCACCCCGGCGCAACGGCCCGGTCGTCGACCACTCGTGTCGGGGCGCGGAGGTTTCGCACCTCGGGCACGGCGAGCGCGCCCACCGTCACCAGCGCGATCAGCGCCGCGCACAGCAGCAACGCGTGGTGCGCGCCGACGGCGTCCGCGAGGGGGGCGGCGGCGAGGAGGCCGAGCGGTCCGAACATGAAGGAGCCGAGGCCGTCGTAGGCCGCCACGCGCGACAGTGCCTCGCGCGGTATCTCCCGCTGCATCGTGGTCTCCCACATCACGCCGAAGACGTCGAAGGCCGCGCCGGTGACGAACGCGCCGAGGGCGACGACGTACACCGGGGCGCCGATGCCCAGCAGGGTGATCGGCAGGGCCACCGCGAAGACCATCGACGTGGCCACCAGCAGGGGACGTCGGGGGCGGAGGCGAATGGCCACGAACACGCCTGCCATCGTGCCGAGTCCCTGTCCGACCAGGATCGTCGACCAGGCCGGGGCTCCGCCGAGATCGGCCTTGGCGACGACGGGACCGAGGACGCCGAAGCCGGCCTGCATCGCGGCGATCACGAAGGAGAACTGGAGGACGATCACCCACAACCAGCGGCGGGAGGCGAACTCCCGCCAGCCTTCCCGGAGATCGCTCACCATGGAGGTCCGCCCCCGATTCGTCCCGGGCGTCGGGCGCAGCGCGGCGAGCAGCGCCGCGGACACCACGAGCCCGACCCCGTTGACACCAAGCGCCCATCCCGCGCCGACCAGTGCCACCGCGCCGCCCGCCGCCGCCATGCCCAGCAGGCGCGCACAGTTGACGCCCAGGCGCAGCACGCCGTTGGCGGTCTGGAGGTGCTCGTCCCGGACGATCTCCGGTACCACGCCGGTGAGCGCCGGGTAGTAGAGGGCGAGTGCGATGCCGGTGACGGCGGCGAGGAGCCCGATCCCCCACACCGGCGCGTGTCGGGTGACGAACATCGCCGCGAGGCCGAAGAACGCGGCGGCGGAAGCCAGTTCCGCCGTCAGCATCAACCTGGTGCGGGAGATCCGGTCGGCGACGACCCCGCCGAACACCATGAGGGCGATCTGCGGCACCGTCTGCGCGGTCAGCACGATCGTCAGGGTGGTGGCACCGGCGCCCGGCAGGTCCAGGACACCGAAGGCCAGTGCCACGGGGCCGAATGCGGCGGCCAGTACGGAGATCGTGCGCGCCAGGAAGAGGAGTCGGAACCGCCCGTCGGCGAAGAGGTCACGGCCCCGCACCCCACCCACCGGCGCCGCATCGCGCACCGCCGTCACGGCAGGTCGACCGCGAGAACGACCTTGCCGCGACCGTGGCCGGTCTCGACGGCGCGATGCGCCCGCGCCGCGTCGGCCAGCGCGTATGTGTCGCGAAGGTGCACGGCGAACTCGCCACGGCTCCACAACTCGGCCAGTTCGTCGAGCAGTTCGCCGCTGCGCGCGCCGCTCCACGCGCGCAGGCCGAGTTCGCGGGCGGCCTCGTCGGAGATCATGGTGAGTACGCGATCGCGGTCCCTGGTGAGTTCGACGGAGTCGCGGAGCGCTTCGGGACCGGCCGCGTCGAGTGCGGCGTCGACGCCGTCCGGGGCGATCGCCCGTACCCGCTCGACCAGTCCCGGGCCGTAGGTCACCGGGATCGCGCCCAGGGAGCGCAGGTAGTCGTGGTTTCGCTCGCTCGCCGTGCCGATGACGGTCGCGGCTCCCCGTGCCCTGGCGAGTTGCACGGCGATGGTGCCGAGACCGCCGGCGGCTCCGTTGATCAGCACGACGTCCCCGGGACCGACGGAGAGTTGGCTCAGCGCCATGTGCGCGCCCTGCCCGTTGCCGGACAGCCCCGCGGCGATCTCCCAGGGCATGCCGGGGGGTTTGCGGGCGACCTGGTCGGCGGGGACGACGATGAACTCGGCGTACGCCCCCGTGGTCGCGAAGCCCAGCACCTCTGTGCCGGGCGGGAGGCCCGCGACTTTCTCGCCGACCTCGTCGATCACGCCCGCGAACTCGTTGCCGGGCACGACGGGTTCGGCCGGGAAGCGGGGCGTCATCGCGGGCGGGAACCGCCCGGCGCGCAGGGCGGTGTCGAAGGGCATGACGCCTGCCGCGCGCACCCTGACGCGCACCCGGCCCGGACCCGCGTGCGGGGTGGGGATCTCGGCGATGTGCAAGACCTCGGGCCCGCCGAACTCCCTGACGATTGCGGCCTTCATGGCTCCGCCTCCTCGGCGACCGAAACGGCGGAGCGACCACGCACGTGACGTGGTCCTGCCGCCGCAAAAAATAACGGAGTGGAATGCTCCGTTAAACTATAACGGAGTGATTCGCTCCGCAATGGATTATTTTGGTGACCATGAGCACGAACGAACAGCCGCGCAAGCGTGGCCGCCAGGCCGAGGCGGCGCGCAACGACCGGCGGTTGCTCGCCGCGGCGCGCGAGGTCTTCGCGAGCCAGGGCCCCGACGCCCCGGTGTCCGCCGTCGCCGAGCGCGCGGGCGTGGGCATCGCCACGCTGTACCGGCGGTACGGCACCAAGGAGGAACTGCTCCAAAAACTCACGGTGTCGGCGGCCGAGCAGTATTCGCAGGCCGCGCGTACCGCACTCGCCGCCGAGGACCCCTGGGAGGGGTTGGCCGGTTATGTACGCGAGTGTGTCGACTTCGGCCCGGGGTCCCTCGCCCCGATCGCGGGGACGGTCCGCTTCACGGCGGAGATGGCCGAGGCGGGCCGCGTCTCGGATCGATTGGCGGAGGAGGTGGTGGCCCGCGCCCACGCCGCGGGCGTCCTACGCGCCGACGCCACCACCATCGACGTCTTCCAGGTGATCGAACAGTTCTCCCGACGCGCGCCCGTACCCACGACGGCGGACGCCGACGCCCGGGAGCGCCTGGTCGCCCTGGTCCTCGACGGCCTGCGCGCCCGCCCGGACAACACCGACTTCCCCCTCCCCGGCCGGCCGCCCTCGGCGAAGCGCTACGACGAACTGTGGCGCAAGGACTGAGCCCGACAGTCCGGCGCGGGCGAACAACGGGAACGGCGCCGACCAACCGGTCGGCGCCGTCGTACTCCGCGCACACTGCCCCGTCCGCGCCGGTCGGTCAGTGCCAGTCGCCGATCCGCACGTCGCGCGGCTCGGGGGCACCCTCCCCGGTCTCGAGAAGTTGCTTGAGGCTCATCAGGAAGATGGCCCACTTCGTGCTGCAGTGGTGCATGAACTCGACCGGCTCACGCCAGCCCTCGTGCTTGAACAGCACGATGGTGAAGTCCCCTTCCCGCCGGAGGTTCCACTCCACACCGGTGCCGACCCACTCCTCCGGCCCGCCGACGACCTCCCAGCGCACGAACCGTCCCGGGTCGAGTTCGACGACCTTCATGTCGAACCCGCCCGGCCCGAACCGGAATTCGAGCACGCCGCCGAGGTCGGTCTCCCCCGATGTCTTCTCGGTCCACCAGCCGGACAGGCCGGCCACGGTGGTGAGTGCTTCGTACACCTGCTCCGGCGAGGCGTGCTCGACGCCGATGCGGTGAAGGATGTCTGCCATGTCGGTGTTCCTCTCTACTGCTTTCCGGTCTCGTCGGTCGATTCCTTGGCGCGCTGGATCGTCTCGGCGATGCGCTTGATGCGCCGCAGGCGGGCGTCCCAGGTGGCGCCGACATCGGCGAGTTGGGCGACGGCGCGGGCGAGTTGATTTTGATCGACACGGAACAGCCGCTCGCGGCCGGCGGTGGTGGCGTGTACCAGGCCGACCCGATCGAGCACGACGAGGTGTTTGGCCACCGCCTGGCGGGTCACCGGAAGGTGCTCGCTCAGGCTGGTCGCCGTCCCGCTGCCGTCGTTCAGCAGCAGGTCGAGCATGCGGCGGCGGATCGGGTCGCCGACCGCAGACCAGAGGTCGTCGTCCACCATCACGCTCATGCGCCCGCTCCGACTTTCGCGGCATACGTCGGCAGCCGAGGCAGGTAGTAGTCCCAGCCGGTGACGTGTTCGGCGTACTCGGCGGCGATCTTCGCCTCGTCCCAGCCGCGCTCGCGGAAGCCGCTCTCGGTCATCCGCAGGAGCGTCCCCGTCCCGGCGGGTTCGAGGGCGAAGACGACCAGGTTCGAGTTGCCCGAATCGGCCGACTCCCCCTCCTGGTGGGTCCACCGGAAGGAGAAGAGCCGCGGCGGCACGGCCTCGACGACCGTGAACCGCATCCAGGTGCCGCCGCCCTGCGCGCAGTCCCCGAAGCCGATGCGCCCCTCTCCCCCGGGTACGGCCGGGAACTCCGCCTCGTCCGGCCACCACTCGCGCAGGTGCTCGGGGCTGCTCACCACGTCGAAGACGACCTCGGGTGAGGCGTCGATATGAATCTCGCGCTCGATCGTTCCGTATTCCATGTCCGCCACCTTCTGCAACGTTTGGTTGCACGTCAGCTTAGCCGACACCGTCGGAAACGCGCAACCAATGGTTGCATATGGGTGATGGGACACGTGCCCCGACCCGCGCGTTCGGGCCGGCTCCTCGGCCGAAAGCCGATGGTACGCTCACCGCGCTCGGACGACGTATATACGGGGGTATCGTGAGCGATCAGCCGAAGTGGGCCTGGTGGGTCGTCGGGATCGTGATTCCCGTGGTGGGGATCATCGTGACGGTCCAGGTGGCCGCGAAATCGGATTCCGACGACGACACGTCGCGGTCGACGAACAACAGCGCCCCGATCGGCACCCCCGCGTCGGGCGGTGGGAGCGGATCGCCCGCGGCCAAACCCGCGACCGACCCGGCGAGCCCACCCGCGGCGAACGCACCCGCGAAGAAGCTGTCCGGTCCGGCGAAGATCACCCTCAAGCCGGGCGCCGACTACATCGACCTGGACACCTCGTCACCGTTCGGCCAACCCGGATCGAAGGGCGCCGACGCGTCGGTCGGGTTCAACCTCCCGGATCTGACCCTCGGCCCGATCAAGTCGGGCGACGTCGTGGCCATCGCCCCGCCCGACGGCCCCGAACCGACCCGGGACGACTGCGCCCAGGCGATCGCCAAGCGCGGCACCTACACGAGCGGCGAACTGTCCCAGGGCATGCGCGTCTGCTTCCAGACCGACGAAGGCCACATCGCCTACCTGCGCATCGCCGGCGTGCCCACGCGCACCGCGCTCACGTTCGAAGCCACGGTCTGGGAGTAGCCCGTCCGCCGACGGGTCGTCAGATCCGGTCCCACTCGACCGACTCGTACAGTTCGCCGAGCGTCGCCGCCAGCGCGGTGTCGACCGGGATCGGCACGTCGTCGATCAGCCGAACCGGCGCGATGCCGCGCGAGTTCGTCACGAACGCGGCCCGGAACGAGCCCACCTCGGACAGGTGAACCGGGCCGCGTCGCGAGGGCAACGGCCCTGTGGAGAGCGCCCGTTCGAGCAACTGCATGGTGATGCCCTCCAGGACCGGCGCGTTCGGCCAGAGCAGCGAAGTGCCGTCGTGGAAGACGATGTTGGTGATCGCGCCCTCCGCGACGACCCCGTCCGGACCGGTCAGGAGCGCCTCGTCGAAGCCCTCGCGGGCGACCAGCCGCCGATAGTGGGCCTGCCCGAAGTCCCCGACCCGCTTGATGTGCGCCACGGAGCGCAGGTACGGAACGGACCGCAACGCCTGCGGCGCGCCCGACATGTCCCCGGGTGGCCGCACCGTGACCAGCACCGCGACCGCCCCGTCCTCGTCCGCCGCGAACACATGCACCCGCACCGACGCGTCGAAGACGTCGTCGGCCAGGGCGTGCCGGATATACCGGCGAACCAGTTCCCCGTCCAGGGCGCTGCCGAACAACTCCCGATTGGCCGCGTCGAGCCGCCGAAGATGATCCGCCAGCCCACGCACCCGCCCACCACGCACCTGCATCGCGGTGAAGTGCCCATAGCCCCCACGGCAATGGCATGCAGCCGATCCACCGTCGTGGCCCGACCGTCAACCTCGACCCGCACCCCCACCGATTCACCCATGCCTTCGACAATAGCCACTCCACCCGGCCGATTTCCCCCCGGATGCGCCGGGGTTCGGCGGTGGCGATCCCGCATCCGAACAGGGCATTGCGCGCGGGCGGCAGCCGTAGCCGGATCAGCGAGTGCGGGAGCGACGCCGCGTCCGCCCGCCGCCGGCGTGTCGCCGAAAACGCGAGGGTTGGAGTCGATGATCGCGGGCAACCGCAAAAGCGCCCGAACTTCGTTGGCACGTCGGTGAGTTGCCCGGCGCGTTCGGTGACTTCGGCGGGGAGTCGGCAGGGATCGGTAAGCAAGGAGCGGACTTTGAGTGCGATACGTCCCACGATCGACGATTCCGAATCCGCGTCGGGCGCGGGACTGCCCGGCTCCCACATCGGGACAGCGGTACACACCGGTGGATTCGTCCGCTACGACCGGGTGTTCTGGTGGCTGGCCCCGATCGTGTGTGTCGTCGCGGCGTACTGCGGTGTGCGGCGGGAGTGGGATCTGCTCGCGGCGATGGCGGGCGTCGGCGTGGTGGCGACGCTCGCGCTGTACGCGTGCGGCCTGTTCCGGGCCGCGACGCGATCCGAGGCGCGGCGGTGGGAGCCGCGCAGGCGGGTGAACCCTCGGATACGCGCGGTCTCGTTCGCCACCGTCGACGCCATGACGGGTTCCGAATTCGAGGAGCACGTCGCGCAGTTGTGCCGTCGTGACGCGTGCAGCGACGTGGTGGTCAGCGGTGGCGCCGGCGACCTGGGGGCCGACGTCGTCGCCCGGCTGCCCGACGGCCGCAGTCTCGTCGTGCAGTGCAAGCGGCTCGGCCGCACCCGCGCCGTGGGCAGTCCCGACATGCAACGCTTCGTCGGTACCGCCCGCCCCGTACACGCCGCCGACGTCGCGATGCTCGTCACGAGCTCGCGCTTCACCGCTCCCGCCCGTCGCCTCGCCCGGGCCCAGGACATCGTGACCGTCGACCGCAGGACCCTCGGCCGCTGGATGGCCGGCACCGACCTCCCGACCCTGCTCGGCGCAGCGGCGAACCCGCCCGCGGAACCGGTCACGGCAACCCTCCCGTACCCCGAAGCCCGGTCCGAGGCAGCCGCGTACCTCCCCGACTGACCGGTCCCGAATTCGTCGACCGCTCCGCTCGTGGGCCGAGCCGTTCCGGGGTAGACGCGCGGAATGGAAACGTTCGAGGTGCTGATCTATCCGTACAACCCGCAGGACATGCCGCCGACGGCGCGGGGGCCGGCCGTACGGTCCGCGACGGTCCGGCCCACCGGCGAGGAGGGGGCCACCGGCCATCCGCGCTACGCGGGCGACGGGGTGCAGGCCGACATCGATCCGACCACCGGCACGGTCGAGGCCATCACCGTGGACGGAGCCGAGCTGGAGGACGGCTGGAGCGCCCGGGTCGCCGACGCCTGACCCGCTCGGGCAGCGCCGGGGCGGCGGAAGCACCGCTCCCCGGCGGGCGCCCCGCGGTTCAGTCGGCCAGGAGCTGGGTGCGCAGGGTCGCGACGGTGCGGCTGATCAGCCGAGAGACGTGCATCTGGGAGATGCCGAGGCGCTCGCCGATCTCGGACTGGGTCAGCTCCTCGCCGAAACGCAGGGTCAGGATCTCCCGATCGCGCGGGCCGAGCGCGGCGATCAGCGGCTTGAGGGCGACCAGGTTCTCCGTCATCGCATAGCCGGGCTCGACGAACGCCGCCCGGCCGGCCAGGGCGGGCGTGGACCCCTCGTCGTCGGGAGCGGGGGCGTCGAGGGACACGGTGGAGTAGGCGGCGGAGGCGATCAGGCCCTCGTCGACCTCCTCCACGCTCACGCCCAGCCGTTCCGCGAGTTCGGCGGAGGTGGGCTCCCGGTCGTGTTCGGTCGTGAAGGCCTCGCGGGCCCGAGCCAGTTCCAGGCGCAGTTCCTGAAGTCGGCGCGGCACATGGACCGACCACGACGTGTCGCGGAAGAAGCGCTTGATCTCGCCGGAGATGGTCGGGATCGCGAAGGTGGGGAACTCGACCCCGCGTGCGGGATCGAACCGGTCGATGGCCTTGATCAGCCCGATCGTCCCGGTCTGCACCATCTCCTCGGTGGTCTCGGGACGCGAACGGAACCGGCCGGCGACGTAGCGCACCAGCGGCAGATTCAGTTCGACCAGGGTGTTGCGCACGTATTGGTACTCGTGCGTGCCCTCCTCCAGCGCCCGCAGCCGCATGAACAACACCTTCGACATCGCGCGCGCGTCGACCGCCCCCACCGCCGTCGGGTCCTCGATCCGCGGGAAACCACCGACCGCCCCACCCTCCGGCGCGGCACTCGCGGAGTCGGCGGTGGTCGAGGGGCTCACCGTGGACAAGGTCATGTTGGCTCCCAAGGGTCATCGAATCGGCACGGGCCCCCTACCCTGATCGTTGACCAGTACACCCATTCGAGTGAGGCGGAGGCCACACTCGCGCCGCGGCGCACCCCCTACCGGTCGGAATTCAGGCGCAGCCGCACGGTCGTGCCGGAGCCGGTGGAGCGGATCTGGACGAGGTCGCAGAGTTGGTTGGCGATCCACAGGCCGCGTCCCCCCTCGACATCCGGGTGCGGGATGTGCCGTCCGGCCAGCGGGTCGTCCACTCGGCCCGCGTCGCGGATCTCGCAGACCAGCGTCGTGCCCTCGTCCCACAGGCTGACCTCGCCGTGTCCGCCGCCGTGCACGATGCTGTTGCCGGCGATCTCGGTGACGACCAACAGCACGTGCCCGACGTACGCGCGGGGAGCCTCGCCCAGTCGACCGCGGACGAAGGCGCGCACGCGGGCGAGTTCCCCGGCGGCGAAGGCGAGGTGTTCGGCGTGTTCGGGGGCGCCCGGGAGCGGCGGCCCGCTCAGCGTCGCGGCGTAGTGGTCCGGACCGGGGTGGGCGTGCCGGTGTTCGGTCCCGGCGTCGAGGACTCGGGGGTGGGAGTGCCGGACGGCGTCGATGACCGAGGGGGCGAGGGAGGTGACGTCGTACGGACACAGGAGTTGCCACGGCACGCCGTCGAACGCGAGGTTGAGCAGGGATTCGTGGTGTCGGCACTCGACGAGTTCGGCCTCGGAGCGGCCCGCCCAGATGGGCTCGCCGATCCCGCGGAACGCCCGGGTGCCCTGGTCGGAGGTCCATTGGCGCCAGGCGGGGATGATCCGCGCGGGGTTGCGGCCCACACGTTCCATGTCGATCCAGGTGACGTGCTCGGCGTCGCCCGCCAACGCCTTGCGCAGGGCACCGGCTCGGGGCTCGATCACCGCGACGGCGACGGCCTCGTCCGCTTCGAGCCCCGCGCGGACGAACGTGGCCGTGCGGTCGACGAAGTCGTCGAGACCTGCGTAGAGAAGCGCGTCGTGACGGAACGAGTCCGGTACGGGAGCGGTCATCGCTGCACCGCCTTCTCCAGTACCAGCCCGGGCGCCCCGTCCCAGCCCGCGAGTGAGACCAGGTCGCACAGTTCCACCGAGGCCGAGCGCACTACCACCGACAGGCCCGAGGGCATGCGCCCCGCCGTCTCCACCAGGGTCCGCACACCCGCCACGTCGATGAACTCCAGGAACGCCGCGTCCACACACACATCCCCCGCATAGCCGGTCCGCTGGGCGTCCAACGCGGAACGTACGTGCACACAGTTGTCGGCGTCGACCTCCCCCGCCAGGCGCACGACCGAGGGCGGCCCCACCCGCTCGACCCGGAGCACCCCGTCCGCATAGACCATCGCCACTACAGCCCCACCGCCCTTCCCGGCGGATTGTAGCCGCAGCCGGACCCGCCCGGCGGCGCGAACCCTGTCCGGGTATCGCCCAATCCATGCGGATCAGGCGGTGGGGAACAGCCGTTCCCGGAGGTCGACCCGCACGGCCACCACATCGGAGGAGCGCCGCGGTGCGGGGGCCGCGCCGTCGACGTCGTAGCTCAACCGGATCACCGAGCCGATGTGGGGCAGCAACTCGCAGGCGGGGATCCGGAAGACCACCGGGTGTCCGACTCCCTTGCCCGGGACGGGCGCGGACTCCTCGAACACGGCTCCGTCGGAACCTTCCCAGCGCACCGTGACGACATCGCCGGCGGCCATCCCGGCGTACGCCGGCACCCGCACCGTCGCCCCCAAGGGCACCTGGTTGGGGTCGAGTTCGCCGTCCTCGGCCTCGTCGACGAACGGCAGGGCAAGCGGATCGCTCATCTCACGCAGTCCTTTCGGCGGATTCTCGGAAATCCGGGTCGTTCGAACCATGCGCATGCCCGCTGCCACGGGTTTCAGGCGTACGGCGACGCCGGACGCCGACGCATCCGCCGGCGATCGTCAATGCGCCTCGTGTCCGAAGGGTCCCTCGTCCGTCCGCCCCGGCGCGTCACGGTCGCCGTGCGCGTCACGGTCGCCGGGCGCGTCACGATCCCCCGACCCGCCGGAGCCGCCCGAGCCGCCGGAAGTGGCCGGCGGGTCGGAACCGCCGGTGTGTTGCTCCACCGGCAGGTCGAGCGCGTCGGCGACGGCCCGGCCCCGGTCCGCCGGGTGCCGCACCTCCGTTCCGGGCACGACCCGGTACGTATTGCGCCGTCCGTTGCGCTGTCGGGTCAGATATCCGCCGGCTTCCAGGTCCGCCAGGATGCCCTGGACGGCGCGCTCGGTCAGCAGGCACACGGCCGCGATGTCGCGCACCCTCGCCTCGGGATCCCGGGCGATCACCGAGAGCACACGGGCATGGCTGGTGAAGAACGTCCACGACGGTCGGGACGCGTCCGCATCACTCATGGGGCCATCGTAAGGTCGTTCATTCCGGCAACACGATACCTGAAATGAAGTTCCTGAATAACTTGACGCATGTTGGGTTGCGCCCGATGCTTGACGAGAACGATCGACCCGACTCGGTCCATATTGTCTGCATTGTTCCGTTATTGCGCTTGCGACCATCCATGGCCCCACCTGGCACACGTGTGAGGGAAACCCATGTCTTCACGCCGACCCCACACCCGCCGCCCGGCTCCCGCCGCCACGGCGCGTCGCCCCGGCCGTCGTCACCGGGAAACGGCCACACACCTGCGCGTACGGGTCACCCCGTACGGCGACCGCCTGCTCGTGCGCGTCAGCGGGGAGATCGACATCGACAGCGCACCACTGCTCCGCTCCGCCCTCGACACCGCGCTGGATCACGGCGCACCCCGCGTCGACGTGGACATGCGAGGGGTGACCTTCTGCGACAGCACCGCGCTCCACGTCCTGTTGCGGGCACGAACCAAGGCCGCCCAGAGCCGGGTCGGGCTCGCCCTCGCACCCGGCGACCGGGTGCGGCGCATCCTGGCCATCACGAACACGGCACACCTGTTCGCCCCGCTCGCGGTGCCTCTGCGACCGTGACCGGTCACGACCCGACTCCGCGACGTCGGGCCGGGGGCTCACGCGTGCGGCTCGTCCGGGGACAGGCCGGCCGTGTGATCGGTGATCATGCGCGTCAGGCCCGAACGCCCTGTCGCCGCGAGTGCTCGGCGCTGTAGGTGGGCGCCGGTGCCCTCGCTCAGGAGCCGCCGGGTCAGGGAGTTCACCCGCCGGGTGTCGCCGGCGCGATCCAGTTCCGGCCCGACGTGCGCGAGCAACTCGGCGACGACCTCGGGGCCGGTCGCGGGCGGGCGTCGTCGGGAGCGATCAGGGTGTCGGACAGGCCGTGGCGGGCCGCCTGCCAGACGGCCGCCTCCAGGATTTCGGGCGCGGGAGCCAATTCGGGGCGGCCCTCCGCCTCCTCGCGCAGCGCCGTGGCCACCAACGCGCGTACGAGTCCCGCGAGCATGACCGCATCGTCGGCGCGCAACTGCACGTCCATGGCCCGCACTTCGATGGTGGGGAATCGCTCCGAAAGCCGCGCCGACCAGTACACCCGACCCCGATCGGCCAGCGCTCCGGCTCGGGTGAGCCCGTCCAGCCGCCGATCGTAGTCGTTCGCGTCCCGAAACCGGGGCGGCGTACCGGTGACCGGCCAGCGCCCGAAGACCAGCGTGCGCCAACTGGCGAACCCGGTGTCGTCCCCGTGCCACAGCGGCGAGTTCGCCGACATCGCGAGCAGCACCGACAACCAGGGGCGGATCCGGTTGAGGACCGCGACCCCCGCTTCACGATCGGGTATGGCCACGTGTACGTGCATCCCGTTCATCAACGCCTCGTCCACCAGGCGCGCCGCGTCGACGTGCAGGGACCGGTAGCGCTCCTTGTCGGTGACGGGCACCGGCTCGTCCGGCGCGAAGGGCGCGGTGCCGACCGCGGCCAGCCGGCAGCCGCACTGCTCCGCGGCCTCGGCCACCGCGTGGCGCAGGCGCAGCAGGTGGCCGCCGATCTCGTCGAGCGTCTCGCACACGGGCGTGGCGACCTCGACCTGTACCTGGAGCAGCTCCGGCTGGACCTCGTCGTCGTCCAGCGCGGCCTGCAACCCCGCGGCCGCGCGCACGGCCACCGAACGCGGGACGGGCACACCGCTGTCGTGGTCGACCAGGAGGTATTCCTCCTCGACGCCGAGAGTGATCACCGGACAGCTCCTCGCCCTCTGGTTTCGCGGTCCCGCCCGAACGAGTCGCCCGGGGGACGCGGGGGGCGCGCTCCCCGGGCGTCTCGAGTTCCGGCGGATGGTCACGCGACCCCGAACGTCGGCGTCGCGACCGACTGCTTCCCCTCGATCGCGATTCCACTCCGGGCCGAATCCACCCAAGCGTGCTTCACAACTCGCGCAGCGCCGGGAGCAGCCGGTCGCGGGCCCAGTCCAGGAACGCGTGCTGCGTATCGCCGCCGACCTGGATGAGGGCGACCTCGGTGAACCCGGCCTCGACGTAGGGGCGTACCGCCTCGACGAACGTGTCCACCTCGTCCCCGCACGGGATCGCCGCGGCCACGTCCTCCGGACGCACGAACTGCGTCGCACCCGCGAAGCCCGCCGTACCGGGCAGTTCCGAGTTGACCTTCCACCCCCCGCCGAACCAGCGGAACTGCTCGTGCGCGCGCCGGATCGCCGCGTCCCGATCGGGGTCCCAGCACACCGGAAGCTGCCCCACCCGCGGCTTGCCCGCACCGCCGTGCCGGTCGAACGCGGCCAACAGATCCGCGTCCGGCTCGGTCGCGACGACCAGGTCGGCCGACCGGCCGGCGAGCGCACAACCCTGCTCGCCGGACACCGCGATCCCGATCGGCGGCGGCCACTCCGGCAGGTCCCACAACTTCGCGGACTCCACGTCGTAGTGCGTGCCGTGGTGATCGACATAGCCGCCCGCGAACAACGCGCGGATGATGTCCACCGCCTCGGCCAACATCTCCTGCCGTACGTCCACGGCAGGCCAACCACCGCCCACCACGTGCTCGTTCAGGTTCTCGCCGGAGCCCAGGCCGAGCCGGAACCGCCCGTCCGACAACAGCTGGAGCGTGGCGGCCTGCTGCGCCACGATCGCCGGGTGGTAGCGCATCGTGGGACAGGTCACGTACGTCATCAACGGAATCGTCGAGGTGGCCCGCGCCGCGGCACCCAGGACGGTCCACGCGTGCGGCGCGTGCCCTTGGACGTCGAGCCACGGAAAGTAGTGGTCCGACGTCACCGAGAAGTCGAATCCGACCTGCTCGGCATGCACCACATGCTCGACCAGATCCTTGGGACCGGCCTGCTCGGTCATCATCGTGTAGCCGATTTTCACCATGGGAGGGCCGGTGCCCGGCGAGAGCGACCGAAAACCGGCGATACCGTCACGGCAGCCGTCCGCCTGCCCGCGCCCTCCCGCCCGGAGCGGCGCGCGCGGGTGCTAGCTTGCCTACCCATGGCGGAGCACCGGGACGAGACCAGGGCGGCCTACGACGGCGTCGTCGAGTTGTACGCGTCGATGTTCGCCGACCGGATGGAGGCGCATCCGTTCGCGCGGAACATGATCGGCACCTTCGCCGAGTTGGTGCGCGGGACGGGCAACCCGCGGGCGGCCGACGTCGGGTGCGGGCCCGGACATCTGACGGCCATGCTGTGCGAACTGGGGCTGGACGCCTTCGGGCTCGACCTCTCCCCGGGCATGGTCGACCACGCCAGGCGGGCACATCCGACGCTGCGCTTCGACGAGGCGCGGATGGAGGACCTGCCGATCGAGGACGGCGCGCTCGGCGGCATACTGGCCCACTACTCGATGATCCACACCCCGCCCGACGAGCTGCCGGCGCTGCTCGCCGAGCAGGTGCGGGTCCTGGCGTCGGGCGGCCTGCTCCTGGTCTCGTTCTTCGGGACCGACGGGCCGGAGCCGATCCGCTTCGACCACAAGGTGGCGCCCGCCTACAGCTGGCCGGCGGACCGCTTCGCCGCGCTGCTGACCGAGGCCGGCCTCGTCCCGTTCGCCCGCCTGCTCCACGACCCGGCCTCCGAACGGGGCTTCCTCGACACGCACCTGCTGGCCCGCCGTCCCTGAAGGGGTAGACCCGGTGTTGTTGTTCGAACGATTCGCGGACAGGTTGGACTACCCCATGTTCGTCGTCACGGCGGTCCAACCCGTCACCGGCGAACGATCCGGATGCCTGGTGGGGTTCGCGTCGCAGTGCGGCATGGAGCCGGTGCGATTCCTGGTGTGCGTGTCCGTCGTCAACCACACCCACGCGATCGCGCTCGCCTCGCCGGTGCTGGCCGTCCACGCACTGGGTGAGCGGCAGCACGACCTGGCCGCGCTGTTCGGGGAGCGCACCGGGGACCGCGTCGACAAGTTCGCCGACTGCGCCTGGGAACCCGGTCCGGCCGGGGTGCCACTGCTGACGGACTGCCCGGTACGCATCGTCGGCACGGTCCTGCACCGCCTGGATGGGCTCGGCGACCACACCGGATTCGTCCTCGACCCCATCGAACCCGACGCCGGCACCGACGACGCCGACCCGCCGCGCGACTCCCACGCCCCGCTGATGTTCTCCGCCGTGCGCGACCTGCACCCCGGTCACCCCGCCTGAAGGGCCCGCGGCGGAAGAAATCCCGACGCCCGTGTCGATCGGGCCCGTTCGCGTTCGTCGTCATGGTGAGGAGGCGCAACGACCGCCTCGCCGTCCGAGGAGGACCCATGACCACGCACGTTTCCGTCACCACCGACACCCTCGATGTCGCCGGCGCCCGCCTGCACTACGAGGTACGCGGCGCCGGCCCCCTGATCGCACTCGTCGGCGCCCCGATGGACGCGGCCGCCTTCGCGCCACTGGCCGACCTGCTCTCGGTCGACCACACCGTGCTCACCACCGACCCCAGGGGCATCAACCGCAGCCCCCTCGACGATCCCGACCAGGACTCCACCCCGGATCTGCGCGCCGCCGACCTGGCCCGGCTCATCGGCCGGCTCGACCTCGGACCGGCCGCCGTCCTGGGCTCCAGCGGCGGAGCCGTCACCGCCCTGGCCCTCGCCCGGACCCACCCCGACCGCGTGCACACCGTCGTCGCCCACGAACCCCCGCTCGTCGAACTCCTCGACGACCGCGAGCGCCTCCACGCCGGCACCGACGACATCATCGCCACCCGCCTGCGCGGCGATGTCACCGGCGCCTGGACGAAGTTCCTGGCCCAGGCCGGCATCGTGCCGCCCGACGGCGTGCTCGAGACGATGTTCGGCGCGGAACGCACCCCGCGCGAGGAGGCCGATGAACTCCGCTGGTTCGCCCACGAGTTGCGCCCCACCACCCGCTGGCGCCCGGACCTCGCCGCACTGCGTACGGTCGGCACGCGCATCGTCGTCGGCATCGGCGAGGCCTCCGCCGGGCAACTCTGCGACCGCACCTCCCGGGCCCTCGCCGGCGCCCTCGGCAGCGAACCCGTGCTCTTCCCCGGCGACCACACCGGCTTCGTCGACGACCCCGCCCGGTTCACCACCCGCCTGCGGGAGCTCCTCTGACCTCCACCACGGCCCCGCGCGCCGCGAAGGCACCGGCACGCACGGTGACACCGGGCCCCCGGCGGCGGCGTGAGCCTCCGGGGCCTCGTGTGCCGGGTGAGACACTGGATCGTATGGATGTTCGCAGCAGGAACAACGTGACGGTCACCGGCCTCCCCGACGGGCCGGTGCTGCTTCTCGCACACGGGTTCGGCTGTGATCAGAACATGTGGCGACTGGTCGTGCCGGCGCTGGCGGAGCGGTATCGGGTGGTGTTGTTCGACTACGTCGGTTCGGGCGGGTCGGACCTGTCGACCTTCAGCCGGGAGCGCTACTCCTCGCTCGCGGGCTACGCCCAGGACGTGGTGGAGATCTGCGAGGAGCTGGATGTCGAGGACGTGGTGTTCGTCGGGCATTCGGTGAGCGCCATGGTGGGCATACTCGCCGCACGGACGGCACCGCGGCGGATCGGGGCATTGGTGATGGTCGCCCCCTCCCCCTGCTACATCGACGACGGCGACTACCGGGGCGGATTCACCGCCGAGGACATCGACGAGCTGCTCGCCTCGTTGGAGTCGAACTATCTGGGCTGGTCGTCCACCATGGCCCCGGTGATCATGGGCAACCCGGAGCGGCCGGAGCTGGGGCAGGAGCTGACCAACAGCTTCTGCGCCACCGACCCCGACATCGCCGCGGTCTTCGCCCGCACCACCTTCCTGTCCGACAGTCGCGCGGACCTGCCCGACGTCACGGTGCCGACCCTGGTCCTCGAATGCTCCCAGGACGTGATCGCGCCCCGGGAGGTCGGGGCGTACGTGCACGCCGCGATCCCCTCCTCCCACCTCGTCACTCTCGATGCCGCCGGGCACTGCCCGCAGTTGAGCGCGCCGGAGGCCACCGCCGAGGCGATTCTCGGCTTTCTGGCGGCCCACCGGTGATGTGCCGCTCCGGCGACGAGCCGGATCCCGCGCAGGGTTGGGACACCGACGCCGCGTTCACCGCGCTGCTCGAAGACAGTGCCGAGGAGTTGTACGAGGCGGCGCCCTGCGGCTATCTGTCCACGCTGATGGACGGCACCATCGCCAAGATCAACGCCACCCTGCTCGACTGGCTCGGCATGGACCGCGAGCAGGTGGTCGGCCGGCTGCGTTTCCCCGATCTGCTCACCGTGGGCGGGAAGCTCTACCACGAAACGCACTTCGCGCCGCTGCTGCGCATGCAGGGCGAACTCCGCGGCATCGCGTTGGAGCTGAAGGGGACCGACGGGCGCCGCCTGCCGGTGCTGGTCTCCTCCGTGCTCAAGCACGGCGGTGGCGGTGAACCACTGTTGATCCGCACCACCGTTTTCGACGCCTCCGACCGGCGCGCGTACGAGCAGGAGCTGCTGCGCCGTCGCCGGGACGCCGAGCAGGCCCGCGCCGAGGCGCAGCGGGCGCAACTGGAGGCGGAACAGGCCCGTCGGCAGGCCGAGGCGGACCGGGAGCGGCTGGCGGACGCGCTCGCCGTACTGCAGCAGTCCCTCGTGCCCTCGTCGCTGCCCACCGTGCCGGGCCTGGCGGCGGCCGCGCACTATCACACCGCCGCACCCGATCTTCTGGGCGGCGACTTCTACGATCTGTTCCCCCTGGGCGGGGGCCGGTGGGCGTTCTTCATGGGCGACGTGTGCGGCAAGGGCCCGCAGGCGGCGTCCGTCACGTCGCTGACCCGGTACACCCTGCGGGCGGCGGCGCTGCACACTTCCGAACCGGCCGCGGTATTGGCCACGCTGAACGCCGTCCTGCACGAGCGGTACGCCGCCGGCACCGACCCCCGCTACTGCACCGTCGTCTTCGGCGTCGTCGAGCCGAGTACCGACGGCGGCCCGGCCGGCGTGCACCTGGCCTCGGGGGGTCATCCGCCCGCGCTGGTGATGCGGGCCGACGGTCGCGCCGAGTTCCTGCCCACGCCCGGAGGGCTCCTCGTCGGCGTCTTCCCCGACGCCGGCTTCGGCTCCGCGCACACCACGCTCGCACCGGGCGACACCCTCGTGCTCTACACGGACGGCCTGACCGAGGCCCGCACCGGCGCCACGCGCGAAAACCTCTTCGGTGAGGACGCCCTGCTCACCTTCGCCGCCGAGCACGCCCCCGCGACGGCGCCGTCGATCATCGCCGCGCTCACCGGACTGTTGGAGAGCTTCCGCGAGGGCTTGGACGACGACACCGCGCTGCTCGCACTCGGCGTCCCGGGCCGGCCGTAACGCCCGCGTCGGGGTGGGGACGCGGCCGGGTGTGGAATCCGTGTGGAATCCCGGGGCGCCGAGGGTGCCCCGGGACCACGGGCGCGCGAGGTGCCGGTCACCCGTCGGTGAGCACCCACAACTGCCATACGCCGGCGGGTCGGCACTCGTACCTGTTCGCCCCGTTCTCCAGATACCACTGCCCCCTCGTGTGACATCCGCCGAGGTCTTCGGGCGCGAAGTCCTGCACGTGGTGCCAGCCGGGACCGGGTGCGGCCGCGGCCGCCGCCTGACCTGCCGCGACGCCGGGTGCCGCGAGCAGCGCCGTCGCCGCGGCGAGCAGCGCGGCCTTCTTCCGGAGTTTCATGCCGTGTTCCCTTCGTTCCCTGCGAACGGGCCGACACGGGGATGTCGGCCATCGGTACCGGCGTCGTGTGCCCCGTGGGCGCCCGCTTCATCCCCGGGGGTCCGGCCGGCCCGTGCGGACCGACGGCGCCATGCGGAACGTAATGTTCCTAATGGCGTCCTACTGTCGTTGTCGAGCGGGACGGGGACCCCAACGAAGTCCTCGCCCGTCACGAAAGGGGAACGACGATGATCCTGGTCACCGGAGCCACCGGACACTTCGGCCGGCAGACCGTCGAGGCGCTGGCCGCGGCGAAGATCCCGGTGCGCGCCCTGAGCCGCGACCCCGAGCGGGCCGGGCTGCCGGCGGAGGCCGAGGTGGTCCGCGGCGACTTCACCGATCCCGCCACGCTCACGGAGGCGTTCGACGGGGTGACCGCGCTGTTCCTGACGCTGCCGTACGGAGCGGCCCCGGACGCGTTGCTCGACGCCGCCCGCGAGGCCGGGGTGCGCCGCGTCGTGTTCCTGTCCTCGGGCGCGGTGGTCGACGGCGCGCCCGTCCAGCCGAACGTGATCGCCGCCTACCACGCCCGGGTCGAGCGGGCGGTGGCCGCGACGGGGATCGCGCACACGTTCCTGCGGCTGTTCTTCCCGGCGATCAACTCGCTGGCGTTCGCGATGCAGTTGGCCCACGGCGACGTGGTGCAGGCGCCCTACGCGGGCGCGACCACCGCGCCGGTGCACGAGCGCGATGTCGCCGACGCCGCCGTCCGGGTCCTCACCGACGAGGGACACGCGGGCCGCACCTACCTGTTGACCGGCCCCGAGGCGCTGACCCAGGCCGACCAGGTGCGGCTGCTCGGCGAGGCGCTCGGCCGACGGCTCGTCTTCGAGGAGGCCGACGCCGCCTCGGTGCGCGCGGGCATGGCCACGTTCATGGACGCCGATTTCGTCCACGCGCTGTTCGACCTGATGGAGGAAACCGTCGACACCCGCCCCGAGATCACCCCGGCCCTGACCCGCCTCACCGGCGCGACACCCCGCACCTACGCCCGCTGGGCGGCCGACCACGTCGCCGACTTCGCCTGATCCGCCCCCGTCCCGCGATCGACACGGCTCTCAGGTCCCGGCCGGCCCCTCGCCCGCCGGGTCCACGAGGGCGTCGATCCGGGTGGCCAGATCCGGGTGGGCGGCGGCCAGATGCGGGCGGGCCGCGCCGAGGGGGTCCAGGAGTGCGGCGGGGTCGTCCGCCCCGAGCGCCCGATCGAGTTTGGCGACGAGGGCCCGGGAGCCGGGCGGCAGGTCGGTGAGCGCGGTGATCTGCCCGGCGAGGCGGCGCAGGTCGGCCGCATTGTCGCGGGCGCGGGCGGTGGCGGCGCGGTCGGCGGCCCGGCGTTCGCGGGTGGCGGTGACCCGTTGCTCGCCGGTGCTGCCGACCGGCCCCGGACGCAGGCGCAGATAGCGGCGCTCGGCCGCCTGTCTGCTGGCCACGCCCAGCGGCCCGGCCAGATCGGCCCAACTGGCCCCGGCGTCACGGGCCGTTTCGATCAATCCGGTCTCCCATCCGGCGAGTCGTTCGCGAATCTCGCGCAGCAGCAGGAGCGAGGCCAGCGCCCGACGGGGGTCCGCGTCCGCTCCGGACTGCCTGCCCCGTTGCTCCTGCGCGCCACGGACGGCCTCGTCGATGACCTCCAGGGCCGCCGCGGCGGCGAGGAAGGAGGCCGGCCCCACCTGGTGGGCGACGTCGGCGGTCGGTTCGCGTCGGGGGTCGATCGTATCCATCGGACTCCTCTCGGTTCGTCATCATTCGGATGACCTCCGCATGGTCATCGTTTCGACGACCTGATCACCCGTCACTCTTTGGATGACGTCTTCATTTGTCATCGCTTCGATGACATGCTACAACAGTTCCAGGCAGCCCGACAGGGCGCTTCCGACCGAAACTTTCGGAGGTGTTTTCGCGATGTTGATGCGTACCGACCCCTTCCGCGAGCTCGACCGGCTCGCGCAGCAGCTCCTCGTTCCCGGCACCCCGGCCCGGCCGACGGCGATGGCCATGGACGCCTACCGTGACGGCGAGGAGTACGTGGTCGTCTTCGATCTGCCCGGTGTCACCCCCGAGGCGATCGACATCGATGTCGAACGCAACATGCTCACCGTCAAGGCCCGGCGCGAGCCGATCGCCAGGGGCAACGACGGCGACAAGGGCAGGGACGTACAGATGGAGCTCTCGGAGCGACCCGTCGGCGTCTTCTCCCGGCAGATCGTCCTCGCCGACACGCTCGACACCGAGCGCATCCGCGCCGACTACGAAAGCGGCGTGCTGACGCTGCGGATCCCGATCGCCGAGCGCGCCAAGCCGCGCAAGATCTCGATCGGCGGCGGCGCCGACCACAAGGTCATCACGGCCTGAGCCGAGCCGTGCACGCACCGCGGCGGCGGGGCGGCGGGCGCGAGGGGTCGGGTCGTCGATCGTCGTACCCGCCCTCGCCCCGCCCGCCGTTCATCCGCCTGCCGGACATGGTGTGCCGATCCCGGGGCAGCGGACGGGCATGAGAATGACAACGGCGATCACGACCCGACTGGAGGAGGCCCGGGGCCTCGATCGGCCCGCCTCCGTGCTGCGCGGCCTCGTCGGGCGGGTGCCCGCGGGAAGGATCCGGGACATCGCACACGGGGTCCCCATCGGACACCCCGTGCACCCGGTGCTGGTTCAGGTCCCCATCGGCGCCTGGATCTCCGCCTCGGTGCTGGACTTCGTACCGCGCACCGGCCCCGCGTCGGGTGTCCTGATCACCGTCGGTCTGGGCGCCGCGCTGCCCGCCGCCGCGACCGGGGCCCTCGACTGGGCGCAGACCCACGAACAGCAGCAACGCGTCGGCCTGGTCCACGCCGCCGCCAACTCGGTCGCCGTCGGGCTGTACACCGCATCCCTGTGGGCCCGCCTGCGCGGACGCCCGATCCGCGGGCGCCTGTTGGCCCTGACCGGCCTGACCGCCGTGGGCGTCGGCGGCCTGCTCGGCGGACATCTGGCGTACCGGCAGGCCACCGGGGTCAATCACGCGGAACAGGTGCCCCACGTGGTCGGCGACGGGTCGCGGTGGCACTCGATCGGCCTGTTGTCCGCGCTGCCGGTCGGCAAGCCGGTGCGCCGATTCGTCGGTGAGACGCCGGTGTTGGTGGTGCGGGGCGCGGATCGGGTCGACGTCCTGGCCGATCGGTGCGCGCACCTGTCCGGCCCCCTGTCCGAGGGCGAGGTCCGCGACGGTCGAGTGACCTGCCCCTGGCACGACAGCGTCTTCGACCTGTGCACCGGGGAGGTCGTACACGGCCCGGCGACGGCCCCGCAACCGGTCTTCGAGACGCGAGTGGACGGGGACGAACTGCGCGTACGCCTCCCCGGTGCCGGCTGACGCCGCGCTCCCCCGCTCCGGGCCCGATCCCATTCGGCCCAGCCGCGGCGCATGCCCGCCGTCACCCCGGGTAGTCGCCCCGCGTCGATGCCCCGGATCCGGCAAGGAGTTGACGTGGACCCACGCACGTGGTGGCGCGACTGGCCCGTGCGGCGCCAATTCGCCGGAGCCGATCGGCTCGGCCGCGGCGCCGCGGCGCGTTCGGCCGCGACCGCCGGGTTGCGGCCGCGGATCGCCGACGCGGACCGGGTGGCGCGTTCGGTGTGCCCGTACTGCGCGGTGGGCTGCGGACAGCAGGTCTACGTCAAGGACGAACGAGTGGTCCAGGTCGAGGGCGACCCGGACTCGCCGGTCAGCCGGGGCCGGTTGTGTCCCAAGGGCTCGGCCACGCTTCAGTTGACCACGGGCTCGGCCCGCCGCGACCGGGTCCTGTACCGGGCGCCGTACGCGAGCGACTGGGGCGAACTCGACCTGGACACCGCGATGCGCATGGTCGCCGAACGGGTCGTGCGCACCCGGCGCGAGACCTGGCAGTGGGAACACGAGGGGATGCGTGTGGCCCGCACGCTCGGCATCGCCAGTCTGGGCGGGGCGACGCTGGACAACGAGGAGAACTACCTGATCAAGAAGCTGTTCACGGGCCTGGGCATGGTGCAGGTGGAGAACCAGGCCCGGGTCTGTCACAGCTCGACGGTCGCCGGTCTGGGGACCACGTTCGGCCGCGGCGGCGCGACGATGTTCATGCAGGATCTCCAGCACTCCGACTGCATCGTGATCCAGGGCTCGAACTACGCCGAGGCCCACCCGGTGGGTTTCCAGTGGGTGATGGAGGCCAAGAAGCGCGGCGCGACGGTGATCCACATCGATCCCCGGTTCACCCGCACCAGTGCGCTCGCCGACCTGCACGTACCGATCCGGGCGGGCTCCGACATCGCGTTCCTGGGCGGCGTGATCAATCACGTGCTCACCGAGGGCAAGGACTTCCGCGAGTTCGTGCTCGCGTACACCAACGCCGCCACACTGGTGCGCGAGGATTTCCGGGACACCGAGGACCTGGGCGGCGTGTTCTCCGGCCTCGACGCCGAGCATCGGCACTACGACCAGACGTCGTGGGCCTACGAAGGCGGTTCGGTCCAGCCGGCCGTGGGCGACCGCGACGCGCGCTACGACGAACGGGTGGGCGAGGTACGCGAGTCGGTCGCGGAGGCCGGTCGCGGCGAGTCACACGGTTCGGGCGGCGCACAGATGCACGCGGACGGGCCGCGCGACGAGACGCTGACCCACCCGCGCTGCGTGTACCAGATCCTGAAGCGCCATTTCGCGCGCTACACCCCCGAGTTCGTCGAACGCACCTGCGGCGTGTCGCGGGAGGCGTTCGCGACGGTGTGTCGCGCGCTGACCGAGAACTCGGGTCGGGAGCGCACCTCGGCCTTCGTCTACGCGGTGGGCTGGACGCAGCACTCGGTGGGCGCGCAGTACATCCGCACCGCGTCGATCCTGCAACTGTTGCTGGGCAACGTGGGTCGGCCCGGCGGCGGCATCCAGGCCCTGCGCGGGCATGCGAGCATCCAGGGATCCAGCGACATTCCGACCCTGTTCGATCTGCTCCCCGGCTACCTGCCGATGCCGCACGCGCACGTCGACGACGACCTGGACGCCTACATCGAGACCATGGTGGCCGACAAGGGCTACTGGGCCGACATGCGCAAGTACACGGTGAGTCTGCTCAAGGCGTACTACGGCGACGCGGCGACCGCCGACAACGACTTCTGTTTCGGGCATCTGCCGCGCCTGACCGGATCGCACAGCACCTATGACACGGTGATGGCGCAACTGGACGGGATCTGCAAGGGCTTCTTCCTGATGGGCGAGAACCCGGCGGTCGGCTCGGCGAACGCGCGCATGCAGCGGTTGGGCATGGCCGAGTTGGACTGGCTGGTGGTGCGCGACTTCTCGCTGATCGAGTCGGCCACGTGGTGGAAGGACGGCCCGGAGATCGAGACGGGCGAGTTGCGCACCGAGGAGATCGGCACCGAGGTGTTCTTCTTCCCGGCCGCGGCGCACACCGAGAAGTCCGGCTCGTTCACCAATACCAACCGCTGGTTGCAATGGCACCACCAGGCGGTCGAACCGCGCGGCGACGCACGCAGCGACCTGTGGTTCACCTATCACCTGGGCCGGCTGATCCGCGCCGAACTCGCGGACTCCGTCGACCCGATGGACCGCGCGGTGCTCGATCTGACCTGGGACTACCCGACCGAGGGGCGTTACGACGACCCGAGCGCGGAGGCCGTGCTCGCGGAGATCAACGGCTTCGGGCCGAAGGGTGAACACCTCTCGGCCTACACCGAGTTGGCCGACGACGGGTCCACCTCGTGCGGGTGCTGGATCTACTGCGGCGTATACGCCGACGGCGTCAATCAGGCAGCGCGGCGCCGGCCGCACACCGAACAGGACTGGCTCGCGGCCGAGTGGGCCTGGGCGTGGCCGGCGAATCGGCGCATCCTGTACAACCGCGCCTCCGCCGACCCGGAGGGTCGGCCGTGGAGCGAACGCAAGGCGCTGCTGTGGTGGGACGCGGACGCGGGGAGGTGGACCGGGCCCGACGTCCCGGACTTCCCACCGGACCGGGCCCCCGACTATCGCCCTCCCGAAGGGGCGCGCGGCGTCGAGGCGTTGGCGGGCGACGACCCTTTCATCATGCAGTCGGACGGCAAGGGCTGGTTGTACGCGCCGGGCGGGCTGGTGGACGGCCCGCTGCCCACGCACTACGAGCCGCAGGACTCGCCGTTCACCAATCCGCTGCACCCGGAGCACTCGCGCAACCCGGTCCGGCAGGTGTTCAGCCGGCGGCACAACCGTTCGCATCCCAGCGGGGACGAGCCGGGCAGCGAGGTGTTTCCGTACGTGGTGACCACGCACCGGCTCACCGAGCACTTCACCGCCGGCGGGATGAGCCGCTGGGTGCCGTATCTGGCCGAACTGCAACCGGAGTTCTTCTGCGAGGTCTCCCCCGAACTGGCGGCCGAACGCGGACTCGAACACATGGGATGGGCGACGATCGTGACCGCGCGCACCGCCATCGAGGCCCGGGTGATGATCACGCGCCGCATGCGTCCGCTGACCGTGGACGGGCGCACGCTGCACCAGATCGGGCTGCCGTTCCACTGGGGTCCCAACGGAATGAGTCGGGGCGACGCGGCCAACGAACTGGCGTCGATCACGCTCGATCCCAACGTGCACATCCAGGAGGTCAAGGCGATGAGCGCGGACATCCGACCGGGTCGACGCCCGCGCGGGCCGGAGCTGTTGCGGTTCGTCGCCGACTACCGGCATCGGGCGGGGATCACCGAGCAGACCGGGACGGAGGTCTGACATGGCACAGTTCATCGGCGGGATCGGACACGGACCGGGCGACCCGGCGGGCGCGGCCGGATGGGGGGACGAACACCCGCCGCGGATGGGCTTCTTCACCGACACGTCGGTGTGCATCGGGTGCAAGGCGTGCGAGGTGGCGTGCAAGGAGTGGAACGCCGTGCCGCAGGACGGCCTCGCGTTGACCGGGATGTCCTACGACAACAGCGAGGGGCTGGGCGCGAACAGGTGGCGCCACGTCGCGTTCATCGAACAGGAACGACCGGTGGCGGTCGGGGCCGACGGGAATGTGGGGTCGGAGTCGGGTTCGAGTTCGAGTTCGAGTTCGGGCTTGGGCTCGGGCTCGGGCTCGGGTGATTCGATGCGCTGGTTGATGTCCTCCGACGTGTGCAAGCACTGTACGCACGCCGCGTGCCTGGACGTGTGCCCGACCGGCGCGTTGTTCCGCACCGAGTTCGGCACGGTCGTGGTGCAGCAGGACATCTGCAACGGTTGCGGCTACTGCGTACCCGCCTGCCCGTACGGGGTGATCGACCAACGGCCCGAGGACGGGCGGGTGTTCAAGTGCACCATGTGCTACGACCGGCTGGGCGTGGGGGCCGAGCCGGCGTGTGCGAAGGCGTGTCCGACCGAGTCGATCCGCTTCGGCCCACTGGACGAGTTGCGCGCGGCGGCCGAGACGCGGGTGCGCGATCTGCATGCCGACGGTGTCCCGGAGGCCCGGTTGTACGGGCACGATCCCGAGGACGGCGTGGGCGGCGACGGGGCGTTCTTCCTGCTGCTTGACGAGCCCGAGGTCTACGGGCTGCCGCCGGATCCGGTGGTCACCACGCGTGACCTGCCGGCGATGTGGCGGCACGCGGGTGCGGCGGCGCTCACGCTCGCGGCCGGGGTCGCGCTCGCCTTCGGGTCCCGGGGAGGACGGCGATGACGCGCGGCGAGGCGCGGATGGTGCCGAAGGTCGAGACCACGTCGTATTACGGCCGGCCGATCATCAAGGCTCCGGTGTGGGCGGCGACCGACATCGCCGGCTACGTCTTCCTGGGCGGCCTGGCCGGCGCGTCCTCGCTGCTCGCGGCGGGCGCGGAGGCGACGGGGCGGCCGGCGCTGGCGCGGACCGGCAAGGTGGCGGCGCTGGGCGGGATTTCGTTGTCCGTCGTCGCGCTCGTGCACGACCTGGGCCGGCCGGAGCGCTTCGTCAACATGCTGCGCGTGTTCAAGCCGACCTCGCCGATGAACATGGGCTCGTGGTTGCTCGCGGCGTACGGACCGGCCGCGGGCGTCGCGGCGGCCACCGACGTGAGCGGCCGGCTGCCCGGGCTCGGCCGGGCCGCGACGGCGGGCGCCGCCCTGCTCGGCCCGGCCGTGGCCACCTACACCGCGGTCCTGTTCGCCGACACGGCCGTACCGGCCTGGCACGAGGGTTACCGCGAACTGCCCTTCCTCTTCGCCGGATCGGCCGCCGGCGCGGCATCCGGCCTGGCCCTGCTCACGGTCCCGCCCCACCAGGCCGGTCCCGCCCGCCGCACCGCGATCGGCGGCGCGCTCCTCGACCTGCTCGCCGCCCGCCGCATGCGCGCCCGCATGGGCGTCGTCGCCGAGACCTACCGCACCGGCAGGGCCGGCCGGCTGACCCGCGCCGCCGAAGCCCTCACCGTCACCGGGGCCGTGGGCGCGGCCCTGTCCGGGGTGCTCCGCGGCGCGCCCACCACCCGCCGCGTCACCGCCGCCGTCGCCGGCACCGCCCTGCTCGCGGGCTCGGTGTGCACCCGCTTCGGGGTGTTCGCCGCGGGCATGGCCTCGGCGGAGGATCCGAAGTACACGGTGATCCCCCAGCGCGAACGCCGCGCCGCCCGGCAGTGAAGGCGCGGCGTCCTCGGGGTCGGCGGCGCTCGGAGCTACCCGAGGGCGCCGCGGCCGGCCAGGGAACGCAGGAGCCCGATACCGGTCAGCGTCCACGCCGCCACCGCGATCCACAGCAGGACCCGGCCCAGCGGGTCCAGCCACGACACGTGCGCGGCGGTGGACAGGAGCAGGCAGGCCGCCGCGGTCATGCCCAGGGGGAAGACGGTGGCCCAGCGGCGCGTGTCGTAACGCGGGCGTGGACGCACGAGTTCGCCCACCGCGAGTACCGCGTACCAGGCGAGGGCCAGGCCGAGGACGGCCAGCGTGAGCGTACGCAGCGTGTCGTGCGCGAGCCCGGTCCACACGGGTGAGGCGACCAGTTTCGATCCGGCCACGGCGGAGATGGCCAGGGCACCGCCCGCGACCCAGTGATCCCCCGCGCCGGTGAGCACCTGCCGGAAGTCGAAGCGCGTGCAGGCGAGGGCGTACAGCGCCAACCCGAGCCCGTACACCACGAGCGCCGCCCACGCGAGCCAGTCGCCCTCCCCCACGAGGGCGAGTTGGCCGGCCAGGACGCCGAGACCCTGGGTGGCGACACAGACGAGAAAGACCGCGCCCGGCATGCGATGCCCCATGTGGGTGACGACGTCGACGAGCAGAACCGGCCAGACGACCACGGCCAGCGCCAGGAGCACACAGGCGGTACCCGTCCACCCGAAAAGCACGAGCCGGGTACCGAGAACGGTCGTCGCGGCGATGGCGGTCAGCGCCGGCGGCGTGGCGGCGGCGGCCCTCCAGCCCTGCGGGTCACCGAGCGCACGGGTGCCGAAGGCCGCCGCGAGCAGCACCCACACACCGACGTCGAGCCACATGAACAATGCCGACAGCGTGCGGAATCCGGCGGCGAACAGCGCGATCGACACGATGCCCGTGGCCATCACCACCGACCCGAACGCGGGCGGAACGGCAACCCACCGCCGCTCCGACGACACCCGGCCCGATCCCGGAACCGCCGCACGCCCTGCCCGCACTCGACCCCACCCCAGCCCATCCGCCGCGCCCATGTCGTGGACCCGATTCGCTCCGCTCGGGCCACTTCCCCACGATGCACGAAGCCCCACCCGCCTGGCACGGAACGCGACGGACGCGGCCTACAAACCGACCCGAACGGCGGCCCCGAGCGTGGCCGCGGTCGACGCCGGCCCGGCGCTCCGCGAGCGTTTCCGGTCTCAACGATCAACCCGGCCCACGCGAGTCGTCGTCACACAGTCCGGCTCGGCAACACACCGGCAGCCGCTCGGCCGCGATCTCGCGAACCCGGCGCAGCCGAACCCGGTCGGCCTCCACCACGGCAAGGATCTCGAACGCGGCACCGGCGGCCCCGACCGACGGATTCGACAGCACCTCGCGATAGAGAAGCCAAAGGCCCTGCTCGACGGCCTCTCGACACGATTCGGGCAGATCCAGGCCTCGTCGAGCCGACGCCAAATCCGTGCCCTCGCCCGCCACCATGTGCTGCAGGAGGTCGAGGAACCACTCCCGTGCCGTCGGCGCCACATCGTCCGCGAGGGCTGCCAGGGCCACCGACGTCACCGCGGGAGCCGGCTCCCACAGGACGACCGGGGACCAGACGTGCTCCTCGAAGTCGACCGGGCGCGGTTCCCGTCCGGGATCGGCGCCCGCAAGCCGCAGCAGGTCCGGCGCCAGGTGTTCGGCGGTGTCGCCGCATCCGCAGGACATGGCCTTCCAGTCGTACCGGGCCGTCTCCATCTCAACCAGTCCCATGGTTCCCACACCTTAGAGGCCGGGCGCACGTGGGCATCGGCGGAGTCTTTCCGGGAAGCGGCAGACAAAACAAGGTAATTCCCGGGAATGTGTCTCGGCGGGCGGGGCAGACGTGGGTCGGAGGTAAAAACAATGATTCCCCTTTTGGTAGTCCTGCTTCTCGCGCTGATCCTTTTCGGCGCAGGTTTCGCACTGAAGGCTCTGTGGTGGATAGCCGTGATCGTCCTGGTCGTCTGGGCCCTCGGCTTCGTCTTCCGCTCGGCGGGCACCGGCGGTAGGCGGGGGCGCTGGTATCGCTGGTAGACCGCTGCCGTAACGTCAGGGCGGGGCGCGGCTCGACTCGGTATATCGAGTTCGGGGCGCGCCCCGCCCTTTTTCGCATATCTCGCGGGATCGAAATTCACGAGAAGATCGTCCCGTCCCGATGGTCAAATTTCGACGGCCCGGCGGCGGCAGTGAAAACAAGCCGGCGCCGCCGGGAATCCGTCGGGAATCGGCGGCGTCTCTCCCGCCTCCGGCGCGATGCCGAGCGGCAGGGGACGCACTCGGGCACGACGCGGACGGCCCGCGTGTCCGGCCGCGCCGCACCCGTTCGGCCGACACCGGCGGATGTGGGCCGGTTCCGGGCCGTGTCCCGCCTGCCCGGCTCTGCGACCGGACCCGACACCACGGTGCGGGTGCGGCCGGCGAGCGGCGGTAGTTGCATGGACGACGGCGATGATCCGACACCCTGGAGGTTGTCATGCACATCCTGCGAGCAGTGGAAAGCAAGGACACCCGCTGGTGGCACGCCGTCGCGCACTTCCGCACCGCCGCGTGTGGGGTCGGGCTGCCGGACCACACCACGGCGGCGGTCGACGACGCCCTGTCCGACCTCCTGTGCCCCGCGTGCATGTCGGCCATCGGCGGCAAGTCCGCCGTAACGACGGACGGCCCCACCACCTCCGACATCACCACAACCGACTGAGGCAGTCGTGCAGATCGGGAGGATCGGAGAATCTGTGACGCCGGGTATTCCCGCGTTCCGAAGCGCGAGAAGAGATAGAGCAATGCCGGGGTTCGCAGACTTCGAGCCCTCCGAACACCGCCGCGCTCGCCACCGCCGGCGTTGTCGCGTTTCGTAGGCTCGGCCGGCTACGCGTGGGGCTGGGGCGGGTGATGTCGCCGGCGCACACGACCGGGGCGAGGGTTCGGGAGGCCGGATCCTCGCCCCGCCCGCCTCGCGATCGCCGTCGGTGGTGTCAGGTCCTTCGGTGGTGGTGCAGTTTTCGGGTGAGGGCTGTCGCCGCGAGGATCGCGACGAGGATTCGGGCCGTGGGGTCTTCGACGACCAGGCACAGTGCCACGACCAGCAGGGCGGCGAGGGCGTATTTGCGGCTGCCTCGATGCCGGGAGGTGGAGTGGCCCGGGCGTTCGTGCCGCCGTCGGGTGGTCCAGGTCGGCGGGGTGGGGGTTGGCCGGGGTGTGGGCAAGTCGGCTGTCGCCGCGGACAGTTGGCGGAGCGTCGCGGCGCCCAGCACGTCGCTCAGTCGGGCCTCCAGGGTCTCCTTGTCCAGCGTGCCGAGGGCGTAGTGCTCGGCGAGGAGGTCCGCCGCGGCGTCGCGGTCCTCCTCGCGGACCGCGACGTCGACGTCGTACGTCATCGGGTGGCTCCCGTGCCGGTGGGGTCCGTGTTCATGGCAACTCCTTTACGAATGGCGTTCGTTACAACGAACGGCGTTCCTTCGTCTGCCAGTGTTCGGGTCAACTACGCTGATCGCAACCCTCGATCGACGCAGGACGGGCATCACATGGCGAAAACGTCGCGGACCGGGCCCCGCGCCAACGGCGACCGGCAACCGGAATCCACCGCCACGGACGCACCGGACCTGCCCGCGCCCCCGTGGCGCCGACGTCGCGCCGGGCCGGTGCGACCGCCGCTGAGCCGGGACTCGATCGTCGCGGCGGCGCTGTCCGTGCTCGACGCCGGTGGGCTGGAGGCGGTGAGCATGCGCCGGGTCGCGGACGAGCTGCACACCGGGCCGGCGTCGTTGTACGTCCACGTGTCGGGCAAGGAGGAGTTGCTCGAACTGGTTTTGGACCACGTGCTCGGCGAGGTGCGGATCCCGGCGCCGGACCCCGCCCGCTGGCAGGAGCAACTCAAGGAGGTCGTACTGGACTTCCGTCGCGTCCTGGCCTCGCACAACGACCTGGGCCGCGCGGCGCTGGCCGCGATCCCGTCGGGGCCCAACGCCCTGCGGATCAGTGAGGGGCTGCTGGCCGTCATGCGCGGCGGCGGCGTGCCGGAGCAGGCGAGCGCGTGGGTGCTGGACGTGCTTCAGCTCTACATATCGGCCGACGTCTTCGAGGCGGCGCTGTACCTGTCGCGGGCCGAAGAGGGCGAGAACCCGATGGCGATGGCGCAGGCGTATCTGGGCGAGGTCATCACCGCCCTACCGCCGGAACGTTTCCCGACCCTGGTCGCGCTCATGCCGCACATGGTCAGCGGAGACCGCGAGGCCAGGATCGAATTCGGCCTCGACGTCTTCATCAGGGGTCTGGCCGGAATTCCCCGACCATAGGGGTCGGGGCGCGGTGGGCAGGGGTCCGGGGGCGGGAAGGTGGGGTCGGGGATCGCGGATCGCGGCGATTAGGTTGGGGACGGTTCTGTTCTCCCCCGGGGCCCGTGCCGGTGCCGGCCTGTTCACTGCGACGAGCGGAGTTCGGCGTGAGTGCCACACCCCCGCGTGCCAACGCTCCTTCCGATCGGCTCGTCGAGGCGCTTCGGGCGGCCCTGACGCAGAACGAACGGCTGCGTGCGCACAACGCGGAACTGACCGCCGCCGCAAGCGAACCGATCGCGATCGTCGGGATGGGTTGCCGCCTGCCCGGGTCGGTGTCCTCCGCCGAGGACCTGTGGCGGGTGCTCGCCGACGGCGTCGACACCATCGGCGACCCACCCGACGATCGCGGCTGGGAACGGCAGTTGTCCGACCTCGCCGCGGCCGGGCTCGGCATCGACTCGCGGCTCCAGGGCGGATTCCTCCACCACGCCGACCACTTCGACGCCTCCGTCTTCGGCATCTCGCCCCGCGAGGCGCTGGCGATGGACCCCCAGCAGCGGCTGCTCCTGGAGACCTCCTGGGAGGTCTTGGAGAACGCCGGCATCGTGCCGGCCTCGCTCAAGCACAGTGCCACCGGCGTCTTCGTCGGTGCCACGGTCAGCAACTACGGCCACGGCGTCGCCGAGGTGCCCGAAGGCGTGGCCACCTACCTGCTCAGCGGCGCGTCCAGCAGTGTGCTCTCGGGCCGGCTCTCCTACGTCTACGGCCTCGAGGGCCCGGCGGTCACGGTGGACACCGCCTGCTCGTCCTCCCTCGTCGCACTGCACCTGGCGGTTCGGGCGCTGCGCTCCGGCGAGTGTTCGCTGGCCCTGGCCGGCGGGGTGACCGTGATGGCCTCCCCCGCCATTTTCCACGGCTTCGGCGACCAGGGCCTGCGCGCCCCGGACAACCGCTGCAAACCCTTTGCCGCGGCGGCCGACGGAACCGCGTGGGCCGAGGGCGTGGGCCTGTTGCTGGTCGAGCGGCTGTCGGACGCCCGCCGCAACGGCCGGCGGGTACTGGCCGTGCTGCGCGGTTCGGCGGTCAACCAGGACGGCGCGTCCAACGGACTGACCGCGCCCAACGGCCCGTCCCAGCAGCGGGTGATCCGAGCCGCCCTCGCCGACGCGGGGCTGACGCCCGATCAGGTCGACCTCGTCGAGGCGCACGGCACCGGCACCACGCTCGGCGACCCGATCGAGGCGCAGGCCCTGCTGGCCACCTACGGGCAGGGACGCGATCCGCGGCGGCCCTTGTGGCTCGGGTCGATCAAGTCCAACATCGGCCATGCCCAGGGCGCGGCGGGGGTCGCCGGCGTGATCAAGGCCGTCCTGGCGCTGCGCCACGGGCAGGTGCCGCGCACCCTGCACATCGACGCGCCCTCGCCGCACATCGATTGGTCGGCCGGCGACGTCCGGCTCGCCGACGAGGCCCACCCGTGGCCGCACACCGAGCGGCCGCGCCGCGCCGCGGTCTCCTCGTTCGGGGTCAGCGGCACCAACGCGCACGTCGTGCTCGAACAGGCCGACCCCGCGGACGATCCGCCGCCGGCCGTACCCCGCGAGCGGCGTCCCGAGGGTCCGCTCGGCACCGGAGCGGTGCCGTGGGTGCTGTCGGCGGCCACCCCGCAGGCGCTGCGGTCCCGCGCGCGGCAACTGGCCGAGTGGTGCGCGCGTGATCCCCGGCCGGACCCCGTCGCGGTCGGTGCCGCCCTGGCCTGTCGCCGGGCCGCCTTCGAGCACCGGGCGGTGGTCCTTGTGGACGACCTCGACCGGGCCTTCGAGCCGCTGCGCGCGCTCGCATCCGGCGCCGTGTCGCCGCTGTCGGTCGAGGGAGCGGCCACCGTCCGCGGCAAAGTGGTCTTCCTCTTCCCCGGCCAGGGTTCCCAGTGGACCGGGATGGCGACCCGGCTGCGTGCCGAATGCCCCGCGTTCGCCGCCCACTTGGCCGCCTGCGAGGAAGCCCTCGCGCCCTGGCTGGACCGGCCGCTCGGTCGGGTGCTGGACGACGAGGCCGCGCTCGCCCGGGTCGACCTCGTACAGCCGGCGCTGTGGGCGGTCATGGTCTCCCTCGCCCGGTTGTGGCAGGACCACGGCGTGCGGCCGGCCGCCGTACTCGGCCACTCCCAGGGGGAGATCGCCGCGGCCTGCGTCGCCGGCGCGCTGTCCCTGGCCGACGGCGCCAAGGTCGTCGCGCTGCGCAGTCGAGCCGTGGCCGCGTTGGCCGGTCGCGGCGCGATGGCCTCGGTCGCCCTGACCGCCGACGAGGTCCTGACCCGGATCGCCGTCACCAATACCGAACTGTCCGTCGCCGCCCACAACGGCCCGCGCTCCACCGTGGTTTCCGGCCCGCCGGACCGCCTCGACGCCTTCGTCCGGGCCTGCGAGGCCGACGATGTGCGGGTGCGCCGCATCCCGGCCGACTACGCCTCGCACTCGCCGCAGGTCGAGGTCGTGCGCGAGCAACTGATCGCCGAATTGGCGGACCTCGTGCCCCGCGCCGGCGAGGTGCCGATGTGGTCCACCGTCACCGGCGACTGGATCGACACCGCGCACCTGAACGCCGACTACTGGTACCGCAATCTGCGCCGGCCCGTGTTGCTGGAGCAGGGTGTGCGGGCGCTGCTCCGGCAACACGGGCACGGGGTGTTCGTCGAGATGGGACCGCACCCGGTGCTCACGGCGGCCGTCGAGGAGTGCATCGAGAGCACCGAGGCGGATGCCGTCGCGCTCGCGACGCTGCGCCGCGACGACGATTCCCTGCTGCGGTTTCGTACCTCGTTGGCCGAGGCGGCGGTGCGCGGCACCCGGATCGATCTCGGCTCGCTGTTCGCCGAAGTCGACACGGCGGACGTGGAGTTGCCCACCTACCCGTTCCAGGGCACCCGCTACTGGCTGATGCCGGGCGGCCCGGCGGGCGAGCCGGCCGCACTCGGACTGGAGGCCGCCGACCATACGATCCTCGGTGCCGTGCTGGAGTCGGCCGAGCGCGACGAGGTCGTCCTGACCGGCGCCGTCGCCGCTCTCGACCCGTGCGTGCGACCCGACCCGCGCGGCGTACCCACGCTCGGCGCCGGGGCGTTGGCGGAGTTGGCGGTGCGCGCCGCCGACGAGGTGCGCCGCACGGTCGCGGCGTTGACCCTGGACCGCCCGCTGGTGGTGTCCCCGACGGGGGCGACCCGGATTCAGGTGACCGTCGCCGCCCGTACGCTCACCGTGCACGCCCGCCACCCCGACGTCGGGGACGGCCGTTGGGTCCGGTACGCCGGCGCCGCCCTCGCCGAACCGGTGCCGCCCCCGGTCGCGGTGGAGCACGAGTGGCCGCCGCGCGGCGCGGACGCGCTCGTACCGTCCGACCCGGAAGGCGGGTCGGCGGCGATCCGCGGGTTGTGGCGGCGCGGGGACGAGGTGTTCGCCGAGGTGGCGCTCGATGCCGACGCCCGCGAGGTACGGGGCTACCGCATCCATCCCGCGCTGCTCGACGCCGCGCTTCGGTCCTGGCGGCTCGCTCGACCGGCATTGGACGACGGCAGCGGCCGCGACCTCCTGCCCACCTCGCTCGGCCGGGTCGCCGTACACGCCGTCGGTGCCGACACCGCCCGCGTCCGCCTTCGCCCCGGCGTCGACGGCACGGTCACCGCAACGCTCGCCGACGCCGCCGGGCAACCCCTCGCCGACCTCGGCCCGGTGGCCTTCGAGCGGGTCGCCACGGCGGCCCCGGCGACCTCGCTCCCGCCCGACCTGCTGTTCGGCGTCGAGTGGGCCCCGGTGACCGCGACGCCGGACGACGCACCGACGGAGTGGGCGCTGCTCACCGAAGTCCCCGACCGAATCGGCCCGTCCGCCGCTCCGCGCACCGCCGGCGCCGAGGTTCGGGTCCACCGCGACCAGGACGCGCTGAGCGCCGCCGTCGCCGCGGGCGCCCGCGTCCCGGACGCCGTCGTCGTACCGCTCCCGGGCGGCGACGGCGGGCCCGAGGCCACCACCCGCGCCGCCCTGGCGACCGTACAGGCGTTCCTGCGCGACGACCGACTCGCGGACAGTCGACTGGTGTTGCTCACCCGAGCGGCGATCGCCGCGCACGCGGGCGAGATCCCGGACCCGGACCTCGCGCCCCTGTGGGGGCTCATCGGTTCGGCCGCCGCGGAGCACCCCGGACGCCTGCTGCTGCTCGACACCGACACCGGCACCGGCACCGGCCCCGCCGCCCCGCTCTGTGCCGACCTCCTCCGCACCGCCCTGGCCGTCGGCGAACCCCGGTTGGTCGTGCGCGACGGCGCCCTTCGCGCGCCCCGCCTCGGTCGGGCCGTGACCGCCCCCGCGCCCGAACACACCCCGCTCGACCCGAACGGCACCGTGTTGATCACCGGGGGCACCGGCACCCTCGGCGGACTCGTGGCCCGCCACCTGGTGTCCCGGCACGGCATCCGGCACCTGGTCCTGCTCGGCCGGCGCGGCCCGACCGCCCCCGGCGCCGAGGAACTGGCCGCCGAACTACGCGAGTCGGGCGCCCACGTCACCGTGGCCGCGTGCGACGCCGCCGACCGGGACGCGCTCGCCGCCGTCCTGGCCGCCATCCCCGCAGAGCACCCCCTCACCGCCGTCGTGCACGCCGCGGCGGCCGTCGACGACACCGTCGTGGACGCGCTGACCCCCGAGCGCCTGGCCACCGTCTTCCGCCCCAAGGTGGACGCCGCCGTGCACCTCGACGAACTCACCCGCGACGCGCCCCTGGCCGCGTTCGTGCTCTACTCCTCGGCCGCCGGCGTGCTGGGCACCGCCGGGCAGGCCAACTACGCCGCCGCGAACGCCTTCCTGGATGCCCTGGCGGCCCGCCGCCGCGCGCACGGCCTGCCCGCCACCTCGCTGGCCTGGGGCCCGTGGGCGGAGCTGAGCGAGTTGACCCGCCGCGTGTCGAGCGCCGACCGCGAGCGCATGGTCGACGCCGGGGTCCTGGCCCTGTCGACGGCGGAGGGCATGGCCGTCGTCGACGCCGCGCTGCGCACCGACACCGCGCTGTTCGTACCGCTGCGCATCGACCTCGACGCCTTCGCCCGCAAACTCGCCGGCACCGCCCCGCCGCCGCTGTACCGCGGCCTGATCCGCGCCCCGCTGCGCCGTGCCGTCGGCGCCGGCGCGAGCGCGGGCGCGGGTGACGGCGCCGACCTCGCCGCCCGACTGGCCGGCGAACCGCCCGCCGAGCGCACCCGGATCCTGCTCGACCTCGTCCGCGCCCAGGCCGCCGCCGTCCTCGGCCACACCGACGGCGACGCGGTCGGCCCCGGGCGGCCCTTCCGCGAACTGGGCTTCGACTCGCTCAACGCCGTCGACCTGCGCAACCGGCTGGCCGCCGGCACGGGACTGCGCCTACCGGTCGGCCTGATCTACGACCACCCCACACCCGGCGCCGTCGCCCGACACCTGCGCACCCGACTCATCGGGGATGCGGACGAACCCGCCCCGGTCGGCACCGCCCGCCGTCACACCGAGCCGGTCGGCGAGGACGATCCGGTCGTCGTCGTCGGAATGAGCTGCCGCCTCCCCGGCGGCATCGAATCACCGGAAGCACTCTGGGAGTTACTGGCGACCGGTGGCGACGCCATCGGGCCCGCCCCGGACGATCGCGGCTGGAATCGGGACCGGTTCGCCGCCCTGACCGACGCCATGCCGGGCGTCGGCCTGCTGCCCGAGGGCGGGTTCATCACCGGCGCCTCGGGCTTCGACCCGGCGTTCTTCGACATCGGGCCGGACGAGGCACTGGTGATCGACCCCCAACAGCGGCTGCTGCTGGAACTGGTGTGGGAGGCGTGGGAACGCGCGGGGCAGGACCCCCGGCGGGTGGACACCGGCCGCACCGGCGCCTACCTGGGCACCTTCCACCAGAACTATGTCTCCGACCCGGGGGCGGTTCCGCCGGCGAGCCTGCCCTACGTGTCCTCCGGTTCCGGCTCGGCGTTCGCCTGTGCCCGGGTGGCCTACACGTTCGGTCTGGAGGGGCCCACGCTCACCGTCGACACCGGGTGCTCGTCCTCCGCTGTCGCGCTGCACCTGGCCTGCGAGGCGCTGCGGCGCGGCGAGTGCGACTCCGCGCTCGTCGGCGGGGTGACCGTACTGGCGTTCCCGGCCGCCTTCGACAACCTCGGCGGCATCGCGCCCGACGGCCGGTGCAAGTCGTTCTCGGCCGCCGCCGACGGGACCGGGTGGGGCGAGGGCGCCGGCGTACTGATCGTCGAACGGCGTTCCGAGGCCCGCCGGCGTGGGCACCCGGAACTCGCGGTGATCCGCGGCTCGGCGCTGAACCACAACGGCGCCGGCAACGGGCTGACCGCACCGCACGGCCCGTCGCAGAGCCGGGTGATGCGACTCGCGCTCGCCGAGGCCGGACTCGGTCCGGTCGACATCGACATGGTCGAGGCGCACGGCACCGGAACGCCGCTCGGCGACGCCGTCGAGGCCGAGGCGATCATCGACGCGTACGGCCGGCACCGTCCCGCCGACCAGCCCCTGTGGGTGGGCAGCGTCAAGGCCAACATCGGCCACCCGCACGCCGCGTCGGGGGTGATCGGCGTGATCAAGACGATCCTGGCCATGCGACACGGCGTCGTACCCGAGGCCCTGCACACCGCCGAGCCGCTGCCCGACGTCGATTGGGAGCACAGCGGCATCGCCCTGCCCCACCGGGCGGTGCCGTGGCCGGAGACGGGACGGCCGCGTCGTGCCGGGGTGTCCTCGTTCGGCGGCAACGGCACCAAGGTGCACTTCATCCTGGAGCAGCCGCCCGAGGAGCCCGCGACGCCGGTACCGGACGCCGGATGGTCCTCGCCGCCCTGCCTGTTGTCGGCCCGCAGCGCACCCGCGCTCGCCGCACAGGCCCGCCGGTTGCGCGAGCACCTGGCGGCCGGCGCGGACACCGCCACCCCGGCCGAGGTGGCCCGGTCGCTGGCCACCACCCGCACCACGTTCGAGGAACGCGCCGCGATCCTGGCCGCGGACCGCGTGGAACTCCTGGACGCTCTGACCGCGTTGGCTGCCGGCACCGGGCATCCCGCCGTGCTCACCGGCCGGGCCGGCGGAGACGATGCCCGCCTGGTGGCACTGCTGCCCGCCGCCGAGGAGCGCTCGCCCGCCGCCGAGGCCGAGTTCTACGCGGCGTTCCCGGCCTACGCGCACGCCTGGGACGAGGCCGCCCGCGCCCTCGCCCCCCACCTGGATCGACCGCTGCCCACGCCGGGCAAGGACGCCGAACCGCACACCGGCGCCGCCGCGTTCGCGGCGCACATCGCCGCGTATCGGCTGCTGGAGAGCCTGGGGCTGCACCCGGACGCCATCGCCGGGCACGGCGCGGGCCGGCTCGCCGCCGCCCACCTCGGCGGCAGCCTGACCCTGCGGCAGGCCGCCGCCGTGGCGGCCCGGGGTGCCGCCGGCCCGAACGACCGCGCGGTCGCGCCGCCGCGCGTTCCCGTCCTGGCGGCGGACGACGGCACGCGGCTCGACGTCACGGCGCTGCTCGCCGGTGCGGAGCGCGGCGTCCGTGAGGTAGGCAACGCCCGGGCGGCGAGCGACACCGGTGCCACGAGCAACGCCGGTGCGATGAGCGACACCGGGTCGGCGAGCGACACCGGTGCCGCGAGCGACGTCCGGGCGTCGGGCGAGGGGCACGGCGCCGCGATCGGGACGCCCGGCGCCGACCTCGTCGTGGTACTCGGTGCCCCCGGCCTCGACCGGCCGGGCACGGTGTACCTGCTGTCGGACACGCTGCCTGCCCCTCGGGCGGTGGCGCTGGCGGTGGCCCGGCTGTACACCGCCGGCGCCGACCCGGAGGCCGCCGCGCTGTTCCGGGACGTACCCGCCCGGCGGATCGACCTGCCGACCTACCCGTTCCAACGCGAGCCGTACTGGCTGGGCGCGTCGCGGACGCGGTGACGTCGCGCCGTACTCCCGTCGCGGCACGACGGCCGGGGCGAGCCCGGCCGCGCACTCAGCCTTCCTCGAGCCCGTCGAGCGCGAGGCGCACGAGTTCGTCGGCGTCCATCCGCGCGATCGACGCCACCACCTCCTCGGTGCGGTCGAGGGCCGGCGCGTCGCCGGTACCCGATGTGTCCGCACCCGCCGTGCCCGGAGGTGGCCCTTCGGCCGGTTCCGGAGCCAGACCCGCGAGCAGTCGACGCGCCAGGTCGACGGACGTGGGGTAGTCGAAGACCAGCGTCGCGGGCAGCCGCAGTCCGGTGTCGGCGGTGAGGCGGTTGCGCAGTTCCACGGCGGTGAGCGAATCGAAGCCGAGGTCGCGGAAGGCCCGGTCCGGATCCACCGCGCCCGCCGACCCGTGGCCCAGCACCGCGGCGACCTGCGCGCGGACCATGTCGACGAGGACGTCCTCCCGGTCCGTCGCGGACAGTCCGGACAACCGCCGCCCGAGCGAGGGCCCCGAGCCCGTCGTCTCGTCCGCCGCCACCCGCCGAGCCGGCCTCCGGGCGGGAGCGCGCGGCACATCGCCACCGATCGCCCGCTCGACCCGAACCCGGCGCATCTCCACGGACTCGGCACGCAACACCGGAGCACCCGTGCCGTCGGCCGCCAGCACGGTGACCGCGTCCACACCCCGGGGAACGAGTCGCACGCGCAGCCGTCGTGCCCCCGAGGCGTGCAGCGAGACGCCACGCCAGACACACGGCAGCGGGACCCCGTCGCCCGGAGCGCCCGACTCGATCCGGTCGTACGCCCGGAGCGCGAGGTCGAGCAACACCGGATGCAGGCCGTAGCGCCCGGCCTCGGCACGCTCCCGCTCACCGAGCACGACCTCCGCGTACACCTCCTCGCCCACCCGCCAGGCCTGTTCCGGACCCTGGAAGGCGGGCCCGTACGGGCGGCCGCCTGCCCGAGCCCGATCCCGGACGGCATCGGTGTCCACCGCGACCGCATCGGTCGGCGGCCAGGTGGTGAGGTCGAAGTCCGCCGCGGTGCCCCGCGGATCGAGTACGGCGGTGGCGTTGCGCTGCCAACCGCCTTCGGCCGAGCCGCCGTTGCCGACCGGGCGGGAGTGCACGGTCAGTTCGCGACGGCCCGTCCCGTCCGGCGGGTCCACCACGACCTGTAGCCGCACTCCGCCGGTCGGCGGCAGGATCAGCGGCGCGTCGAGGTCGAGTTCGTCGACACGGCCGCAGCCCACCTCGTCGGCCACCCGGATCGCCAGTTCCACCAGGGCCGTCGCGGGCAGCACGGCGGCGTCGCCGATGGCGTGTTCCGCGACCCAGGGGTGCGTACGCGCCGAGATCGACCCGGTCAGCACCGACCGGCCGAGGCCGGACAGGGTGGTTCCGGCGCGCAGCAGCGGATGGTCCACGGGGGCGAGGCCGACCTCGTCCGCGCCGGCCCGGCCACCGCCGGATTCCAGCCAGTAGTGCCGGTGCCGGAACGCGTACGTCGGCAGCGGTACCCGCCGTCCGAATCCGGCGCCCAGGACCGCGTTCCACGCCACCGGCAGCCCGTGCACGTGGGCTTCCGCGAGCGAGCCGAGGAAACGGGCGACGTCCGGCCGGCCGCGGCGCAGCGTGCCGAGCGCGACCGCGGTGCGGTCCGTTTCGTCCAGCATCTGCTCGATGCCCGGTACCAGCAGGGGATTCGGGCTGACCTCGACGAAGGCGGTGTGTCCGGCGTCGACGAGGCCGCGTACGGTCTCCTCGAAGCGCACGGTCTGCCGCAGGTTGCGATACCAGTAGTCGGCGTCGAGGCCGGTGGTGTCGTACCGGCCGGCGGTGACCGTCGAGTGGAACGGGATGCGGGCCGGGCGCGGTTCGATCCCGGTGAGGACGTCGACCAGCCGGTCACGGATCTCCTCCACCTGGGGGCTGTGCGAGGCGTACGTGGTGGGGATGCGCCAGTGGCGGATGCGCTCGGCCGCGTATTGCGCCGTGAGTTCGTCGAGGGCGGCGGTGTCGCCGGAGATCCCGGTGGAACCGGGGCCGTTGATCACGGCGATCGACAACCGGCCGGGCCACCGTCGCAACCGCGTGGCGACCCGGGCGGCGGATTCCCCGACGGAGAGCACGCCGCCGCGGCCGGCCAATACGGCGACGGTTTTGCCGCGTAGGGCGACGACCTTCGCGGAGTCGGCCAGGCTCAGGGCGCCCGCGACGTAGGCGGCGGCGATCTCCCCCTGCGAGTGGCCGACCACGGCGGCGGGTTCGACGCCGCAGGCGCGCCACAGTTCGGCCAGCGCGATCATCACCGCCCACAACACCGCCGGCAGGACGTCGACGCGGGTCATCCACGCCCGCGCGGTGTCGGCGTCGGCGCGCAGCAACTCTTCGAGGGACCAGTCCACATGCGGTGCGAGGGCCTGCTCGCACGCCGCTATCTGCGCGGCGAACACCGGCGCGCGGTCGAGTAGTTCGACCGCCATCCCGTACCACTCGGAGCCCTGGCCGGGGAAGACGAACACGACGCGTTCGCCGTATCGGGCCTGGCCCTTGGTCACCGCGGCGGTCGGGGTGCCGGCGGCGAGGCCCGCCAGCGCCTCTCTCAGTCGGTCACGGCCGCCGACCCGAACCACGGCGCGGTGGTCCAGCGCGGACCGGGTGGCGTGCAGGGAGTGGGCCAGGTCGGGCAGTGTGGCGTCCCGGCCGGCGTCGGTGTCCAAGTGGGCGTCCAGGCGCGCGGCCTGGGCCCGCAGGCCCTCGGGACTGTCCGCGGACAGGACGAACGGCAGTACGGCGGGGTCGGGCAACACCGGTGCGCCGGGCTCCCCTTCCGCGCCGGCGACCGGGGCCGCCTCGGGGGCCTGTTCGAGGATCAGGTGCGCGTTGGTACCGCTGATCCCGAAGGACGACACGCCCGCGCGGCGCGGTGTTCCCTCGCCGGGCCAACTCCTGGCCTCGGCGAGTACTTCGACGGCGCCCGCGCTCCAGTCGACGTGCGGGGTCGGCGCATCCACGTGCAGCGTCCCGGGCAGCACGCCGTGGCGCATCGCCATCACCATCTTGATGACCCCGGCCGCGCCGGCGGCGGCGGCGGTGTGGCCGATGTTGGATTTCACCGAGCCGATCCACAGCGGCCGTTCGAAGTCCCGGCCGCCGCCGTAGGTGGCGATCAGCGCCCGGGCCTCGATCGGGTCGCCGAGCCGGGTGCCGGTGCCGTGCGCCTCCACCGCGTCGATGTCGGCGGGAGCCAGGCCCGCGTTCGCCAACGCCGCCTCGATCACCCGCCGTTGTGCGGGGCCGTTGGGGGCGGTGAGGCCGTTGCTCGCGCCGTCCTGGTTGACCGCGCTGCCGCGTACCACGGCCAGTACGGGGTGGCCCCTGCGGCGCGCGTCGCTCAGCCGCTCGACCAGGAGCATCCCGACCCCCTCGGCCCACCCGGTGCCGTCGGCCGCGGCGGCGAACGACTTGCACCGGCCGTCGGCGGACAACACGCCCTGCCGGCTGAACTCGACGAAGACGGCCGGGTTCACGATGACGCTCGCCCCGCCCGCGAGCGCCATCGTGCACTCGCCGCCCCGCAGCGCCCGCACGGCGAGGTGCAGCGCCACCAGCGAGGACGAACACGCGGTGTCCACGGTCAGCGACGGGCCTTCCAGGCCGAGCACGTAGGACACCCGGCCCGACATCGCGCTGCCGACCCCGCCGGTGAGCGCGTATCCCTCGACCCCGTCGGGCAGGCGCTCGACCCCGAAGCCGTAGCCGCTGGGGGTGCCGCCGACGAAGACTCCGGTGGAACTGCCCTTCAGGGCGCGCCGATCGATCCCGGCCCGCTCGAACGCCTCCCACGAGGTCTCCAGGAGCAACCGCTGCTGCGGGTCCATGACCAGCGCCTCGTGCGGCGAGATCCCGAAGAATCCGGGATCGAACTCGCCCGCTTCGGCCAGGAATCCGCCCTCCCGCGTATAACTGGTGCCCCGGTGTTCGGGGTCGGGGTGGTACAGGTCGTCCACTGCCCAGCCGCGATCGTTCGGGAAGCCGCTCACCGCGTCCACGCCGTCGGCCACCAGCCGCCACAGGTCCTCGGGCGAGCGCACGCCGCCGGGGTAGCGGCAGGCCATACCGATCACGGCGATCGGCTCGGGTGGCCGCTCCAACTCGGCGATGCGGGCGCGGGCCCGCTGAAGGTCGACGATCGCGCGCTTGAGGTAGTCCCGCAGTCGGTCTTCGCCGCCGCTCATGAGTGGTCACCTTTCGGGGCCTGCCCGGGGGTTTCGAGATGGTGGTCGAGCAGGGCGAACAGTTCGTCGTCGGAGGCGGCCTCGACGCCGGCTCCGTCGAGGCTCGTGGTGTCGTGCCGGTCGAGGGCGCCGAGCCGTTCGACGAAGCGCCGCATGCGCAGCGCGACCCGAGCCCGGACCTGCGGGTCCTCGTCGGCCACCCGGTCGAACGCGGCCTCCAGGCTGTCGAGTTCCGCCAGCACCGGGATGAGTACCGACTCGTCGCCGTCGGTCAGCGCGGCCCGCAGCCGGGCGGCCAGGGCAACGGGTGTCGGATGGTCGAACACCAGCGTGCTCGGCAGCTCGACGCCGGTCGCCCGACCGAGCCGGTCGCGCAGGTCGACGGCGGTCAGCGAGTCGAAGCCCAGGTCGCCGAACGCCTGGTCGGCCCGGATCCGCTCGGTCGAGGCGTGGCCAAGGACGGCCGCGACCTGTCGGCGTACGAGGTCGAGCAGGATCGTCTCGCGTTCCGCCGGTCCCGCCGCGGCCAACCGCCCGACAAGGCCCGGGTCCGCCGAGCCGGCGCCGGTGGCCGGTGCGGCGAGCGCGGCGTCGACCTCGGGCAGGCCGCGGAGCAGCGGGCTCGGGCGCGACGACGTGAAACTCGCGGCGAAGGCGCGCCAGTCGACGTCGGCGACGACCACATCGGCGTCGTCCCGGCCCACGGCGCGGGCCATCGCGGCTACCGCGGCCTGTGGGTCCATCGCGCGCAGGCCGAGCCGGGCGAGCCGGTCCCCGTCGGCCTGCTCGACCATGCCGCCCCCGGCCCACGGGCCCCAGGCGATCGACGTGGCGACCAGGCCGCGCGCGCGACGGTCCCGCGCGATCGCGTCGAGGTGTGCGTTGGCGGCCGCGTAGATGGCCTGGCCGCCGCTGCCCCAGATGCCGGCGATCGACGAGAAGAGCACGAAGGCCGCCAGCGGGCGCTCGCCCAGCACGGCGTCCAGGTGGGCGGCGCCGGCGGCCTTGCCCGCGATCACGCGCGCCGCCTCGACCGGATCGGTGTCCGCGATCAGGGCGGCCTGGACCACCCCGGCGGCGTGTACCACCGCACTCAGCGGCGGCCCGTCGGCGTCGATCCGCCCGATCAGACGCTCCACGGCGTGCCGGTCGGCCGTGTCGCACCTCTCGATCAGCACGGCGACGCCGAGGGCGGACAGTTCGGCCGCGAGGTCTTGCGCGCCCGGGGCCCGCGCACCCCGACGCGCGGCCAGGACCACACGTTCCGCGCCCGCGCCCGCCGCCCAGCGCGCCACCCGGGCGCCGAGGCCGCCGGTGCCGCCGGTGATCAGTACCGTGCCGGCGGGCCGCCAGGGCCGGTCGGCGGTTCCGGCGGCGGGCGCGCGGACCAGGCGGCGCACGTGGACGCCGTCGGCACGGATCGCCACCTGGTCCTCGGCGGCGTGCGCGAGCACGGCGGCGAGCCGGGACCGGACGGCGTCGGACTCCTCCGCGACGGCGTCGACCGCGGGCCGCGTGGGGTCGGGGAGGTCCACGAGACCGCCCCAGAGGCCGGGCAGTTCGAGCGCGGCGGTACGGCCGAAGCCCCAGATCCGGGCCTGGTCGGCGGAGCCGAGCGGGTCACGCTCCGCGACGGACACCGCGCCGGAGGTCAGGCACCACAATCTGCCTCCGGGTCGGGTGTCGGCGAATGCCCGGACGAGGGCGAGGGTGGCCGCCAAGCCGTGGGTGAGCCCCGGCAGGTCGGCGCGTTCGCCCGGCAGGTCGGACAGGAGCGAGAGCACACCGTCGAGTGGGCCGAGGCGGCGCAGGTGCTCGGCGAGGACGCCGCGATCGCACTGCGCCGCGTCGACCCGAAGCGGGATCACGGCGGCACCGCGCCCTTCGAGCGCTTGCACGCATGCGTTGGCATACGGGCTCGTCGCATGGCTCAGCACGAGCCAGGTGCCGGACGGTTCGACGCCGGATCGTTCGGTCCACGGGGCCCATTCGGCGCGATAGCGCCACCTGTCCGGGTCTCCGGTCGTGCGCGTGTCGGGCAACGGGTCGAGCCAGTAGCGCTGTCGCTGGAACGGGTAGGTGGGCAGGTCGACCGCCGCACCGCGCCCGGTGAGCAGTGCGGACCAGTCGACGGGTGTCCCGTACGCGTGCAGCGCACCCAAAGCGGCGATGAGCGTGGCCCGTTCCGGCCGATCCCGGCGAAGCAGCGCGGCGGTGGGCGTCTCGTCGGCCGGTGCCTCGTCGGCCGGCCGGACGGCCGGGCCGAGGCATTCGCGGGCCATCGCGGTCGGCGTCCCGTCGGGCCCGACGTCGACCAGTACGAGGTCGCCCAAAGCCCGCGCCGAGGCGACACAGTCCGCGAAGCGGACCGGTTCGCGTACCTGGCGCAGCCAGTAGTCCGGGCTCGCCAGCTCGCCGTCGCCGGCCACGGCGCCGGTGAGGTTGGACAACATCGGGGTCTGCGGGTCGGCGTAGGAGACGCCCTCCAGCACGGCGCGGAAGTCGGCCAGTATCGGCTCCATCCGCGCCGAGTGGAACGCGTGCCCGACCCGGAGCCGCCTGGTTCGCCGCCCCCGCTCCGCGAAGCGCGCGGCCACCGCCAGTACGGCGCCCTCGTCCCCCGAAACCACCACGGACGCCGGCCCGTTCACCGCGGCCACACTCACCGTGCCGCGCCCGTCCAGGACGCCGCGCACCTCGTCCTCCGCGGCCCGCACCGCGACCATCGCCCCACCCGCAGGCAGCGCCTGCATCAACCGCCCCCGCGCCGCCACGACCGTCGCCGCATCCGCAAGCGACCACACACCGGCGACATGCGCGGCGGCCAACTCCCCGATCGAATGGCCCAGCAGCAACTCCGCCCGCACACCGAACGATTCGACCAGGCGGAACAGCGCGCACTCCACCGCGAACAAGCCGGCCTGGGCGAACACCGTCTCGTCCAGGAGCCCTTCGGTGCCCTCCGTCCCGAAGACCACGTCCCGCACCGAATACGCCACGTGCCCGGCCAACCGGTCGTCCAACGCGGACACGGCCTCGTCGAAGGCCGCCGCGAACACCGGGTACGCGGCGTGCAGTTCCCGTCCCATCCCGACGCGCTGACCGCCCTGCCCGCCGAAGAGGAACACCGGTCGGCGGTCGGCCCGTGCGCGGCCGACGGTGACGGTGCCGATCGGGTCTCCTGTCGCGAGGGCGGCAAGGCCGGTGAGCAACTCGGCGCGGTCCACGGCCGTCACCACCGCCCGGTGCTCCAGTGCGGCGCGGCTGCCGGCCAGCGCGGCGGCGAGGTCGTCCGGGGCGATCCCGGCGCCTTCGCCGGTGAGGTGCGTGTGCAGCCGTTCGGCCTGGGCGGGAAGCGCCTGCGGTGTCGTGGCCGAGAGCAGGTACGGCAGTACGCCCGGGTCGACCCGCGCATCGGCGCTCGGCGCGTCGGCCGGCTCGGGCGGGCGGTATTCGAGCACGGTGTGTGCGTTCGTCCCGCTGATCCCGAACGACGACACGGCGGCCCGACGCGGCCGGCCCGTCTCCGGCCACGGACGCGCCTCGGTCGACAACTCCACCGTGCCGGCGGACCAGTCCACGTGTGGCGTCGGCGCATCGACGTGCAGCGTCTTCGGCAGCACGCCGTGCCGCATCGCCAACACCATCTTGATCACTCCGGCCACGCCCGCGGCGGCGGTGGTGTGGCCGATGTTGGACTTGAGCGAGCCCAATCGGACCGGCTCGTCCGCGTGGTGTTCCCGGCCGTAGGTGGCGATCAGGGCTTGGGCCTCGATCGGGTCGCCGAGCGGGGTGCCGGTGCCGTGTGCCTCGACGGCGTCCACGTCCCGCGCGTTCAGTCGGGCGTTCGCCAACGCCTTCCGGATCACCCGCTGTTGCGCGGGCCCGCTGGGCGCGGTCAGGCCGTTGCTCGCGCCGTCCTGGTTGACGGCCGAGCCGAGGATGGTCGCCAGCACGCGGTGGCCGTTGCGGCGCGCGTCGGACAGTCGTTCGACAAGCAGCATGCCGATACCCTCCGACCAGCCGGTACCGTCGGCGGCGGCCGCGAACGGCTTGCACCGGCCGTCGGCGGCGAGCACCCGCTGCCGGCTGAACTCCACGAACGCCGCCGGGTTCGCGTACACCGTGACACCTCCGGCCAGCGCCATGGAGCATTCCCCGCCACGCAGCGCCCGACCGGCCAGGTGCAGCGCGACCAGCGAGGACGAGCAGGCGGTGTCGACCGTGATCGCCGGGCCCTCCAGGCCGAAGGTGTAGGCGAGGCGGCCGGAGGCGACGCTCGCGGTATTCCCGGTGCCGAGGTAGCCGCCGAGTTCGTCGGGCACCCGCATTCCCGTCGGGTAGCCGATGTCGACGGCGCCCACGAACACGCCGGTGTCGGAGCCGCGCAGTGTGGCGGGATCGATCCCGGCCCGTTCGAACACCTCCCAGGAGGTCTCCAGGAGGAGGCGCTGTTGCGGGTCCATCGCCAACGCCTCGCGCGGCGAGATGCCGAAGAAGCCCGCGTCGAAGTCGGTCGCGTGCTCGACGAAACCGCCCGAGCGCACGTAGCTGGTGCCGGAATGGTCGGGGTCGGGGTGGTAGAGCCCGTCCAGCGGCCATCCCCGGTCGGTGGGGAAGTCGGTCAGTCCGTCGCGGCCGTCGGCCAGCATGCGCCACAGGTCCTCGGGTGAGCCGACGCCGCCCGGGAAGCGGCAGGCCATACCGACGATCGCGATCGGCTCCCTCTCCCGCTCCTCCACGCGACGCAACTCCGCGCGCGCGTCATGCAGTTCCGCGGCCACGCGCTTGAGGTAGCCGACCAGCTTCCGATTGTCCGGCGGGTCGCGGTCCGGCATGGTCGTGTCGATCCTTCCTGGGCTGTACGGGCTGTACGGGCTGTACGGCTGTACGGCTGTACGGCTGTACGGGCCATACGGGCTCTACGGGCTGAACAGAGCCGGGCGAACCGGGTTCAGGGCGAACCGAGTTCACGGTCGATGAAGTCCAGCACCTCGTCCGCGCTCGCCTCCTCGAGCCGCGCGGCGACGGATGTCGAGGCGGCTCCGGCGGCGTACTCCTCTCGGCCGCGCCACTCGGTGCGCAGCCGGTCGAGCCGGCCGGCGATCTCGGCGCGGTCGTCCTCGTCGGCCCGCACCTCGGCGAGCCGGACGGCCAGGCGGTCGAGTTCGGCGAGCAGTGCGGGTACTACGGCGGGGGTGTCGGTGTCGGGGACGAGTTCGGCGTACAGGTGGTCCGCGAGGTCGGCCGGAGTCGGGTGGTCGAAGACCAGGGTGGCGGGCAGCCGCAGGTCGGTGGCGGCGTCCAGGCGGTTGCGCAGTTCCACGGCGGTCAGCGAGTCGAAGCCGATGTCGGTGAAGCCTCGGTAAGGGTCCACCGCGTCCGCGCCGCCGAGGCCCAGCACGGTAGCCGCGTGGCCGCGGACCAGGTCGATCAGCAGCCTGCGCCGGTCCGCCTCGGTCGACGCGGCCAGGCGCCGCCCCAGATCGGCGGCCGGCTCCGCTCGGGCGGTGGTGCGGGCACTTCGCCGCCCCGGGCCGCGCACCAGGCCGCGCAGCACGGCGGGCACCGGGCCGGCGCCGCGTTCCAGGGCCGCGCCGTCGAAACGCAGCGGCAGCAGCAGCGGATCAGGCAGGTTCGTGGCGGCATCGAACAGGGCCAACCCCTGCGCGGCGGACAACGGCACCATCCCGGAGCGCGCCGCCCTGGCCCGGTCGGCCGGACCGAGGCCGGCGGTGATCCCGCTCGCCTGGTCCCACAACCCCCAGGCCAGCGACGCGCCGGGCAGCCCGGCCGCCCGGCGGTGGTGGGCCAGTGCGTCCAGGAAGGTATTGGCCGCCGCGTAGGCGCCCTGTCCCGCGCCGCCGAGCACCCCGGCCACCGACGAGTACAGCACGAACATCGCGAGGTCCGCGTCGGCGGTCAGCCGGTGCAGGTTCATCGCGCCGTCGATCTTCGGGCGCAACACCCGGCGCAGCCCGTCGCCGGTCATGGACGTGACGACACCGTCCTCGACCACGCCGGCGGCGTGCACGACGGCCGTCAGGGGATGCGCGGCGGGCACCCGGCCCAGTACGTCGGCCAGTTGCTCCCGGTCGGCGACGTCGCAGGCGACGATCTCGACGTGCCGGGCGCCCAGCCGGCACAGTTCCTCGCGCAGTGCCCGCGCGCCCGGGGCCCGCTCGCCGGCCCGACCGGTGAGCAGCAGGTGTTCGGCGCCGTGCTCGGTCACCAGGTGCCGGGCCAGCAGGCCGCCGAGGGCGCCGGTGCCCCCGGTGATCAGTACGGTGCCGTCGGGGTCGGGTGCGGCGGGCACGGTCAGCACGATCTTGCCGATGTGCCTGGCCTGGCTCATGTACCGGTACGCGTGCGCAGCCTCCCGGATGTCCCAGGTGCGCACCGGGAGCAGGTGCAGGGCGCCGCCCTCGACGAGGTCGACGATCTCGGTGAGGATGCGGCCGATGCGCTCGGGGCCGGGGTCGACGAAGGGGTGGTAGGTCACCCCCGGGTACCGCGCGGCGACGGCTTCGGGGTCGCGCCGGTCCGTCTTGCCGAGTTCCACCAGCCGGCCGCCGGGTGCCAGCAGGCGCAGCGAGGCGTCCACGTACTCCCGGGCCAGCGCGTTGAGGACGACGTCGACGCCGCGGCCGTCCCCCGCGCCGGCGAAGGCGTGCTCGAAGTCGAGCGAGCGGGAGGAGGCGATGTGCCGGTCGTCCAGGCCGAGTTCGCGTAGAATGTCCCACTTGCCGGGGCTCGCCGTGGCGTAGACCTCGGCGCCGAGGTGTCGGGCCAGTTGTACGGCGGCCATGCCCACGCCGCCGGCGGCCGCGTGGATCAGGACGGATTCGCCCGGCTTGAGGTCGGCGACCTCGAACAGGGCGTGGTGGGCGGTTTGGAAGGCGACCGGCATGCCGGCGGCCTCGGCGAACGTCCATCCCGCCGGAATGCGCACGACGGCCCGGTGGTCGACGACGGCGACCGGGCCTAGCGCGGCGGGCACCCGGCCCGTCACGCGGTCGCCGGGTCGCCGGTCGCCAACGGCCGAGCCGACTTCGGTGACGATCCCGGCGGCCTCGGTGCCCATGCCGACGTGCGCGGGTACCACGCCCAGACCGACCAGCACGTCGCGGAAGTTGAGGCCGGCGGCGCGGACCGCGAGCCGGATCTCGTGCGGGGCGAGCGGGCGGGCGGCGTCCGGGAAGGGCAGCGGCGCGAGGCGGTCCAGGTCGCCCGCGCCGGTGGTGTCGAGCACCCAGGGGCCGTCGGGGGCGAGGGGCAGCAGTCCGGAATCGTCGCCCCGGACGATCCTCGGGACCAGCGCCGCGCCCGCGCGCAGTGCGATCTGCGACTCGCCGGCGGCGAACGCCGTCCGGACGGCGTCGGGCAGCGTGGTCGGTGTGTCGGCGTCCGGGTCGATGTCGACGAGCAGGAAGCGCCCCGGGTGTTCGGCCTGTACCGAACACAGTAGGCCCCGGACGGACGCGTTGGCCGGGTCGGCGACGCCCTCACCGGGGCGGGCCGCGACGGCGCCGCGCGTGAGGACGACCAGGCGGGTCGCCGCCCACGCGGGGTGCGCCAACCACTGTCGGACGGTGTGCAGCATGCGCTCCACGGCCCGGCCGGCCGAGTCGGGCAGTGCCGCCGGGGGCTCGGGGGCGAGCGGGAGCAGGACCACCGCCGGGGCCACGGACTCGTCGGCGAGCGCCGCGAGTTCGGGATGCTCACGCGCCGCGATCCCGGCCCGCTCCAGTGCGCCGCCCACGCCGAAGGGATCGGGGGCGAGCACGGCCCACGGGCCGCCGGCCGGGTCCTGCGGCCGCTCGGGTGCGGCGAGCGGGATCCAGTCGAGCCGGTACAGCTCGCCGCCGGCCGTCTCGGCGGGGCCGGTGGGGTGGGTGGGGCGGGTCACCAGTTCGCGGACCGAGACGACGGGGTTGCCGGCGCCGTCGGCGGCGACCAGTTCGACCGCGTCGGCGCCGGTGACCGACATGCGTACGCGCAGTGCCCCGGCGCCGACGGCGTGCACGCTCACCCCGCGCCAGGAGAACACCAGTCGCGGCTGCCCGGGATCGTGCCCGTGCTCGATCAGGCCGCCGGCGTGCAGGGCGGCGTCGAACAGCGCCGGGTGCAGGAGGAAGCCGGCTGCCTCGTCACGGCGTTCGGCGGGGAGGGACACCTCGGCGTACACGTGGTCGTCGAGCCGCCAGGCGGCGCGCAGACCGCGGAAGGACGGGCCATAGCCGAAGCCGCCGGCCGCGAGGTCGGCGTAGAAGCCGCCGAGGTCGACCGGTTCGGCCCCGGGTGGCGGCCACGGCCCCGAGGTGACGGGATCCGCGTCGGGCGCGGTCTCGACGGCGGCTTCGGACGTGAGTACGCCGACCGCGTGCCGGGTCCACGCGTCGTTCGTACCCGACCCGTGACCACCGCCGTCCTCGCACCGGGAGTGCACCTCCACCCGACGGCGGCCGGCCTCTTCGACCGGTCCGACCGTGACCTGGATCCACACCGCGTCGTCCTCGGGAACGACGAGCGGTGCCTCCACCATGAGTTCGGCCACGTGCGGGCAGCCCACCCGGTCACCGGCCCGGATCGCGACCTCCACGAACGCGGTGCCGGGGAAGAGCACGCTGCCGCCGACGGCGTGGTCCGCCAACCACGGGTGGGTACGTCGGGACAGGCGTCCGGTGAGGACCGGTCCGTCGCCGGCCGCCAGGCTCAGTTCGGCGCCGAGCAGCGGGTGACCGGTGGCGGTCGCCCCCGGGCCGGCCCCCATCGGCGCGCCCGCGTCGACGTCGAGCCAGTATCGCCTGCGGCGGAACGCGTAGGTCGGCAGGTCGATCCGACGGGCGCCGGTGCCGGCGAAGAACCGCTCGCCGTCGATCCGGCTGCCGCAGGCGTGCAGGGCGCCGAGGGCGTGCACCGCGGTGACCGCCTCCGGTCGGCCCCGGCGCAGGGCCGGGACGCAGACCGGGATCGCGGCGGATCCGGACGACCGGGTGGCCAGGAAGTCCCGGGCGAGCGCGGTCAGCACCCCGTCCGGGCCCAGTTCGATCAGCGCGGTCGCGCCCGCGTCGGCAAGTGCGGCGACGCCGTCGGCGAACCGGACCGTCCCGCGCACGTGCCGGACCCAATAGTCCGCGCTGCCCGCCTCCTCCGCCGTGAGGGGGCGGCCGCTCAGGTCGGAGATCACCGGGATGCGCGGGGCCGACGCCGAGACGCTCGCCGCCACCTTGCGGAACCGATCGGACAGGCCGTCCATGTGCGCACTGTGGAACGCGTGGCTCGTGGCCAACCGTCGGGTTCGCCGGCCCTGTTCGGCGAATCGCCGGGCCAGCGCGAGCACCGGCTCGGTGTCGCCGGAGACCACGACGGCGGCCGGGCCGTTGACCGCCGCCACGTCCGCCGCGACGCCGTGCTCGGCGATCGCGGCGCGGATCTCCGCCTCGCTCGCGGCGACCGCGACCATCGCGCCGCGGGAGGGCAATTCCTGCATCGCGAGCGCACGGGCCGCGATCAGCGCCGCGGCGTCGGGCAGCGGCCATACCCCGGCCAGGTGGGCGGCCGACAACTCGCCGATCGAGTGCCCGAGCAGCAACTCCGGTCGCACGCCCCACGATTCGTAGAGTCGGAAGAGGGCGACCTGGAGCGCGAACAGGCCGGTCTGCGCGTAGACGGTCCGTCCGAGCAGTTCCCCCGCGCCCGGATCGTCGACGCTCAGCACGACCTCGGCCAGCGGCCGTTCGACGTGTCCGGCCAGCCGGGCGTCCAGTTCCCGGGCCACCGCGTCGAAGGCGCTCGCGAACACCGGCCAGGCCGCGTACAGTTCCCGGCCCATGCCCGGACGCGGGCTGCCCTGGCCCGTGAACAGGAAGGCCACACGGGAGTCTTGGCCGACCCGACCGCGCACGACGCGGGTCGAGTCCTCGCCCCGAGCCAGCGTGTCGAGCCCGGCGAGCAGGTCGTCGGAACCGGTGCCCACGACGACGGCACGGGAGTCGAGGGCGGCCCGCGACACGGCCAGCGAATAGCCCACGTCGGCCGGACGAAACCCCGGCCGCGCCCGCAGATGCGCGGCGAGCCGAGCGGCCTGATCCCGCAACGCCTCGTCGCCCCGGGCACCGAGAACCCACGGCAGGGCCGGCATATCCGCGCCGGTCGGCATGTCGGGTTCGCCCGGTGCCGGCTCCGCCGGTGACCGCGGCGCCTCCTCCACGATCACGTGTGCGTTGGTGCCGCTCACGCCGAAGGAGGAGACCCCGGCCCGGCGCGGACGGCCGTCGCTCGGCCAGGGGTGGGCCCGGGTGAGGAGTTCGACGCCGCCGGACGACCAGTCGACGTGCGGGGTCGGCTCGTCCACGTGCAGTGTTCGCGGCAGCAGTTCGTGCCGCATGGCCTCGATCATCTTGATCACGCCGGCCACGCCCGCCGCCGCGCCGGTGTGGCCGATGTTGGACTTGACCGCGCCGAGGCGCAGCGGTCGTCCGGCGGGCCGGTCGCGGCCGTAGGTGGCCAGCAGGGCCCGTGCCTCGATCGGGTCGCCCAGGACCGTACCGGTGCCGTGTGCCTCGACCGCGTCGACGTCGTGGGCATTCAGCCGTGCGGAGTCGAGGGCTTGGCGGATGACCCGTTCCTGGGCGAGGTCGTTGGGGGCGGTCAGGCCGTTGCTGGCGCCGTCCTGGTTCACCGCGCTGCCCCGGATGACGGCCAGTACGGGGTGTCCGGCCCGGACCGCGTCGCCGAGCCGTTCGAGCAGCAGCACACCCGCGCCCTCGGCCCAGCCGGTGCCGTCGGCCGCCGCGGCGAACGCCTTGCAGCGCCCGTCGGGGGCGAGGCCGCGCTGCCGGCTGAACTCGACGAAGATGCCGGGCGTGGACAGCACGGTCACCCCGCCGGCCAGTGCCATCGTGCACTCGCCGCGACGCAGCGCGTGCACGGCGAGGTGGACGGCCACGAGCGAGGACGAGCACGCGGTGTCGACCGTGACGGCCGGCCCCTCGAGGCCGAGGGTGTAGGCGACGCGCCCGGAGACGACGCTGACCATGCCGCCGGTGCCGAGGTATCCCTCGACCTCTTCCGGCACGTCGGCGATCCGCTCGGCGTAGCCGGAGGAGACGGCGCCGGCGAACACCCCGACCCGACTGCCGCCGAGCGAGGTCGGATCGATGCCGGCGCGCTCGATCACCTCCCAGGAGGTCTCCAGGAACAACCGCTGTTGCGGGTCCATGGCCAGTGCCTCGCGCGGGTTGACGCCGAACAGTTCGGCGTCGAAGTCGGCCGCGCCGGCGAGGAATCCGCCGCGCCGGGTGTACGTGTGCCCGGCTCGGGCGGGGTCCGGGTCGTAGATGCCGTCGACGTCCCAGCCGCGGTCGCGCGGGAAGTCGCCTACCGCGTCGGCCTCTTCGGCGACGAGCCGCCACAACTCCTCGGGCGTGTCCACCCCGCCGGGGTAGCGGCAGGCGGTGGCGACCACGGCGATCGGCTCGTGTGCCGCCGCCTCGACCTCGCGCAGTCTGCGGCGGGTCCGGCCGAGATCGGCGGTGGCCCGCTTGAGGTAGTCGAGGAGTTTTCCCTCGGTGGTCGACGCGTTCGTCGATGCGTCGCTCGAAGCGTTCGTGGATACGTCGCTCGAAGCGTTGGTCGAAGCGTTGGTCGATGCGTCCATCGGTGCGTCGCTCGATGCGTTGGTCGACACGCGAGCCCACTTTCGCCAGGTGGCCGGAGGGAAGCCGGAGGGAGTCCTCATACGTCGGGTCAGGCGCTGTCGGGCCCCAGTTCCCGGTCGAGCAGGTCGAACATGTCTTCGGCGGAGGAGGCGGCCAGCGCCTCCCCGTCCAGGGCGACGGCGTCCGACGCCTCGGCGTCCGACGGGTCGCGCCAGGTCCACAGCAGGGTCTCCAGGCGCCGGGCGACCGCCGCCCGTGTCGCCGGGTCGGCGGGCAATCGGGACAGCGCCTGCTCCAGCCGGCCGAACGCCATCGGCGCCGGACCGGCCTCGGTCGCGGTCTCGGGATCGAGGGTGGTGTCCAGGTGGGCGGCCAGCGCGGCCGCGGTGGGGTGAGTGAACACGAGGGTCACCGGCAGGTGCAGGCCGAGGGCGGTGCTCAGCCGACCGCGCAGTTCGACCGCGGCCATCGAGTCGAGGCCGAGGTCGCGCAGCGGCTTGTCCGCGGGCACGCCCGCTTCGGGCCGCCCCAGGACGGCCGCGACATGGGCCACCACCAGGTCGCGCAACGCCCGCCGCCGATCCGCCCCGCCCAGTGCGGCCGGCCGGCGCGGCAGGGCGCCGGCCTCGTCCCGCACCGCGGCGTCGTCCACCGTCCGAACCGCCACGGGCCGCGGCGGCAGGACCGAATCGCTCGCCGCCGAGGATCGCGCCTCGGCGAGCGCGGCCCGGAGCCGCTCCGGCGAGACCGCGCGCAGTACGAGCGAGCGCACCGTGAAGGCCGCCGCGCCGGTCGCGGTCGCCGCGACCAGCGACAGGGTGTCCGAGTCGTCGCCCGCCGCCTCCAACCGGATCCGCCACGAGGTCGCGCCGGGCGCGTGCAGCGTGACGCCGGACCATACGAACGGCATGCGCGTCGTCGCGTCGCTCTCCCCCGCCGCCGCCCCCGTGCCGAGGGCTCGCAGCGCGGCCGTCACGAGCACCGGATGCAGCCCGTAGCCGGTGGCGTCCTGCCGTCGGTCGGCGGGGAGCGCGACCTCCGCGTACCGGATCGCCCCGGACTGCCACACGCCGCGCAGCACGTGGTCGGCCGGGTCCGCCCCCTCGTCACCGGTCGGTACGAACACCGGGATCGGAACCGGCAGCGCACCGATCGGAGGCCAGACGAGCAGGTCGTCCTCGGGCCCGGACGCGTCCTCCCCCGCGCTCTCATCGGGGGCGAGCAGGCCCTCGGCATGCCGGGTCCAGGTACCGGCCTCCGCCGGGGCGTCCGGCCGGGAGTGCACGGCCACCGTCCGGCGGCCGTCGGGGCGGGCCGCACCGACCACCACCCGCAGATGTACCCCGTCGCGCTCCGGCAGCGGCAGCGGCGCCGTCAGGGTCAGCTCCTCCAGCGTGCCGAGCCCGGTCGATCGACTCGCGTGCAGGGCGAGTTCGACGAAGGCCCCGCCGGGCAGCAGCGCCGCGCCCGGGAACGGCGACTCCGCCGACCACGGATGGGTGTGCCGGCCGACGCGTCCGGTGAAGACGATCCCGGCCGCGTCGGGCAGGTCGATCGCCGCGCCGAGAACGGGGTGTCCGGTCGCGGTCAGGCCCAGTCCCCGCGCGTCGGTCGCGGTGCCCGAGTCGCCCCGGAGCCAGTACCGCTCCCGCTGGAACGCGTAGGTGGGCAGGTCCGTCACCCTCGGCTCGGTGTCGGCGAAGGCGACCCGCCAGTCGACGTGCACGCCGTGCGCGTACGCCCGGGCGAGGGCGCCGGTGAACCGGTCGGGACCGCCCTCGCCGCGCCGCAGGGTGTCCAGGACCGCGGCCCGCGAACCGGCCGCCTCGACCGTCTCCACAACGCCGGTGGTCAGCACCGGATGGGCGCTGACCTCCACGAACGTGTCGTGACCCTGGTCCAGCAGGGCCCGGACGGTCTCGTCGAAGCGTACGGTCCGGCGCAGGTTGGTGTACCAGTATTCGGCGTCCAGGGTGGTGCCCTCGACCACTGTGCCGGTGACGGCGGAGTGGAACGGCACGTCCGCGGCGCGGGGTTCGAGATCGGCGAGGGCGGTGAGCAGTGTCTCGCGGATCGACTCGACCTGCGGGGAGTGCGAGGCGTAGTCGACCGGGACGCGCCGTGCCCAGACGTTGCGCTCCGCACACCGCGCCAGTATCTCGGCCAGCGCGGTCGGGTCGCCGGAAAGGGTCACCGAATGCGGGGCGTTGACCGCCGCGAGCGCCACGCGGTCGCCGAAGGGAGCGGCCAACTCGGCCGCTTGTTCGGCGGACAGCGCCACCGAGGCCATCCCGCCCCCGCCGGACAGGTCGAGGAGCGCACGGCTGCGCAGTGCCACGATCCGGGCGCCGTCCTCCAGGGAGAGGGCGCCCGCGACGCAGGCGGCGGCGATCTCGCCCTGGGAGTGGCCCACCACGGCGGCGGGGTGCACGCCGTACGCCCGCCACAACCGGGCCAGCGAGACCATCACCGCCCACAACACCGGCTGCACCACGTCGACCCGCTCCAGCCACCCGTCCGAATCGGAGCCCAGGATCGTGGTCAACGACCAGTCGACGAACGGCGCGAGCGCCTCCTCGCACGCCCGGATCCGCGCGGCGAACTCGGGTGACGCGTCGAGCAGCCCACCGGCCATCCCGACCCACTGGGAACCCTGTCCGGGAAAGACGAACACCGGACGCCGCCCAGCCTGGGCGACACCGAGCACCGCGTCGACCCCGGAGTTCCCGGCCGCCAACCCCGCAAGGGCGGCCGCCAACCCCTTCCGGTCGCCCGCGGTGACCACGGCCCGGTATTCGAGCCCGGCCCGCGAAACCACGGACGAGTACGCGAGATCGACCAACTCGCGGTACTCGTTCCCGGGTTCGCGCGAGGGCCGGCCGTGCGCGGACCGCTCCGGTGTCGCCGACTCGAGGTGTTCGGCCAGCCGTGCGGCCTGCGCGCGGAGCGCCTGGGCGGAATGGGCGGACAGGACAACGGGCAGGCGACGCGGGGGTCTTCCGGCGTTGACGGCCGGTCGGGGCGTCCGCTCGCGCGCCGGCGCGGCGGGGGGTTGTTCGAGGATCACGTGCGCGTTCGTACCGCTGACCCCGAACGCCGAGACCGCGGCCCGGCGCGGCCGGCCCAGGTCGGGCCAGGCGCGCGGCGCCGTCGCCAACTCCACCGTGCCGGCCGACCAGTCGACGTGCGGGGTCGGCTCGTCGACGTGCAGCGTCGCGGGCAATACCCCCGCGCGCATCGCCAACACCATCTTGATCACGCCCGCGACGCCCGCCGCGGCCTGGGTATGCCCGATGTTGGATTTCACCGAGCCGACGAGCACCGGCCGACGCGCCGGCCTGTCCCGACCGTAGGTCGCGATGAGCGCCTGCGCCTCGATGGGGTCGCCGAGCGTGGTGCCCGTCCCGTGCGCCTCGACCGCGTCGACGTCCCGCGTCGCCAGCCCCGCGTTGGCCAGTGCCTGCCGGATCACTCGCTGCTGCGACGGCCCGTTGGGCGCGGTGAGCCCGTTGCTCGCGCCGTCCTGGTTCACCGCGGATCCGCGGATCACGGCGAGTACGCGGTGCCCGTTGCGGACGGCGTCCGAGAGGCGCTCGACCACCAGGACGCCGACGCCCTCGGCCGGCCCGAACCCGTCGCCGGCCGCCGCGAACGCCTTGCAGCGGCCGTCCGCCGCGAGACCGCGTTGCCGGCTGAACTCGACGAACAGCCCCGGCTCCGACATCACGGTCACCCCACCCGCCAAGGCCATCGTGCACTCCCCGCCGCGCAGTGCCTGGACCGCCAGGTGCAGCGCGACGAGGGAGGACGAACAGGCCGTGTCGACGGTGACCGCGGGCCCCTCGAACCCGAACGTGTACGCGACCCGCCCGGAGCCGACGCTCGGCGTGTTCCCGGTGCCCAGGTAACCCTCCAGTTCGTGCGGGGCCCGGTCGAGCCTGCCCGCATACCCCTGCGCGGCGAGTCCGGTATACACGCCGATCCGGCTGCCGCCGAGGGTGTCCGGCGCGATGCCGGCGTGTTCGAGGGCCTCCCAGGACGTCTCCAGGAGCAGCCGCTGCTGGGGGTCCATCGCCAGCGCCTCGCGGTGGCTGATGCCGAAGAGGTCGGCGTCGAACCGGTCGGCGTCGTACAGGAATCCACCGGATCGGGTGTAACTGGTGCCCGGATGGTCGGGGTCCGGGTGGAACAGTCCGGCCAGGTCCCAGCCGCGATTCGTCGGGAACTCGGAAATCGCGTCCCCACCGCCCACGATCAGCCGCCACAGGTCGTCGGCGGAGCGCACGTCCCCGGGGAATCGGCAGGCCATGCCGACGATCGCGATCGGCTCGTGGCCGGCGGCGACCGGTGGCTCCTCGGTGACCGGCTCCGGCTCGGATCCGGACAGTTCGGCACCGAGCCGGCCGGCCAACGCGGTCGGGGTCGGGTGGTCGAAGATCAGCGTGGCGGGCAACCGCAGTCCGGTGCCCGCGGCGAGCCGATTGCGCAGTTCGACCGCGGTCAGCGAATCGAAGCCGAGCGCCTTGAAGGCGCGGTCGGCGGGAACGGCCGTCTCGTCGCCGTGGCCGAGCACGGCGGCGGCGTGCGTACGGACCAGTTCCAGCAACACCCGCGCGCGTTCGGCGGGCACGAGTGCGGCGGTGCGCCGCTGCCAGGTCGACCCGCCCACGTCCCCGTCGGTCGCCGCGACCCGCCGGGCCGGACCGCGTACCAGGCCGGCGAACACCACCGGCAGCGTGCCGGTCCCGGCCAGGATGCGCAGCGCCGCCGGGTCCACCCGCATCGGGACGACGAGCGTCCGCGGCCCGGATCGGGCGGCGTCGAAGAGCCGGAGCCCGAGTGCGTTGGACATGGGCAGGACGCCGCTGCGCGCCATCCGGTTCAGGTCGTCCCGGCCGAGCCGCCCGGTCATGCCGCTGGTCTCCGCCCACAGCCCCCAGGCCAGCGACGTACCCGGCGCGCCGGCGGCCTGCCGGTGTGCGGCCAGTGCGTCCACGAAGGCGTTGGCTGCGGCGTAGTTGGCCTGCGCCGCGCCGCCCAGGACGCCGGCGATCGAGGAGAAGAGCACGAAGGCGGCGAGGTCGTGGCCGGCGGTCGACTCGTGCAGGTTGATCGCGCCGTCGACCTTGGCCCGCAGTACCGATTCGAGATCTTCCGGCGTCATGGACTCGACCAGGCCGTCGGCCAGGACTCCGGTGGCGTGTACGACTCCGGTGAGCGGGGCGGATTCGGGGATGCGCGCGAGCACTTCGGCGAGGGCTTCGCGGTCGGCCGCGTCGCACGCCTCGACGACCACCCGCGCCCCGAGAGCGCCCAGTTCGCACACCAGCTCCGCCGCGCCCGGCGCGGCCATGCCGCTGCGGCTGAGCAACACCAGGCCGCGCACCCCGTGTTCGGCGACGAGATGCCGGGCCACCAGGGCGCCCAACGTGCCCGTACCACCGGTGATCAACACCGTCCCGTCCGGATCCCACGGCACCGGCATCCGAAGCACCAACTTGCCCGTATGCCGCGCCTGCGCCATGAACCGAAACGCCTCCGGCGCCCGCCGCACGTCGAAACACCGCACCGGAACCGGCGACAACACTCCCGACCGGAACAGGGGCATCAGCACCGCGAACAATTCCGCGATCCCGTCCGCACCCGCCGCCTCGACCAGGTCGAAGGCTCGATACGATGCGATATCGGGGTGAACCGCCCGAACCACGGTCTCGTCTCGGACATCCGTCTTGCCCATTTCCACGAACCTGCCGCCATCGGCCAGCAGTTCCAGCGAAGCGTCGACGAACTCGCCCGCCAGCGAGTTCAACACCACGTCCACACCACGACCGTCCGTCGCGGCCCGGAACTCCTCCGCGAAGTCGAGCGTCCGCGAATCCCCGATGTGCGCGTCGTCCAACCCCAACGACCGCAGCACATCCCACTTGCCACGACTCGCGGTGGCAAACACCTCGGCACCCAGGTACCGGGCGACCTGCACCGCCGCCATCCCCACCCCACCGGACCCGGCATGGATCAGCACCGTGTCGCCCGCACCCAGCCGACCCAGCGCGGCCAGCCCGTGATAGGCCGTCAGGAAAGCCACCGGCACCGACGCCGCCTGCTCCCACGACCACCCCACGGGCACCTGCACGAGGGTCCGCACGTCGGCCACCGCGGTGTCCCCGAAAGCCGGGAACAGCCCCAGCACCCGATCCCCGACCGCGAATTCGGAGCCGCCGGGACCCACCTCGGTCACCACGCCGGCGCCTTCGCCGCCCATCATCGCGGCTTCCGGATACATGCCCAACACGATCAGCACATCGCGGAAGTTGAGCCCCGCCGCGCGTACCGCGATGCGCACCTGCCCGGACCGCAGGGGCTCCAGGGCCTCCGGCGCGGGCACCAGCGCCAGATCCGCCGGCGTGCCGGTCCCGGGCGTGTGCAACCGCCAGGCACCCGACGGCGGGATCAGCGCGTCGCCGCCGCCGGCGCGGGCCAGCCGCGGCACGAGCATGTCGCCGTGGCGCAGGGCGAGTTGCGGCTCGCCGCTGTGCACGGCGGCGTCCAGAAGCGCCGCCGACGCCGGGCTGTCGTCCGTGTCCACCAGCACGAACCGGCCAGGGTGTTCGGTCTGCGCGGACCTGACCAGGCCCCACACCGCCGCGCGTACGAGGTCCGTGACCACATCGGCCGGTCCCGCCGCCACCGCGCCATGGGTCACCAGGACCAACCGCGACCGCGCCTGCCCCTCGGCCGCGAGCCATCCCTGAACGCGCGCCAATACCTCGGCCGTCGCCGCCGCGACGGCGTTCGCGAGCCCGTCGCCGAAAGCCGACGGGGCACAGTCGAGCCGGGTCACCTCGCCCACGCCCGGCCGTTCGACCACCTCGATCGGGATCCAGTCCAGGTGAAAGAGACTGTCGGTCGTCTCGCCGGCGGCGTGGACGAGTCGGTCGGGGGTGATCGGTCTCAGGGTGAGGCTTTGCGCGGAAAAGACCGGTTCGCCGGTGCCGTCGGTGGCCTCGATGCGCACGAAGTCGCCGTCACCCACGGACAGTCGGACCCGCAGCGACGACGCGCCGGAGGCCGTCAAGCGTACGCGGCTCCACACGAACGGCAGGCGGATCGTGGTGCGGGCGTCGCCGATGCCGGTCAATGCCGCCACCTGTACCGCGGCGTCCAGGAGCGCCGGATGGAGGCCGAAGCGGTGGGCCTGCTCGCGTTGTTCGGCGGGCAGGGCCACTTCGGCGAACACGTCCTCACCGACGTGCCACGCCGCGCGCAGCCCCCGGAACGACGGGCCGTAGGCGTAGCCGGCCTCGGCCAGGTCCGCATGGAAACGATCCAGCTCGATCGGCCGCGCACCGACGGGCGGCCACACGGTCGGCGCGGTGCCGCTGTCGGCCGGCGCGGCGGCGTCGGGCAGGAGGAGGCCGCCGGCGTGCCTGGTCCACTCCCGGTCGGCGTCGTCGTCGACCCGCGAGAACACGGAGACCGCCCGGCCGCCGTCGGCCGCCGGCGCCGCGACCATGACCTGGATCCGCACGCCGCCCTGCTCGGGCAGCACCAGCGGCGCTTCCAGGGTCAGTTCGTCGAGCAGGCCGCATCCCACGGAATCCCCGGCTCGGAGGGCGAGTTCGACGAAGGCCGTACCGGGCAGCAGCACCGTCCCGGCGACCGCGTGGTCCCCGAGCCAGGCGTGCGAGGACAGCGAGAGCCGCCCGGTGAGCAGGAATCCCTGCCCATCCGCCAGGAACACCGAGGCGCCGAGGAGGGGATGACCCTCGCCGGTCAGCCCGAGCCCGGCCGCATCGTCGGCGCCGCCGGTCGTGACGTCGCGCAGCCAGTATCGGCGACGCCGGAAGGCGTAGGTCGGCAACTCGACCTCACCCGGCTTGCCTTCGCCCACCAGCGGCGACCAGTCCACGGCGAGCCCGTTGACGTACGCCTCGGCGAGCGCCGCAGTGAAGCGCTCCGGGCCGCCCTCACCGCGCCGCAGCGTCCCCAGCACCACCGCTTCGGCGTCGGCGGCTTCCACCGTGCTCTCGATCGCCGTGGTCAACACCGGATGGGCACTCGCCTCGACGAACGCGTCGAACCCCTGAGCCGACAACAACCGCACGGTCTCCTCGAACCGCACCGTCCCCCGCAGATTCGCGTACCAGTACCCGGCATCGAGGGTCGAGGTCTCCAACCGTCCGGCCGTCACCGTCGAATAGAACGGCACCGTGGACGCCATGGGCTCGATGCCCGCCAGCTCCGCGAGCAACCGGTCCCGGATCGACTCCACCCCCGCCGAATGCGACGCATAATCCACCGGCACCCGCCGCGCCCACACACCCCGCGCCTCACACACCCCGACGAACTCGTCCACCGCACCCGGATCACCCGACACCGTCACCGACACCGGCCCGTTCACCGCCGCCACCGACAACCGACTTCCGAACGGAACCAGCAACCGCGCAACCTCGGCACACGGCAACGACACCGACACCATCGCCCCCGAACCCGCCAACCCCGCAAGCGCGCGCCCCCGCAACGCCACGACCCGCGCACCATCCGCCAACGACAACGCCCCCGCCACACACGCAGCCGCGATCTCCCCCTGCGAATGACCCACCACCGCACCCGGCACCACACCGTACGAACGCCACAACTCCGCAAGCGAGACCATCACCGCCCACAACACCGGCTGCACCACCTCCACCCGGTGCAACCACTCCCCCGACCCCGACCGCAGAACCGACGCCAACGACCAATCCACAAAAGGCGAAAGCGCCACCCCACACTCCGCCACCCGAGCAGCGAACACCGGAAACGCGTCAAGCAACTCCGCACCCATCCCCACCCACTGCGACCCCTGCCCCGGAAACACCAACACCGCCCGCCCCGAGGACCGCACCACCCCGGGCACCACACCCGCCGCCGGCTCCCCCACCGCCAGCGCCGCCAGGCCGGCGGTCAACGCCGCGTGGTCCGAGGCCGATACGACGGCCCGGTGCTCGAATGCCGACCGCGTGGCGACCAGCGCCGACGCGACCGCCGTCGGGTCGGACTCGGGGTGCTCGGCCACGAATTCGGCGAGTCGGCCCGCCTGCGCTCGCAGTGCTGCCTCCGACCTGCCCGACACCACGAACGGCAGCGCCCCCGACACGGCAAGGCGCGGCTGCGCCGGCTCCGGGTCGGCCACCTGCTCGACGATCACGTGGGCGTTCGTCCCGCTGATCCCGAACGACGAGACCGCGGCCCGGCGTGGACGGTCGACCTCGGGCCACGCCCGCGCGTCGGTCAACAGTTCCACCGCGCCCGCCGACCAGTCGATCCGGGTCGAACGCTTCTCGGCGTGCAGGGTCTTGGGCAGGACCCCGGCCCGGATCGCCAACACGGTCTTGATCAGGCCCACCACACCCGCCGCCGCGCCGGTGTGGCCGATGTTGGACTTCACCGAGCCCAGCCACAGCGGGCGATCGGCCGGGCGGCCCTTGCCGTAGGTGGCCAGGAGCGCCTGCGCCTCGATGGGATCGCCGAGCGTGGTGCCGGTACCGTGCGCCTCGACCGCGTCGACGTCGCCGGCCGACAGACCGGCGTTCGCCAGCGCGAGCCGGATGACCCGCTGCTGCGAGGGGCCGTTGGGGGCGGTCAGGCCGTTGCCCGCGCCGTCCTGGTTGACCGCGCTACCCCGGAGCACCGCGAGCACCCGGTGGCCGGCGCGCCGTGCGTCGGCCAGTCGCTCGACCAGGAGTACGCCCGCGCCGTCGGCGAGGCCCATACCGTCGGCGGTCTCCGCGAACGCCTTGCAGCGGCCGTCCGCCGCCAGCCCGCGCTGGGCGCTGAAGCCGAGGAACTGGACCGGGGACGACAACACCGTCACGCCGCCGACCAGCGCCAGTGAGCATTCGTCGTTGCGCAGCGCCTGCATGGCGAGGTGCAGGGCCACCAACGACGAGGAGCACGCGGTGTCCACGGTCACGGCGGGGCCTTCAAGCCCGTACAGGTAGGACAGTCGGCCGGCGAGCACGGCGGCGGCCGTACCGGTGGTCAGGTGTCCGAGGTGTTCGTCGGGCACCCGACCGCTCGTCCAGGCGTAGTCCACACTGTTCGCGCCGACGAATACACCCGCCCTGCCGCCGCGCAGACCGGCCGGGGGGATGCCGGCATGCTCGAAGGCCTCCCAGGAGGTCTCCAGGAGCAGCCGCTGTTGCGGGTCCATCGCCAACGCCTCGCGGGGCGAGATGCCGAAGAAGTCGGCGTCGAAACCCGCGATGTCGCGGATGAAGCCGCCGGCTGCCGTGTAGGTGGTGCCGGGGTGCTCCGGGTCGGGGTGGTACAGCCGGTCCACGTCCCAGCCGCGATCCCGGGGCAGTGGGCCGATCGTGTCCTCGCCGCGTTCGAGCAGGTCCCACAGGTCCTGCGGCGAGGCGACGCCGCCGGGAAGGCGGCAGGCCATGCCGACGATCGCCACGGGTTCGGTGGTGGTGGCGGCCGCCTCGAAGGCGGCGATCCGCTGCTGTGCGTCGTGCAGTTCGGTCGTGGCCCACTTCAGGTATTCGCGAAGGGTTTCCTCAGTGGCCACGGCAGTCCTCCGGTGCTGGGGTCGCGGTGTGCGTGGGGCCGGGGCGGGTCATGGCGTGCCTCCGGCCGGGGTGCCTCGGCCGAGGCGGCGGTCGATGAACGTCAACATCTCGTCGTCCGAGGCCGCTTCGAGTTCGGCGGCGACGCTCGGCGGGCCGGTGGCGGGTTCGGTGTTCGGGCCTGCCGTGCCGTTCCAGTCGGCGAGCAGCGTCCGCAATCGCCGGGCGATGCCTGCTCGGTCCGTGTCGCCGACCGAGGCCGAGGCCAGATCGGCGGTGAGGCGGTCGAGTTCGGCGTGGACGTGGGCGGCGTTCACGGGTGTGTCCGGCAGGAGTTCGGCGGTCAGCAGGTCGACCAGGGCGAGCGGGGTCGGGTGGTCGAACACGAGGGTGGCCGGCAGGTCCAGGCCGGTCCGCCGGTTCAGCCGGTTGCGCAGGTCGACGGCGGTGACGGACTCGAAGCCGAGGTCGGCGAAGGCGCGTTCGGGCCGGATGTCCTCGACCGAGTCGTGGCCGAGGGCGGCGGCGGTGTGTGTACGGACCAGTTCCAGGAGGCGGTGCGAGCGGTCGATGGCCGGCAACTCGGCAAGTTCGCGGCGGAGTTCGTCGGCCGCGTGGACCTGCTCCTCGGTCGCGGTCGGGGTGGTGCGGACCTCGGGCAGGATGTCGAACAAGCGGCTGGGTCGGCGGGCGGTGAAGGCGCGGATGAAGACCGGCCAGTCGACGTCGGCGACGGTTACGCAGGTGTCGTCGTGGTCGAGGGCCCGCTGCAGTGCCGTCAGGGCCGCTTCGGGGTCGAGCGCACGCAGGCCGCCGAGGCTGACGCGGCGTAGTGCGCGGCCGATCTCGGGGTCGGCGGCGCCCTGCTTCGTTCCGGGTTCACCCGCCGGGCCCGGGCCCGGGTCCGTCGTCGGGTCCCAGACAGACCAGGCCACGGACAGGGCGTGCCGGCCGCGCGCGCGGTGTCGTCGGGCGAGGGCGTCCAGGTGTGCGCAGGCGGCGGCGTAGGCGCCGTGTGCGCCGCTGCCCCAGAAGGCGGCCACCGACGAGAAGTACACGATGGTGCGCAGTTCGTCCGGGTCGAGGAGCTCGTCGAGGATGCGGGCGCTGTCCACCTTGGCGGCCAGGACGTCGGCGACGGCGGCGGGGTCGGTGTCGAGCAGGGCGGTCAGGCCCGGGTCGCCGGCGGTGTGCATCAGGTGGGTGATCGTGCGACCCGCCGCGGTGAGGCGCTCGATCAGGCCGGCCACCTCGCGCCGGTCGCGCAGGTCGCACGCGGCGGTGGTGAGCCCGGTACCCGTCGCGGCGAGGTCGGCTTCGAGACGGACGGCGGTGTCCGGGTCGATCCGCCCCGCCACCACGACGTGTTCCGCGCCGCGCTGGGCCAGTCGGCGGGCGAGGCGGGCCGCCGGCGCGTCGGTGCCTCCGGTGATCAGCACGGTGCCGGAGGGCCGCCAGTGGCGTACCGCTTCCGCGCCGGCCACCGGCGCGTGTGTCATGCGGCGGGCGAACGTCCCGGTCGGTCGGACGGCGAGCTGGTCCTCGGAGGCGGCGTTGCCCAGCGCCCGCCACACCCGGTCGACGGCGTCCGGGTCCGGGTGCTCGGGCAGGTCGATCAGGCCGCCCCAGCGGTCGGGCAGTTCGAGGGCGGCGACCCGGCCCAGGCCCCAGATCCGGGCCTGTTCCGGGTCCGGAGGCGCCGGGTCGCCGTCGACCTCGACGCCGCCGCGTGTCAGGCACCACAGCCGGGTGTCCGCGCCGCGGGCGGCGGCGGCCTGGGCGAGGAGCAGCGTACCGGCGAGACCGGCCGGGTCGCGGCCGAGGAGGGACAGGATCCCGAGCGGTTCCGCGCCGTCGGGCAGCATCGTTTCGAGGCCGCGCGCCGGTTCGGCCACGGTGGTGGGCCCGCTGGGGTCGACGACGAGGGTGGCGACGGTCGTGCCCCGTTCGGCGAGGGCCGCCGCCCATGCGCCGCCTCCCGCGTCGCCGGCCGACACCACCGCCAGCCACGTGGTGGGCGTGGCGGGGTCGGCGGGCAGGTCGTCGGCCGGCAGCCAGACGGCGCGGTAGCGCCACGCGTCGGCGGTGCGCTGCTCGCGGGCCCGGCGGCGCCAGGTCCGCAACGCGGGCAACGCCGCGTGCCACGGCCGCGCGTCGGGGGTGTCGAGCAGATCGGCGAGGGCCCGCGAATCCCGGGCCTCGACCAGCTCCCAGAAACGCGCCTCGCCCGGGTCGCGGTTCGCCTCGGCCGCGACGTGCGCCCGGTCGAGCCAGTAGCGCCGCCGGTGGAAGGGATACGTCGGCAGGTCGACGGCCTCGGCCCGGCGGCCGGCGAACACCGCGCCCCAGTCGGGTGTGACGCCGAGGACGGTCGCCTCACCGACCGAGAGCAGGAAACGTTCGAGGTCGCCCTGCTCGCGACGCAGGGTCCCGACGGTCGCGGCCTCGGTGCCGACGGCCGTCGCCGTCTCCTGGATCGGGGTGAGCAGGGTGGGGTGCGGACCTACGTCGACGAACGTGTCGTATCCCTGTGCCAGCAGCCCGCGTACGGTCTGTTCGAACCGCACGGTGTGCCGCAGGTTGTCGTACCAGTACTCGGCGACCAACCGCGTGGTGTCCAGCGGCCCGCCCGTCACCGTGGAGTGGAACGGCACCGCCGCGGCCACCGGTTCGATCCCGGCGAGGTCGCCGCGCAGCCGATCGCGGATCTCCTCGACCCGGGCCGAGTGCGAGGCGTAGTTCACCGGCAGGATCCGCCCGCGCTCCGCCGCCTCGACCAGTTCCCGCACCGCCGCCGGCTCGCCCGAAACGACCACCTGTCCGGGGCTGTTCACCGCCGCGAGGGACAACCGGCCGCCGAATTCCGCGATGCGCGCGATCGCTTCGGCCTCCGACGTGGCGACCGAGGCCATCAGGCCGCGCTCGGCCAGGTCGAGCAGTGCCCTGCCACGCAGCGCGACGATCCGAGCGCCGTCCGCCAGAGTCAGCGCGCCGGCGACGCAGGCCGCCGCGATCTCGCCCTGGGAGTGCCCGACCACGGCGGCGGGTCGTACCCCGTAGGCGCGCCAGAGTTCGGCGAGCGAGACCATCACCGCCCACAACGCGGGCTGCACCACGTCCACCCGTTCCAGGCCGGCGCCCTCCGGGTCGCGCAGCACCTCGGTGAGCGACCAGTCGACATGCGGGGCCAGTGCCGCCGCGCACCGCTCGATGTGTTCGGCGAACACCGGTGACTGGTGCAACAGTTCGGCGGCCATGCCGGACCATTGCGAGCCCTGGCCGGGGAAGACGAACACGACCCGGTCGCGGGCCGGACCGCTGCCCTCGACGACACCCGCCGCCGCCTCGCCCGCCGCGAGGCCGTCCAGCGCGCGCCGCAGGGCGTCCCGGTCCCGGGCCACCACGACCGCGCGATGGGCGAGCCGGGTGCGGGTGCGGGCCAACGAGAACGCGACGTCGACCGCCGCGAGTTCGGGGTGTCGCGCGAGGTGGGCACGCAGGCGGTCGGCGACCGCGCGGAGTCCGCGTTCGCCGGCGGCGGAGAGCAGATACGGCAGCGGCGCGGCGGGCTCGTCGGCCTCGGTCTCGACAACGGCGGGCATGACAGCGGCGGGCTCTTCGGCGCGGGCGGGCGCGGGCGGCGCCTGTTCCACGATCACGTGCGCGTTGGTGCCGCTGATCCCGAACGAGGAGACACCGGCCCGGCGCGGCCGGTCGTACTCCGGCCACGGCGCCTGGTCGGTCAGCAGCGCGAGCGCGCCGGCCGACCAGTCGACGTGCGGCGTCGGCGCGTCCACGTGCAGCGTCCTGGGCAGCACGCCGTGCCGCAGTGCCATCACCGTCTTGAGCAGGCCCGCCATCCCGGCGGCCGCCGCCGCGTGGCCGAGGTTGGACTTCACCGAGCCGAGCCACAACGGTCGGTCGGCGGGCCGGTCCCGGCCGTAGGTGGCCAGCAGTGCCTGCGCCTCGATCGGATCGCCCAGCGTGGTACCGGTACCGTGCGCCTCCACCGCGTCCACCTGATCGCCCGTCAACTCGGCGTCGGCCAGGGCGAGTCGGATCACCCGCTGCTGCGCCGGACCGTTCGGCGCGCTGAGCCCGTTGCTGGCGCCGTCCTGGTTGACCGCGCTGCCGCGCACGAGCGCCCATATCCGCCGGCCGTGCCGCCGGGCGTCGCTGAGCCGTTCGAGCAGGACCACGCCGACCCCCTCGGACCAGCCGGTGCCGTCGGCCGCCGCCGCGAACGACTTGCAGCGGCCGTCCCGGGCCAGTCCGCGTTGCCGGCTGAACTCGACGAAGCCCGTGGGATCGGCCAGCACGGTGACACCCCCGGCCAGGGCCGTCGCGCATTCGCCGCGTCGCAGCGCCTGCACGGCCAGGTGCAGCGCCACCAGCGAGGACGAACACGCGGTGTCCACGGTCACCGCCGGGCCTTCGAGGCCGAAGGTGTAGGCCAGTCGGCCGGACAGGACACTGCCCGCGCCGCCGGTGAGCGCGTAGCCCTCCGTGTCGCGCGCGCCGATTCCGTACCCGGACGGGGTGCCGCCGACGAACACACCGGTGGGCGTGCCCCGAAGCGCCGACGCATCGAGCCCGGCCCGCTCGAACGCCTCCCACGACGTCTCCAGGAGCAGCCGCTGTTGCGGGTCCATCGCCAGCGCCTCGCGGGGTGAGATCCCGAAGAAGCCGGGGTCGAACTCGGCGACGCCGGCCAGGAATCCGCCGTGCCGGGCATAGGAGGTCCCGGCGTGGTCGGGGTCCGGGTGGTACAGGCCCTCCAGGTCCCAGCCGCGATCGTCCGGGAAGGGCCCGATGGCGTCGCCGCCGTCGACGACCAGCCGCCACAGGTCCTCGGGCGAGCCGATTCCGCCGGGGAACCGGCAGGCCATGCCGACGATCGCGATCGGTTCGTCCGCCGAGGCCCGTGCGACGGACGGTACCGACAGGCTCGCCTGCCGCTGCCCGCCGTCGACTTCGGCGCACAGATACCCGGCCAGGGCGGTCGTCGACGGGTAGTCGAAGACGGCGGAGACGGGCAGGGGCAGGCCGATCAGGGTGGCGAGCCGGTCGCGCAGTTCGACGGCGGTGAGCGAGTCGAAGCCGAGGTCGCGGAAGGCCCGGTCGGGGTCGATCGCCTGCGGTGACGCGTGTCCGAGTACCCGCGCGACCTCGGCGCGGACCGCGTCGAGGGCAAGCGCCGGTCGGCCGGCGGGTGGGGACGCGCTGAGCCGGCGGCCCGTTTCGGTGGTCTCGTCGCCTTCCGGCTGCGCCGATTCCTCGGCGCAGGGCTCGAGTTCGCTCCACAGCGGGCTGGGTCGCAGTGCGGTGAAGGTGGCGGTGAATCGTCGTCGGTCGACGTCCGCGACGGTCACCGTGGGCTCGGGGCCGCCGACCGCGCGGGCCAGTGCGGCCAGTGCGGTGTCCGGGTCGAGCGGGCGCAGGCCGCGCCTGGCCACCCACTCCACGTCGCGTGCCGTGGCAACCATGCCGTCGCCGCTCCACGGTCCCCACGCGATCGAGGTCGCGGCGAGTCCGCGCGCGCGGCGCTGCTCGGCCAGTGCGTCGAGGGCGGCGTTCGCCGCGGCGTACACGCCCTGCGTACCGCTGCCCCACACACCCGCGATCGAGGCGAACAACACGAAGGCTCTCAGGGGGCGTTCGCCGAACACCGCGTCGAGATTCGCGGCTCCGACCGCCTTGCCGGCGAGGACATCCGCACCACTTCGGGGATCGGTGTCGAGCAGGGCGCGGTCCCGGGCGACGCCGGCGGCGTGTACGACGGCCTCGATCGGGACGCCGTCGGCTTCCACTTCGGCGACGAGCCGGGCCACGGCGGCCCGATCGGCGAGGTCGCAGGAGACGACGGTTGCGGGCACACCCGACTCGGCGAGGTCGGCCAGGAGTTCGTCCACGCCCGGGGCATCCGGGCCGCTCCGGCTCACCAACACGACATCGCTCGCGCCGTGTTCCGCCGCCCAGCGGGCCACTCGGGCGCCCAGGCCCCCGGTACCGCCGGTGATCAGGAAGCGGCCGGTCGGCCGCCAATCGGCGGAGTGCTGCGACGGCGCCCCGGCGGTCAGCCGCCGTACCCACACCCCGGTCGTGCGCACGGCGACCTGATCCTCGGCGCCGTCGGCGATGATCGCGGCGACCCGCGACCAGATCGTTGCGTCGGGTGCGGCGGGCAGGTCGATCAGGCCGCCCCACAGTGTGGGATGCTCCAGCGCGACCGTGCGGCCCAGGCCCCAGACCTGGGCCTGTTCGGCGTGGCGAAGCACATCCGAGGGGCTCGTGCCCACCGCGCCCTGGGTCAGACTCCACACCCGCACCCGGCCGTCGAGGCCGAGATCGCACAGCGCCTGAACGAGAGCAAGCGTGCCTGAGAGGCCGGCGGTGAGCCCGGGCACGCCGGGGTCGGGTGCCGTCGCCCGTCCCAGGAGCGAGACGACACCGGTGATGTCGGGGTACGCCCGAAGCCGTTCGGTCAACGCCCCGCGGTTCGCCGCACCCGGCTCGACCACGAGGTGTACGACGTGCGCGCCGCGTGCTTCGAGCGCCGGCCCCGCCGCCGCGCCGAGAGTGGTGTCGGCCGGTTCGGACGAGATGAGCAGCCAGATGCCGGACAACCGGGCACCGGGCGGTGCGGCGACCGGGCGCCAGCGAATCGTGTAGCGCAGACTCGCTCCCGGATCGACGCCGTCCGTGTCCCGGCCGGCGGCAACCGGAACGGCATCGGCGTCGCGGCGTCGCGTGGCGAGCCAGTAGCGCCGCCGCTGGAAGGCGTACGTCGGCAACTCCACGCGCCTGCCACCACGCGCGGCCAGGATGCCCGGCCAGTCCACGGGGACTCCGGCGCTGTGCAGGCCGGCCAGTGCGGTGTTCGTGGTCCGGGTCTCGGGGTGGTCCCGGCGCAGGAACGGCACGACGGTGGGTCCGGTCCGCGAGCCGACGTTCTCCCGTGCCATCGCGGCGGCCACCGCATCCGGGCCGATCTCCGCGAAGGCCGTGGTGCCCTCCGCGACCAGCGTGCCGATGCCGTCGGCGAAGCGGACCGGTTCGCGCACCTGGCGCACCCAGTAGGCCGGATCGGCCAGTTCGGCCGCCTCGGCGATCCGGCCCGTGACGTTCGAGACGACCGGAACCCGCGCGGTCCCGTACGACACGCCCTCCAGCACGGCGCGGAAGTCGGCCTGCATCGGCTCCATCCGCGCCGAGTGGAACGCGTGCCCGACCCGGAGCCGCCTGGTTCGCCGCCCCCGCTCCGCGAAGCGCGCGGCCACCGCCAGTACGGCGCCCTCGTCCCCCGAAACCACCACCGATGTCGGCCCGTTCACCGCGGCCACACTCACCGTGCCGCGCCCGTCCAGGACGCCGCGCACCTCTTCCTCCGCGGCCCGCACCGCGACCATCGCCCCACCCGCCGGCAGCGCCTGCATCAACCGCCCCCGCGCCGCCACGACCATCGCCGCGTCCGCAAGCGACCACACACCGGCGACATGCGCGGCGGCCAACTCCCCGATCGAATGACCCAGCAGGAAATCGGGTCGCACACCGAACGATTCGACCAGGCGGAACAGCGCCACCTCGACGGCGAACAACCCCGTCTGGGTGAACACCGTCTCGCCGAGGAGCCCGTCGGTGCCCTCCGTCCCGAAGACCACGTCCCGCACCGAATGCGCCACATGCCCGGCCAACCGGCCATCCAACGCGGACACGGCCTCGTCAAAGGCCGCCGCGAACACCGGGTGGGCGGCGTACAGTTCACGCCCCATCCCGACCCGCTGACTGCCCTGTCCACTGAAGAGAAACGCCACTCGACCGTCCGTGCGGACCGTCCCCGTCACCACGCCGGGCGCCCGCGCGCCGTCCGCCAAATCGCCGAGCCCCGCGAGGAGTTCCGCACGATCGGACCCGAAGACCGCACCGCGCACCTCCAGCGCCGACCGGGTCGCGGCCAGCGAGTAGGCGAGGTCGAGCGGGGTGAGGTCGGGGTGCGCCCCGATGTGGTCCGACAACCGCCGCGCCTGGGCGCGCAGTCCGGCCTCGGAGCGGGCGGAGACGAGCCAGGGGATGTGGTCGTGGGCGGACCATGCCGCCGTCGCCGACCGGCCGCCGCCGTCTTCGGAGTCGGCGTCGGGCGCCGCCCCCTCGCCCTCCTCGATGATCACGTGCGCGTTCGTCCCGCTGATCCCGAACGACGACACGGCGGCCCGACGCGGCCGACCCGTCTCCGGCCACGGTCGCGCCTGGGTCAACAGTTCCACGGCGCCCACCGACCAATCCACGTGCGGGGTCGGCGCATCCACGTGCAGCGTCTTGGGCAATACGCCCCGTCGCATCGCCTGCACCATCTTGATCACCCCCGCGACCCCCGAAGCCGCGACCGAGTGACCGAGATTGGACTTGAGCGCGCCCAGCCACAGCGGCCGCTCCGGGTCGCGGTCGTGTCCGTAGGTGGCCAGGAGCGCCCTCGCCTCGATCGGGTCGCCGAGTGCGGTGCCGGTGCCGTGCGCCTCCACCGCGTCGACCTGATCCGCCGTCAGTCGGGCGTTCTCCAGCGCCTGTCGGATCACCCGCTGCTGCGCGGGCCCGCTGGGTGCGGTCAGCCCACTGCTGCTGCCGTCCTGGTTGACCGCACTGCCGCGCAGTACGGCGAGCACCTGGTGGCCGTTGCGGCGCGCGTCGGTCAACCGCTCCAGCAACAGCAGGCCCGCACCCTCCGACCAGCCGGTGCCGTCGGCTCCGGCGGCGAACGCCTTGCAGCGGCCGTCCGGCGCGAGGCCGCGTTGCCGGCTGAACTCGACGAACAGGGACGGATCCGAGAGCACCGTCACCCCGCCGGCCAGGGCCATCGAACACTCGTCCTGCCGAAGGGCCTGCGCCGCCAGGTGCAGCGCGACCAGCGACGAGGAGCAGGCCGTGTCCACGGTCACCGCCGGGCCTTCGAACCCGTACGTGTAGGACACCCGGCCGGACAGCACACTGGCGACGTTTCCGGTCAGGAGGTAGCCCTCGACGGTCTGCGGCACGTCGTCCGGATGCTCGATGTAGCGGAGCGCGCCGGCCCCGACGAAGACACCGGTGCGGCTGCCCTTCAGCCCGGCCGGGTCGATCCCGCCCCACTCGAACGCCTCCCACGACGTCTCCAGCAACAACCGCTGCTGAGGATCCATCGCCAGCGCCTCGCGCGGAGAGATGCCGAAGAACTCCGCGTCGAAGTCGGCCACGTCGGACACGAAGCCGCCCCGGCGCACATAGGTCTTGCCGGGGGCGGCCGGGTCCGGGTCGTGGATCGCGTCGACGTCCCAGCCCCGGTCGGTCGGGAAATCGGAGAGCACGTCGGCGCCGGACGCGACCAGCCGCCACAGGTCCTCGGGCGAGCGGATCCCGCCGGCGAAGCGGCACGACATGGCGACGATGGCGATCGGTTCCCGGCCGCGGGCCTCGACGGCGGCCAATCGCCGCTTGGTCTGCCGCAGTTCCTCGGCCACCCGTTTGAGGTAGTCGCGCAGCTTGTGCTCGGTGTCGCCGGCGCTCATCGTCCACGCTCTCCAGGGGTCGGGGGTCCGGATCGATCGGCGGCCGACGGGTCCGGCGGATCGGGCGCGAACCGGTCCGGCCGGTCGGCGGCCCACGGGTCCGGCTGTTCGCCGGGTCGGTCCAGGCCCAACTCCTCGTCGAGCAGGGTGAACATCTCGTCGTCGGTCACGTCGTCGAAGCCGCCCGGTCGCTCGTCGCCGGCGCCGTCGGCGGCCGGTGCCGTCCCGTTCGGCGTCGCCTCCAACCGCCACACCAGTTCGCGCAGTCGGCGCAGCACCGACTCCCGTTCGTCGTCCGCATCCGGGGGCGTTTCGGCGAACGCCGCCTCGAACCGCGCGAGTTCTCCGAGCAGCGGCGCCGGTGCGGACTCCGGTACCGGATCCAGTGCCTCGTCCAGGAACCGGGCGAGTGCCCGGGGGGTCGGACAGTCGAAGGTCACCGTCGTCGGCAGGCGCAGTCCGGTGGCGACGCCGAGCCGGTTGCGCAGTTCGACCATGGTCAGCGAGTCGAAGCCGGACTCCAGGAAGCCGCGTTCGGAGGAGATCGCGTCCATCGAGGCGTGCCCCAGGACCAGGGCGCTGTGCCGACGCACGAGGTCGACCAGGATGCGCTCGCGCTCCGCCCGGGAGCGTCCCGCCAACTGCCCGGCGAGCGCCGGTTCCGCGTGGGCTTCGGCCGTGACGGCCCGCCGCAGTGGAGCACGCGCCAGGGCGCGCAGGGGCACCGGCAAGGTGCCCTGCTCGGCCGCCGTACGCAGGGCGCCGAGGTCGAACCGCACGGCGGCCGAGCTCGCCTGCGCCGTCCTCAGAGCGGCGTCCAGCAGCCCGAGGCCCTGTTCGGCCGTCATGGCGACGATGCCGGAGCGGCGCATCCGGGCGAGGTCCCGACGGCCCAGGTGTCCGGTCATGCCGCTCGCCGCACCCCACAGGCCCCAGGCCACGGAGACGGCGGGAAGGCCGCCGGCCTGCCTGCGCGCGGCGAGCGCGTCCAGGAAGGTGTTCGCCGCCGCGTAGTTGGCCTGCCCCGGACCACCGAGCACTCCGGCGATCGAGGAGAAGAGCACGAAGGCGGCGAGGTCGTGGCCGGCGGTCGACTCGTGCAGGTTGATCGCGCCGTCGACCTTCGCCCGCAACACCCGCTCCACGTGTTCGGAGGTCATCGACTCGACCGGCGCGTCGGCCAGGACGCCGGCGGTGTGTACGACTCCGGTGAGCGGGGCGGATTCGGGGATGCGCGCGAGCACTTCGGCGAGGGCTTCGCGGTCGGCCGCGTCGCACGCCTCGACGACCACCCGCGCCCCGAGAGCGCCCAGTTCGCACACCAGCTCCGCCGCACCCGGCGCGGCCATGCCGCTGCGGCTGAGCAACACCAGGCCGCGCACCCCGTGTTCGGCGACGAGATGCCGGGCCACCAGGGCGCCCAACGTGCCCGTACCACCGGTGATCAACACCGTCCCGTCCGGATCCCACGGCACCGGCATCCGAAGCACCAACTTGCCCGTATGCCGCGCCTGCGCCATGAACCGAAAGACCTCCGGCGCCCGCCGCACGTCGAAACACCGCACCGGAACCGGCGACAACACTCCCGACGCGAACAGCGCCGAGAGTTCGCCGAGCATCACCGCGATCCGCTCCGGCCCCGCCTCCAACAGGTCGAACGGCCGATACACAACGCCCGGAAACGCGGACTCCACGGCGTCCCCGTCCCGGATGTCGGTCTTCCCCATCTCGATGAACCGGCCGCCGGCACACGTCAGTCGCAACGACGCGTCCACGAATTCGCCCGCCAGCGAGTTCAACACCACGTCCACACCACGACCGTCCGTCGCGGCCCGGAACTCCTCCGCGAAGTCGAGCGTCCGCGAATCCCCGATGTGCGCGTCGTCCAACCCCAACGACCGCAGCACATCCCACTTGCCACGACTCGCGGTGGCAAACACCTCGGCACCCAGGTACCGGGCGATCCGCACCGCCGCCATCCCCACCCCACCGGACCCGGCATGGATCAGCACCGACTCACCGGCCCGCAGACCGGCCAACTCCACCAACCCGTGATACGCCGTCAGGAACACCACCGGTACCGACGCCGCCTGCTCCCAGGACCATCCCGTCGGAATCCTGGCGACCGTCCGGTGATCGGCGACGGCGTGCGACCCGAACGCCTCGGGGAACATCCCGAAGACCCGGTCGCCGACCGCGAAGTCGGTCACCCCCGGACCCACCTCGGTCACCAGGCCCGAGCCCTCGCCGCCCATCGACGCGCCGGCCTCCGGGTACATGCCCAGTGCGATGAGCACATCGCGGAAGTTCAGCCCCGCCGCCCGTACCGCGATCCGCAACTGCCCGGATCCCAAAGGCTCCAGGGCCTCCGGCGCCGGCACCAGCGCCAGGTCTCCCAGCGTCCTGCGCGAGATCGCATCCAGTCGCCACGGATCCGCCGGCGGTGTCAGCGTCCCGTCCCGATCCGCCCGAACCAGCCTCGGCGCGAGCACGACGCCCGACCGCACGGCGACCTGGGTCTCCCGCGCCGCCAGTGCCGTGCCTGCCACCTCGAAGGGGTCGGCCGCATCGGCGTCGACATCCGGGTCGAGATCGATCAGCAGGAATCGGCCCGGGTGTTCGTGCTGCGCCGACCGCACCAGCCCCCACGCGGGAGCGTGTACGAGATCCGACACCGCGTCACCGGATGCCGTCGCCACCGCCCCGCGCGTGACCACCACGAAGCACGACGTGGCCGACGCGGCGGTCAGCCAACCCCGCATCTCCGTGAGCACGCGGACGGCCGCCGCCTCGACGGCCGAGGCGAGATCCGCGCCCGCCGCCGGGATCGGGGGGCAGGTGTGGATGGTCAGGTCCGGGTGCGGATCGGGCCGGTCGCTGTCCGGAGCGGGCGGAGCGACGGGACTCCAGACCACCGAGTACAGGGAATCCGCCGCCGAGCCGGCGCTCGACCGGGCCCGGTCGACGGCGCGCAGTTCGAGCGCCTCGGCCGAGAGCACCGGCCGCCCGGTGCCGTCGGCGGCCTGCACGACGATCCGATCGGGATCGCCGTCGACCGGCGCCAGCCGCACCCGCAGCACCGACGCCCCGACCGCATGCACCGTAAGCCCCTGCCACCCGAACGGCAGCCGCATCGTGCCCGTCGGAGCCGCATCGACGTCGGCACCGACAAGGCCGTGCAACGCGGCGTCCAGCAGCGCGGGGTGCACCGCGAAACGGCCCGCCTCGCCGCGGAGTTCGTCCGGCAACCGCACGTCGGCGAACAACTCGCCGTGCCGGCCCCGGTACAGCGCCCGCAGCCCCCGGAACGCGGGCCCATAACCGTATCCGCCGTCGGCGGCACGAGCGTAGAAGCCGTCGAGGTCGACCGGTCGCGCACCGGGCGGGGGCCACGCCACCAGGTCGAACGCCGCGTCGGTGACCGTCTCGGCCAGGAATCCGGCGGCGTGCCGGGTCCATTCGCCGTCCTCGCCCGACGCCTCGTCCCGGGAGTACACCGCGATCGCCCGGCGACCGTCGGCGGCCGGCGACTCCACCCGCACCTGAAGGGCGCACGCGCCGTGCTCGGGCACCACGAGCGGCGTGTGCAGCGTCAGTTCGTCGACGCGTCCGCAGTCCACCCGATCGCCCGCCTGAACGGCCAGGTCCGCAAACGCGGTCCCGGGCAACAACACCGTCCCCGCGACGGCGTGATCGCGCAACCACGGCTGGGCCCGGAGGCAGATCCGGCCGGTCAGCACGACCTCGTCGGCCCCGGCCAGGCGTACCGTCGCCGCGAGCAACGGGTGACCGGCCGCGACCAGTCCGAGCCCGGCGGCATCGACCGGTGTGCCCGCCACGTCGTCGAGCCAGTAGTGCCGACGCCGGAAGGCATGGGTGGGCAGATCGAGGTGCCCGTGCACGGTCGGCGCGAGCACCGCCGACCAGTCGATCGAGCAACCGCGTACATGGGCCAGCGCGAGTGCCGTCGACAACGCCTCGTGCTCCGGGCGGTCCCGGCGCAGCACGGAGCCGGCGGCAACGTCGGGCGTGCCGGTCTCGATCCCGGTCCACGCGGCAAGACAGTCCTGCACCAGGGCGGTCAGCACCCCGTCCGGCCCCAGTTCGAGGAAGGTTCCCACGCCCGCCGCGCGCAGTTCCCGCACACCGTCCGCGAAACGCACGGCTCCGCGCACCTGCCGTACCCAGTAGTCCGGTTCGGTCAACTCCTCGGCGCTCGCGAGCCGTCCGGTCAGGGTGGAGACGATCGGCAGTGTGGGTGGGCCGAAGGTCACCCCCTCCAGCACGCCCCGGAATTCGGCCGCCATCGCGTCCATCCGCGGCGAGTGGGACGCGCGGCTGATCGTCAATCGTTTGGTCTTGCGTCCGCGCGCCGCGAACTCGGCCGCCACCCGGAGCACCGGCTCCTCGTCACCGGAGATCACCACCGACGTCGGACCGTTCAGTGCTGCGATCCCCGCCGTGTCGCCGACACCCGCCGTCTCCAGCGCCGCCGTCACCTCGTCCTCGCCGGCCTGTACCGCGACCATCGCGCCACCGGGTGGAAGCGCCTGCATCAACCGCCCACGCGCCGCGACGACCTCGGCGGCGTCCGCGAGCGACCAGACACCCGCGACATGCGCGGCGGCCACCTCTCCGATCGAATGCCCCAGCAGGAACTGTGGCCGCAGGCCGAAGAATTCGAGCAACCGGAACAGCGCCACCTCGATCGCGAAGAGCGCCGCCTGGGTGAACACCGTCTCGTCCAGCAGTCCCGCGGTGCCCTCCGCCCCGAACACCACATCCCGCACCGAATGCGCGACATGCCCGGCCAGTCGGCGATCCAACTCCGCTGCCGCGGCGTCGAAGCTCGTCGCGAACGCCGGAAAGACGGCGTGCAGTTCGCGCCCCATCCCGACCCGTTGACTCCCCTGCCCGGCGAACAGGAACGCAAGCTCCCCCGCCCCGAGCACCGATCCCCGGACGACGCCCGTCCCGAACTCGCCCGCCGCCAGCGCATCCAACCCGCCCGACAGCGCGGCACGCGTGGAACCGACCACCACGGCGCGCTCCTCGAGCGCCGCACGCGAGCCGGCCAGCGCCGAGGCGACCGCGGCAAGGTCGAGTTCGGGATTCTCGTCCAGATAGGCGGCCAGAGTCGCCGCCTGGGCACGCAGGCCTTCGTCGGACCTCGCCGAAACGTGCCAGGCGAGGATCCGTTCGCCGGCCGTGACTTCGGTCGCCTCCGCGACGAACGCCGGTTCGGGTTCCTGCTCCAGGAGAACATGGGCGTTGGTGCCGCTCGCGCCGAACGACGAGACACCGGCCCGGCGGGGGCGCCCGCTGTCGGGCCACTCGCGCGCCTCGGTGAGCAGTTCGACCGTGCCCGCCGACCAGTCGACGTGCGGGGACGGCTCGTCGCAGTGCAGCGTCCGGGGCAACACGCCCGCGCGCATCGCCATCACCATCTTGATCACCCCGGCCACCCCGGCGGCGGCCTGGGCGTGGCCGATGTTCGACTTCAAAGACCCCAGGTACAGCGGCCGTTCGGCGCTGCGCCCCCGACCGTAGGTGGCGATCAGCGCCTGGGCCTCGATCGGATCGCCGAGCGTGGTACCGGTACCGTGTGCCTCGACCGCGTCGACGTCGCCGGCCGACAGCCCCGCGTTCGCCAGCGCCTGCCGGATGACCCGCTGCTGCGCCGAACCGTTCGGCGCCGTCAGCCCGTTGCTCGCCCCGTCCTGATTGATCGCCGTACCCCGCACCGTCGCCAACACCCGATGCCCGCGCCGCCGCGCGTCGGACAACCGCTCCACCAGCAGCACACCGACACCCTCCGACCAGCCCGCGCCGTCCGCCGCGGCCGAGAACGCCTTGCACCGGCCGTCCGGCGCCAACCCCCGCTGCCGACTGAACTCGACGAAGACCTGCGGCGTGGCCATCACCGTCACGCCACCGGCCAGCGCCATCGAACACTCCCCGTTGCGCACGGCCTGAGCGGCCAGATGCAGCGCGACCAACGACGAGGAGCACGCGGTATCCACGGTCACCGCCGGGCCCTCGAACCCGAACGTGTAGGCGATCCGTCCCGAGGCGACGCTGCCGGAGTTGCCGAGCAGCAGGTAGCCGTCCACACCCTCGGGTACCTTCCGCATGCCCGACGCGTAGTCGTGGTACATCACCCCGACGAATACGCCGGTTCGACTGCCGCGCAGCGTGCCGGGATCGATCCCGGCGCGCTCCAGCACCTGCCACGAGGTCTCCAGCAACAGCCGCTGCTGCGGATCCATCGCCAACGCCTCGCGCGGCGATACGTCGAAGAACCCGG